>DAOUQO010000023.1 GCA_030625565.1 Aliiroseovarius sp. | reverse complement strand
CAGGGTTCGGTCAAGGTACACGCAATACTCCGTGGCAGTGGCGTACAACTTGGGGCAAATTCCAGACTGATGGCTTTGATGACTGGGCTAAATGGCTTTTGGCACAAGACGAGTTCAAACTGGACGCTGCCTCAGAAGTTTCCGGCGTAGACGCTGCGAAAATTCAACTGGCCGCCGAAATGATGGCGAAACCAAAAGACGACGGTTCGCGGGTTAAAACATCCGTGATGATCGAAAAAGGTTTCTACTGGTCAAACAACACTGGCAACACACAAGCGATTTCCGCATTGGGCATCATCTGTGGTTGTGGTGGACGTCCGGGTCAGGTCATTGGCCGCGCCGGTGGTCACCAACGTGGTGGCGTTAAGGGTGGTAAATACCCACGCAACAAGTCACCAATGAAGTTGCCCGGCCGTCGTCGCCGCGCGCTTGATACCGACACATGGACAATGGCTGGTCACACCCGCTTTGCCCACGTTATCGGGACCACCTGGATCCAGTCCATGTTGGGCAGCCAAGAAATGTCGGCCCGTTTCCATGAGCTGACACGCGGCAACCCGCACCAGATCCAGTCGATCAACCGCGAGAAAATTCTTGAGACCCTGAAAGCACGGGTTGATAGCGGTGGTATGGTTATCGTTAACCAGGATATCTATCTGGTTGATCCGATTGGTAACCAATTCGCTGACATCATCTTCCCCGCCGCGACTTGGGGCGAAGAAGACTTCTTGCGTGCCAACGGCGAACGTCGGATCCGTCTGTATCAAAAATTCTATGATGCGCCGGGCGAAGCGAAACCTGATTGGTGGATCATCAGCCAGCTTGCTCAGAAAATGGGCTTTGAGGGCTTTGATTGGGAAACTTCCAACGATGTTGCCGAAGAACTTGCCAAGTTCACACGCGGCAGCCGCAAAGACTTTAACATGGTTAAAGTGGCAGCGCATCGCGAGGGTAAAACCCTGCATGAAAAATTCCGCGAAATGGGCACTAACGGTATCCAAGGCCCGGTTTACATGCATACAGACGGCACGTTGGAAGGCACACTTCGCCTGCACGACACCGAACGTAAGTTGATGCCAGACGGTCCTACTGCGTTGAATATGTACAACAAAAAGTTGACACACTTCAATTCGCAGACTGGTAAGTGTAACCTTCAGAAATCCCCATGGGATCTGTTCTCTGATTATTGGGAATGGATGAAGCCCAAGGGCGACGAACTGTGGTGTACTTCGGGTCGTGCCAATGAACGCTGGCAGTCTGGTTTTGACGATACACGCCGTCCTTACATCGTGCAGCGTTGGCCTGATAACTGGGTTGAAATCAACACCGAAGATGCCGCTGCACGCGGGATCGAAAGTGGCGATATGGTTCTGTTGTCTAATGACCGCGTGCCAAGCCTGAAAGACACCACATTGGGTGTCGAGGGGGATGATTATTCCTTCACAGGTCAGCTGAAAGCGGGTAATGTTGCCTTCACCGAAGGTGCGGTTACTGCGGTTGCGATGGTTACACGGGCGGTTAAGCCGGGGGTCATGTATATGGACTTCTTGCACACCAGCCAGCCAGCCAATGCTTTGGCAGGTCGGGTCGTTGACTGGATTTCCGGTAACTACAACTTTAAAATGGGGACAGCCAAAGTTAGCAAAATTGGCGAAAGTCCTTATAAAAACAGCTTCCGCTCGATGTCCTTCGCACCACGCGACATCGTAGTATAAGTATTGGACGGGGTGGCGTAACAGCGCCCCGCTCACACAGATTTTACCGCCGGCCAGTGTGAAAATGCTGGCCGGTGTTCTGCCCTTTGATGTGGGTCAATGACCCCATAAAAAGCGCAGTTATGTTGCCTTGTTGAAACCATGTCCTAACCATGAGCGAACAGATGCGAAATAAAACAACCGACCGATTAAGTGAGATCCTGAAAGACGGAATTGATGTCCACCGCTGCGGCGCCGCGCGCGCACTTGGTGTCATGAACACCCCCAAAGCAACCAAGGTTTTGGTTGCCGCGCTGATGGACGAAGACCCTGATGTGCGGGTTGACGCAGCCGCGTCTCTGGCGGAAATTTGCGACCCTGCAACCGCAGACCAATTAATGGAAAACCTGACGGGTGACCCTGAATCCGACGTCAAAAAAACTGCGCTTGCCGCCCTTGTTGCGATGAACCATGCGCCGGTTATTCCGCTGTTGCGCGCCCTCACAACCTCACGCGCGCCCGAACTTGTGGCGTGGGACGAAGACGAATTTTATGCCGATGGCTGGGACAACTGGGACGATATCCAACTGGCCTCGATCAAAGCGCTGGGCGATTTGGGTATCGAAGACGCGGTGCCCGAAGTGCTGGATGCAATGGCCGATGAAATGGGCCAGGATGTCAGCGTGCAGGCATTTACGGCGCTGGCAAAAATGGGTGCTGCGGGCGCACGCGCTATGGTCAGCATGTTTGAGGTTGATGACGCCCGCCTGCGCCGCCGGATTGCGCGTGCGGTTGGTCAATCTGATAACCCGCATCTGACGGATTTACATAGCGAAATGTTGGCATCCCCAACCGGATTGATTCGCGCAATCGCGACTGAAAATCTTGCCCAAACTGATGGGCGCGTGCCTGAAATGTTTGTCGATATTGACGCCCAAGTGCGGGTCGCTGCGGTGCGCCACCATGGGTCACAAAACCTTTCTTTTCTAACAAACATGATTACCGATTCCGCGCCCAGCGTTCGGGTCGAGGTCTTTAAAACCATCGCCACACATCCTGATACCTTTAAAGACAAAGACACAATCGAGGCCGTAAAGGGCACCCTTAAGGGCGACCCCGAGGCCGCAAAACACGCCGCCCTTGCCCTGTTCGCGCTGCAAGGCCCCAAGGTTGCCAAGGGGTTTTCCCACGTGCTGGGCAACACCGAAATTCCGCGTGATTTTCGCATAGGTGTTTTGGAAACGCTTGAAAAATCCGGCGAAGCGGCTGTGCCTGCTTTGCTGGGGGTTGCTGCCGATGATGATCGCCAGCTGCGCCTTGCCGGCCTGACCGTTCTGGCCAATATCGCCGAAGCAGATGCAAGCTGGCCAAACGCGGCGGGCACGGGACTTTTGGCCGCCCTGAAAGGCGAACTGGTTCTGCCCCCCGAAGAAGAGGAAGCCGAGCCAGAACCAGAACCCGAGCCGGAAGTTGAGCTGGATCAGGCTGAACTGGATGAAATTACCAAAGAAATTGACGAAAGCCTGCCCTTGGTTGCCGAAGATGCCGCCGAAGGGTCAACTTTACGCGCAATTATGGAAAACAAGCCCTTGGAAACGGTGAAGGAGCCAGAAGAAATTGTGCTGGATGAAACCCAGCAGCGCCTTCTTGATGGCACGAACACCCGAAACTTCAATAAACGCAAGGTGTCATGGACGACCGAAGTCGCACCGCATCTTGACGTGCAACGGTTCTCTGCCCGCCTGCTTGGGCAGGTCGTTAACCCCGAGGTCACAGCGGCCTTGGTCGAAACCCTGTCAATGGAAATTGATGATGAAACCCGCGATGGCATCCTGTTTTCACTGGCGATGCACGCGGTTGCGGGCGCCGCACTTCCTGCTGATTTGCGCGATGAATTAACCGCCTTGCTGGACAGCAAAGCATCGGAAACCCGCGTTCTTGCGACGCGTGTTCTGGGCTGGTTGCCCGGTGATGATATTATTGATGTGATAACAGGCCTTTTGGACCATAGCGATGTGCTGGTTCGGGTCGAAGCGGTGCAGGCGCTGGATCACCTTAATGTCGCCAATGATGCGGTGATATCGGCGCTGGATGACCCATATTTGGGCGTTGGCATTGCTGCTGCGCGTTTACTTGCGCGTAATTCCGGCCAAGCAGCGGTGGACGCCTTGGTCACATATGCGGTAAAGAATGATGGTACATATCGGCGCGACATAGGTCGGTTGTTTGGGCAATACGCCCCCGAAGCTGGGGCCGCGCGCTTGCTTAAGCTGCTGAACGACGAGAAACAAAAGGCGAAATGGCTTGTGGCGCTGGATGCCCTTGCTGAACTTTTCCAATACACGGCCTCCGAAGCAGAATTGCTGGTAGCCTGAACCACCCTTTGAAAGGAACTAAAAATGACGAATATTTTTACTAAATCCGCGATTGCATTGGCAATGTTGGGTATGGCCACAGCGGCCACTGCCAAAGGCTATAACGAAGTCGAAGTCACCGATGGCGGCACATTTATCGGCACAGTTACCGCTGGCGCTGCCGAAGCAGACACCCGCACCTATACCATTTCAAAAGACCCTGAAATCTGTGGCGAAGGTTCACGCGAAGTGCCTTTCGTTGAAATTAACGATGCGGGCATGTTGATGAACGCGGTTGTGTTTTTGGTCGATGTTGAAGAAGGTAAAGCGTTCGATCCAGACGCAATTAACCTGACCCTGACCCAAGAAGCCTGCGAATTTTCGCCAGCTTTGGGCGTGATGGCAAACCGGGGTGAATTGACTGCGGTAAACTCCGATATGACGCTGCACAACATCCATACTTATGAACTGATCGGCAGCGCGCGCCGCACAGTGATGAACGTATCCCAGCCAAATCAGGGCGACATTGTTGCAAAAACCGTGAAACTGCGCCGTGGTAACGGTATGAAGGTCGAATGCGACGCGCATGATTTCATGCACAGCTTTGTTTATGTTGCGAAAAACCCTTATTATTCGGTTGTTAATGCCGATGGTGGCTTTTCAATCGACGCCATCCCTGCTGGCACCTATGAGGTCATGATGTGGCACGGTTTCCTTGGTGAAGTCGAAGTTGGCGAAATCACTATTGAAGCCAACGGTGAAGTCAGCATGGATCTGTCTTACTAAGTAAACGCAAAGGGGCTCGGACCATGACTAAACGACGCAAAATTAATACGTTTGACGTGTTTGTTCTGGCCGGAGCCTTGGTCAATGTGGCCGTAGTCCTGTTGTTGTTGGGGTATTGGTTATTCACATGACCCGCAAGAAAACTGCTCTGGCCGTGGCCAGCGCCTGCGCCGCTACCCTTGGGGTGGCGGCGTTTTTCCTTTGGCCTGTGGCCAAGGGCGACATGGTGGAAATTCCCGCCGGCCCAGCCACGCTTGGCTATGTCTATTATACCGGCCTGTATGGTCCGATGCCCTATGATGTCGCCGCGTTTCGCATTGACCGGTTCGAGGTCAGAAATGCCGATTACTCTGCCTTTGTTGCCGCAACTGGCCACGCGCCAGCGGCGTTTTATGATGACCCGGAATTCAACCAGCCCGACCAGCCTGTAACCGGTGTTTTGCATAATGATGCGCGCGCCTATTGCGCGTGGGCTGGCAAACGTTTGCCAACCGAAATCGAATGGGAAAAGGCCGCGCGCGGCACTGACGGGCGGCTGTATCCGTGGGGCAATGACGCGGATCTGATACTTGCCCACCTGACTGGCGAAACGCCGGTTTCGGTGCAGGAATTTACCGGTGATATCAGCCCTTATGGCGTGCGCGGCATGGTCGGAAATGTGTCGGAGTGGGTTTCAGATACCCGCACCGCACGCGGCGGAATTTGCCGTGACAATGAGATTTTAAGCCGCGAGGCGACCCCTCAAATGCGCCGGCTTATTGCCGAGCTAACGGCGGAAAATGGTGGGGTGCTGCCTGAAATATGCGCCACACCCGACCGGATAGATGAAACAATTCCGGGCGAGCCGTGCGCTTATATCAAAGGCAACAGCTGGAATGGACGCCCCCACATGAGTGTCGCGAGCAACAGAATGTGGGATTATACAAACACTTACGCGGAATTCGTTGGATTTCGCTGTGCAACTGACGGGTGAGGAAACATGGTTGTAAATTTAGCAATAGACGAAGGCACTGAAGGCGCGGCGGGCACGGCCCCTGTGTCGATGGCGCGCATATTAGTTGCGTTGGATCAGTCCGATTATGCCAATAATGCGATGCGTCAGGCCACGCGTTTGGTCACCGGAAAAATCACCGGCATCCACGCCTATGCGGCCAAACTGCACGACCGCCGCTTTAAGCAGATGGAGGGCGGGCTGCCCGAAAAATACCAGCGCGAAAGCGAAATGGAACATCAACGCGAGGTCCACGAAGACCTGATCGGGATGGGCCTTGGCCTGATCACCGACAGCTATCACAATGCCGCCGAAGAAGTGGCGATTAAGGCAAATGTCGCCTTTGACCGTTTGTCACCCGAAGGCAAAAATTACACCTGCCTGATCGAGGCCATGAACAAGGCCGAACATGATGTTTTGTTCATCGGCGCGCTGGGGTTGGGGGCGGTCGCAGGGTCAACCATCGGCACCGTAACCGAACGCGTTGTGCGCCGCACAAACATGGATGTTTTCGTTGCTAAAGACCGGCGCCTGAACATCGGTGACGGCCCGATTGTGGTTGGCATGGATGGCTCGCCAAAATCATTCGGTGCGCTGATGACGGCAATTGATATTGCTAAAAAACTGGACGCGCCTGTGCATGTGGTCGCCGCATATGATCCCTATTATCACTACGTGGCCTTCAACAAAATCTCGACAGTTCTGGATGAAGAAGCGGGCAAGGTTTTCCGCTTCAAAGAACAAGAAGAGCTGCACGAAGAACTGATCGACGAAGGCATTGCCAAGATTTACCAAGCGCACCTGAATGTCGCCGAAACTGTCGCCAAGGATGCTGGCGTTCAGGTCGTGTGTGAACTGGTCGCGGGCAAGCCGTATCAGGCGATTAAAAAATACGTTGAAAAACACAACGCTAGCCTGCTGGTCGTCGGTAAAACCGGTGTTCACGCTGATGATGGTCTTGATATTGGCGGCAACACGGAAAACCTTTTGCGCATGGTTTCGTGCCATATGTGGATCGGCATGGTCGAACATTTCCCACCCTCGGATGTGGTTGCCGAAGAAACGATTATGTGGTCCGATGAAGCCTCTGAAATGATAAACCGCGCGCCGAAATTTGTGCGCGGGATCGCGCGAACCGGCGTCATCAGGCAGGCCCAAAAAGAAGGCCACACCTTTATCACCACCCGTTTTGTGCAGGAAGTCATGTCAAAAATGATGCCTGGTGGCGGTGGAAAATCCGGTGATGCAGCCGCCCAGACGTTTGAACGTTTGAAATGGTCGGATGATGCGCGTGCCATGCTGGAACAAATAGCGGACGAACAAGTGCGTGAAAATATTGGCCTCAGGGCTGAAAAATCGGCGCGCCGCGATGCGACTGAAACCGTTGCTATTGCGCATCTTGAACCCTTCATGGCCGAGGCCGCGATGGAACCTGCAAGCCGTGATGGCATCACATGGCGCACTGCGTCGCTTGCGCGTCTGCAACGGGTGCCCGAGGCATTTCGCGGTCAGGTCAAAAACTCGATCGAAAACTTTGCGCGCGCCCGTGGGCTGACAATTGTGGATGCAAGCATCGAAGACGAAGCTTTTGCCGCCTCGCGCATGGCCATGTGTCCGGTCGAGCCTGGGAATAAGTAATGGCAGACGCCCCGTATCTTGTCGCGCTGAACCTAACCGAACGGTGCAATCTGGCCTGCGATCACTGCTACCTTGATGCGCGCCATTTAAGCGAGGGTGGGGCGGATGAATTAAGCACTGAAGAAATATGCCGCGTGTTGTCCGAAATCGCCGAGGTCGGCCCCGAAGCCATGGTTGTCCTAACCGGAGGGGAGCCAACTTTGCGCCCCGATCTGCCTGAACTGGCTGCCCATGCCAGCGCCTTGGGGTTGATGGTTGTGGTTGGCACAAATGGTATGTCATTAACGCCTGCACGGGTTGAAAAACTGCAAGCATCCGGCGTGGCGGGTATTGGTATTTCGGTCGATAGCCTGAACCCCGAAACCCACGATAAATTTCGCGGCCTACAAGGCGCATGGGCACGCACAATGGCCGGAATTGACGCGTGCAAAGATGTCGGAATGCCGTTCCAGATCCACTTTTCAGCAACCGAAAATACCGGCGATGAAATCGATGATATGGTCGATTTTGCACGTGATGCAGGCGCGATGGTGTTGAATGTGTTCTTTATGGTCTGCACCGGACGGGGCGAAAAATATTCGGGCATATCCGCCGCCAAATATGACCACGTTTTGCGCCGTGTTGCGACCGCTGCCAAGCGTGAAACACGCTTGATGGTGCGGGCAAAATGCGCGCCGCACTTTAAACGCATCGCCATTGAAATGGATCCAGAATGGCCAATTACGGCGGCGCATGGCTATGATGCGGGTGGCTGTATTGCGGCGACACGCTATGCGAGGGTTACACCGAATGGTGATGTAACACCTTGTCCTTACATGGAAAATTCGGCGGGTTCTGTAAAAGAAAAATCTTTTAAGGAAATATGGAACGACGCGCCTGTGCTGAATGCGTTGCGTGCGCCCAAGTTGGAGGGGCGTTGTGGCGTTTGTGAGTTTCAAATCCTTTGCGGCGGGTGTCGCGCGCGGCCCTTGGCCAGCTCAAACAACATGATGGGCGAAGATGATCTGTGTACATATCAGCCGCAAGGCGGGGCGATTATCACCCCGATGATCCCCGCAGGTGGCGCGATGAAATGGGCCGATGACGCCGAAACACATATCGCGCGCGTGCCCGGTTTTGTGCGTCGTATGGTGCGCCGTCGTGCCGAAGATCACGTGCGCAATGAAGGCCGCGATGAAGTGACCAAAGCTGACCTTACATACCTTGCCAAAAAGCGCTTTGGCGAAAATGGCCCGCCAGAATTTATAAAAAAAATGCGGGGGCGCAATGAGCCATGATGTGATCATCATTGGTGGCGGTGTTTCCGGCCTGTCTTGCGCGTATGATCTGATGCAGCGCGGGTTGGATGTGCGCGTTCTTGAACGTCAGGTTCGGGTTGGCGGCAATGCTATTTCCGAACGCTTTGACGGGTTCTTGATGGAACATGGCCCGACCACGTTCAATGCCTCTGTGCCCGAAGCTGTGGCACAAATTGATGCGCTTGGCCTGCTGGGGGATGCCAGCGATCTTGGGCCAAATGTCAAAAGGCGGTATCTGCGGGATCAGGGGAAACTGACGGGGGTTTCGTCTAATCCGATGGGGTTCTTGCGTTCAAATTATCTGTCACCACAGGCGCGGATCAGGATGATGTTTGAAGGGGTGATCCCGCGCAAAAAAGACGGGGCTGAAGAAACTATTCACGCCTTTACGACGCGCCGCTTTGGCCGTGAATTTGCCGACAAGGTGATTGAACCCATGGCGGCGGGCCTGTTCATGGGCGACAGTGAAAAGTTGTCGATTAACGGCGCCTTTGCGCGCCTTGCTATGATGGAACAAGAACACGGGTCAATCGTGCGCGCAATTCTAAAAGCCCGCAAAGGCAGTGAGCCGGGGCGGCATTTATATTCATGGAAAAATGGTATCGGGACGGTGCCGCAGGCATTGGCCGCGCGGCTGAAAACACAGATCAAAACTGGCGTCAGCGTACAAAAAATCATCAAGACGGCGCATGGGTTCAAGGTGAAAACCAACAAGGGTGACCAAACTGCCCGGGCGGTTATCTTGGCGGTTCAACCCCATGTCGCAGCCGCCCTTATGGAGCCGCTGGACCAAGAGGGTGCGGCAGCCGCTGCCGCTATTTCTGCCCCGCCGATCAACGTGGTTTTTCTGGGCTACAAACGTGAACAGGTCGGCCATCCCTTGGATGGTTTGGGGTTTTTAAGCACCAAAGATCCGTCGCGCATCATATCGGGCGCACAGTTTCTTTCGACGATGTATGCGCACCGCGCACCGGACGGGTATGTTTCGATTTCTGCCTATGCTGGCGGGGTGCGCAACCCTGAATTGGCGACTTTGGATACGGCTGATCTGGTCGCAGAGGTTCACAAGGAACTGGCGCAATTACTGGCAATAAAAGGCGCGCCAATTGTGCATAAAACCCGCCGTTGGGCGCTGGGATTGCCGCAATACACCCTTGGTCATCCCGAACGGGTTTCAGTGCTAAAGGCCGCCCCAAGTCGCGTGTCGGGGCTGTATGTTACCGGCAATTTCATCAACGGTGTTTCCATTGCCAATTGCATGAATACATCTGCCGAAATCGCCGATCGCGTTGCCCTTGATCTGGGTTTTGATGCAGGCAGCGGCGTGGCCCAAACGGCCTGATATCTAGTCCGTAGTGCCATCAATTGTTTGACGTAATGCAACGGCAAGGCCGGTCATATCAACCGGCTTGCTGACCTTGTAAACATTTTCAAATCCGGCCGGAAACGAGCCGCGCGTGTGATAGCTACTGATAATCATTGCAGGCAGGTCTGCCCGAATTTCACGCAGGGCAATAATCAATTCATCGCCAGTCATTATAGGCATCATCATGTCGGTAACAACAAGGTCATAACTGTTGGGGTTTTCATTGAAGGCAGCCAGCGCAAGGGCTGGATCAAGGAAGGCTTCGACCCGGTAACCAAGCCGCGCCATCATGCGGCGGATTGTATATAAAATGCCTTCTTCATCATCAACAAGCAGGATGTGTTCCTGACCGCGAGGGGGCTGATTTGGTTCAGGGTTTTTGGTTTCATGTTTTTCAAATTGCGGCAATAACAGGGTGAAGGTGGTGCCGTTTGCACGGGTGCTTTCAAGGGTGACGGTTCCGGCTGCTTCCTCCATCCAGTTGTGTGCAATGGCAAGGCCCAGACCTGTGCCTTTGCCAATGGGTTTTGTGGAATAAAAAGGTTCAAATACCTTTTTCTGGATATCCATTGGAATGCCCGGCCCGTCATCGTGAATGGTGACGCGAATGGTCCCGATCGCGCCTTTTGGTAAGGTTTCCAATGCGCCGGGGGCATCAAGGCCAATCTGGCTTAGCTGCAGGGTAACCGCGCCGCCTTTGTCGCCTATGGCTTCGACTGCGTTGTGGCACAGGTTCATAATGATCTGGAAAAAGGCGGTGGGGTCAATATCTGTGGCTAAGGTGTTATCATCCGCAACCAGTTTAATCTGCACCGAAGGTGGGGTCGAGACGCGGATAAGTTCAAGCACTTCATCAATTGAGCCACGCAAATCCAGACGCTGGGGGCGCCCGGGTTGTTTGCGCGCGAATGTCAGCAATTGTTGGATAAGGGCGCGTGCGCGGCGCGAAGCAATTTCGATCTGGTTGACGGATGTTGTGATTTCGGCGCCTGCATTCAGGTCTTCGGCTTCCATTTTTATTAATTCAGTGTTGCCGATAATCGTCATCAAGACGTTGTTGAAATCATGCGCCACCGATCCGGCAAGGATGCCCACGGCCTCCATTTTCTGGACTTGGGCGATTTGTTCGTCAACGCGGCGCCTTTCGGTGATATCTTCGCCCATGCCGATATAGTTGGTGATTTCCCCATTCTCGTCGCGCAGGGGCAGCAGACTGGTCGAGGCCCAGTAATGGCTGCCGTCTTTGCGCAGGTTTTTGAACACGCCGGACCATGGTTCGCCATCCCGAAGGCCCTTCCAGATGTCGCTGTACGCGGTTTCGGATGTGTGGCCTGATTTCAGGATATTCGGGGAATGGCCAACCAGTTCTTCCTTGGTATAGCCAGTCATTTCCAGAAGCCTTTTGTTGGCAAATTCAATACGGCCATGGATGTCGGTGATCAAGATTGAAGCAGGGCTTTGTTCAACCACCCAAGCCAGTTTTCGTTCTTCTTCCTGGGCATGTTTGCGGGCCTTGAGTTCGCGGATCTGGGCCGCAGAACTGCGCAGGGCGCGGCCGATCAATACGGAAAACAAAAGGGCGATCAGGCCAACCAGCGCGGTTAGCAAAACCATTGCGCCGGTCAGGTAAATCACAAGCGTTTCACCCCCCGACAGGGCGCTGACGATGCTGTTCAGATTGTGCTTTCGCTGGTCCAGCCAACGGCTTTCCAGCAGCGCCAGCGCGCTTAGGGCGGCGGCGTCATGCACCCGCACTGTCGCATCAATTTGTTCAGCGGACAGCCCTTGCTGAATACCCGCACTGATCAGGTCGATATTGTGTGAATATTCTTCGACCACCAGACGGATTTCCGCCAAGGCGCCTTGCTCAACTGGGTCGGTGGTGGTGTGCTGATAAACGTCGATTGCTGCCAGCAGCAGGTCGGTTTGTATACGCAAGGTTTCGGCGTATCGGCCATCTTGGCGCAACACGTAGTTTTTAAAGTTATGGATCATTCCGCCATAGCCAAAATAGCCGCGAATTTCGGAAATCCAGATGCCACGCGGATCGGCGTCTTCGGTGTAATCCTGCCAGCCTTGGTTGATCTGTTTAAACCGGTTTGATCCTTCATAACTTAGCCCCAGCATCAAGGTCAGGATCAGCATCAAAATCGCGCCGCCAAGCATGGCAATGCGCATTGTGCGCATGCGGCGCTTGATAAGGGGTTTGTAGGTCACATCGGGCCTTTCTGTAATCTAGGCCAACCCTAGACGAACTGGCAAAAAAGTACCATCTAAGAGCGATATTTACAGTTTCCTGATGCAAAGCGCCTGGACCATTGTTAGGGTGTCGCAAAGGTATAATGAAGGAAAGGCAAGGCATTGGAAAAAGAACTAATCCTTGTTGTGGATGATGACGCACAAATCACCACGTTCCTGAAGCGGTATTTGGAAAAACAGGAATATCGGGTGATCTGCGCCAGTGACGGGCGCGAAATGCAGACGGTTCTGGAACGCGAAGATGTTGACCTGTGCATTTTGGATATCGGTTTGCCAGGCAAAAGCGGGCTGGATATCACCCGTGATTTGCGTCAGAAAAGCGATCTGCCAATTCTTGTGCTTTCCGGACGCGATGAAACCTTTGACCGTGTTGTCGGGCTTGAATTCGGCGCCGATGATTACATGGTAAAACCGTTTGAGCCGCGTGAACTGGTTGCGCGTATCCGCACCATCCTGCGTCGTTCAAACCGCCCCGAAATACCGACCGTGCAGTCAACCCATCCTATCTTTCATTTCGGACAATGGAGCCTGAATAGCGGCGAGCGATCGTTGATTGTTGCGGCTTCGGGTATGCCGGTGGTGCTGACCACGTCTGAATTTGAATTGCTGCATCTGTTTGCAGCCAACCCCGGAACGGCCTTTACCCGCGACCAGCTTTTGGATGCCGCACGCGGGCGCGTCAGTTTTGCCGGGGATCGCACGATTGATGTGCATGTTATGCGTCTGCGCAAAAAACTGTGCCCTGATCCCGATGATTCTGAAATTATTAAAACAGTTCACGGTGTCGGTTATAGCTTTATCGCCACGGTTACGCGGGTTGGCTAGGTTGGTCGTCTAAATCAGAATCAGGCAGGCGCGCGCAGATTTTCCGCACGCGCCATGATGTTTTATTAATGCTTATTTACCCGCTGCCAATTCGGCCTGACGCACGATTACTTCGCATTGCTTGATTGACGCAATATCGATCAGCTTGCCGTTAAAGACTGTTGCGCCCAGACCGTTTGCCTTGGCTTCTTCCATTGCGGCGATGATTGCTTTGGCTTCGGCGACGGCTTCGGCGGTCGGGGTGAAAACCTCGTTAGCCAGCGCAACCTGTTTGGGGTGGATCGCCCATTTACCAACCATGCCCAGCGTGGCCGAACGGCGTGCTTGTGCGCGGAAACCTTCGTCGTCGCTGAAATCCCCGAACGGGCCATCAACCGGCAAAATACCGTGGGTCCGACAGGCGGCCACAATCGAGGCTTGCGCCCAATGCCATGGGTCGGACCAGTATTTTTCGCCCGCGCGGTGCATGTAATAATTTTCCTGCGTGCCGCCAATGCCTGTTGTCTGCATGCCCAGTGAGGCGGCGAAATCGGCGGCGCCTAGGCTCATGGCCTGCAGGCGTGGCGATGCCGCAGCGATTTCTTCGACATGGGCGATGCCTGCGGCGGTCTCGATAATCACCTCGAACGCAATCTTTTTCTTGCGGCCTTGCGCCATTTCGATCGAGGTCACCAATGCATCAACTGCATAGATATCAGCCGCGCAGCCTGCTTTCGGGATCATGATCTGGTCTAGACGTTCGCCGCCTTGTTCCAGCAGGGCAACAACATCTTGATACCATTCGCCGCTGTCCAGCGGGTTGATGCGCACGCTAAGGTGCTTGTTGCCCCAGTCAATATCATGGGTCGCCGCAATCACGTTGGCGCGGGCCTTTTCCTTGTCCGAAGGTGCGACGCTGTCTTCAAGATCAAGGTTGATCACATCCGCCGCCGAGGCAGCCATTTTTTCAAACAATGCATCGCGTGAGCCGGGGCCAAAAAGTTGGCAGCGGTTTGAACGTGCGGGGGCAGCGGGTTGTGTGGTGAATGACATGTTGGTGATCCTTAGCAAGATAGTTTCGTTCACGATTGCCTATCCGATAGAATATTACACAAGCGCTCGCAAGCCTGTTGGTGCCTGTCTGCAAGTGCTTCTTGATTTTCCGAAAGATCGAATTACTTCGAAGAGGGTTGATTTTGTTGGTGTAATATTCTGTAATCTAATAAATATACAGAAGTATCTTCGGTTTTATCCGCAATTTGGCGTCAATCTTGCGATCAAATCCCGATAAATACAGTGCATAGTCCCAATCTTAAATATTGGGGATTACCATGATCAAAACGCCTTATCTGCTTTTCTTGGGGGATGCCCCCGACCAATTGGCCGCCAAAGTTGGCCAAGGGATCAAGGATTGGCGGCCTGATAATGCCGTTGGCCAGTTTCGGATGGAAGGCTGCAAGGCCGACCTTGGCTTGACCGATATGTCATTGCTTGACGCAAAAGCCGCCGGCGCAAAAACGCTGGTGATTGGTGTCGCCAATCGGGGCGGCGTGGTTTCTGGCGCGTGGAAAAAGGTGCTGGTTACAGCGCTTGAGGAGGGGTTCGATTTGGCCTCGGGGTTGCATGGCCTGCTGACGGATGAGCCGGACCTTGTGGCCGTTGCCGCTGCTTGCGGGCGTGATTTGCATGACGTGCGTGTGCCTTCGGTGCAATACCCGATTGCCAGCGGCGTGCGCCGGCGCGGCAAGCGGTGCTTGGCTGTTGGCACCGATTGTTCGGTTGGCAAGATGTACACAGCTTTGGCGATGGACCACGAAATGCAGGCGCGCGGCATGAACGTTACGTTTCGCCCAACCGGCCAAACCGGTATTTTAATCACCGGCGACGGTGTGCCACTGGATGCGGTTGTTGCCGATTTCATGGCCGGTTCTGTTGAATGGCTCACGCCGGAAAACACTGATGACCACTGGGATCTGATCGAGGGGCAGGGCAGCCTGTTTCACGCGTCTTATTCCGGGGTGACGATGGCGCTGATCCACGGCGGCCAGCCCGACGCGCTTATTTTATGCCACGAGCCAACGCGGACCCATATGCGCGGGCTGCCTGATTACACCCCGCCCAGCCTTGAGGCGTTGCGCGATATGGTGCTGCCGATTGCGCGTTTTGTGAATCCCGCCGCCAAGGTTGTCGGGATTTCGATAAACACCCAACATATGAGCGACGGTGACGCGCGCGCCTATATTGCCGCGACCGAAAGCCGGATGGGGCTGCCCACCACGGATCCTTTCCGGTATGGTTCTGCCAAATTGGTGGATGCGCTTGCGGCAATCTAGGGTGCCTCTGGCGGGGATATTTTTAGCAAGAGGATGAGGCTGGTATGCGAATTTCAGTGCAGTCGGATGTGTTTAAATTAGCGCAGGTTTTTACCATTTCGCGGGGGTCGCGAACGGAAGCCAAGGTTTTGACAGTTCGGATTTCAGATGGTGGTCATACGGGGTGGGGCGAATGTGTGCCTTATGCGCGCTACGGCGAAACACTGGAAAGTGTGACGGCCCAGATTGAGGCTTTGCCGGCTGTGTTTGATCGTGCGTCGTTGCAGGAATTATTGCCTGCCGGCGCGGCGCGTAATGCGGTTGATTGCGCGTTGTGGGACCTTGAGGCCAAGCGTGCTGGCAAGCGGGTTTGGCAGCTGGCAGGATTAGCTGCGCCCAAACCGGAAATCACCGCTTATACGTTGTCGCTGGATAATCCCAAGGCGATGCGGGTGCAGGCGGCGATGCATGCGTTTCGGCCTTTGTTAAAGATCAAGTTGGGCACGCCCGATGATATGGTGCGTCTTGAGGCGGTTCGTGCTGGTGCGCCTGAATCGCGCATTATTGTTGATGCCAATGAGGGGTGGAGCGCCGATATTTATGCCGAACTTGCCCCGCATTTGGTGCGCCTTGGCGTCACTTTGGTTGAGCAGCCGTTGCCTGCAGGTGATGACAGCGCCTTGATTGGCATGGAACGCCCTGTGCCTTTATGCGCAGATGAGAGCGCCCATGACCGCGCTAGTCTTGCCGGATTAAAGGGCAAATATGATGTGGTGAACATTAAGCTGGATAAAACCGGTGGGCTGACTGAGGCCTTATTGATGCGCGCGGCGGCGTTGGCGGCAGGGTATCAGGTGATGGTTGGCTGCATGGTTGGTTCATCTTTGGCGATGGCTCCGGCGACGTTGGTGGCGCAAGGTGTAATGATAACAGACCTTGACGGCCCGCTATTGTTAGCCGAAGACCGGAAGGAAGCTTTGAAATTCGACGTGGCCGGGGTGCATCCGCCCGAGGCCGCGTTATGGGGATAGGATAACGCCATGAGCCGCAAAACAAACCGCACCGTTTATTTAAACGGGGAATATCTGCCCGAGGGCGAAGCCAAGGTTTCGATCTTTGATCGTGGTTTCTTGATGGCCGACGGGGTTTATGAAGTAACCAGTGTGCTGGGCGGCAAGTTGTTGGATTTTGATGGCCATGCGGTACGTCTGGAGCGGTCGTTGGGGGAATTGGATATGGCCGCGCCAATCAGCAAGGAAGATTTGCTGGAGGGTCACCGCGAACTGGTGCGTCTGAATGATATTAACGATGGCATGATTTATTTGCAGATCACGCGCGGCGCGCCTGATGATCGCGATTTTGTGTTTCCTGATCCTAATGAAACGCCTTCGACTATTGTGCTGTTTACCCAAAACAAACCCGGCATGGCCGACAGCCCCGTGGCCAAGGTTGGCCTGAAGGTGATATCAATCGAAGACCAGCGCTGGGGCCGGCGTGATATCAAAACGGTGCAATTGTTATATCCAAGCATGGGCAAAATGATGGCCAAGGCCGCCGGTGTTGATGATGCGTGGCTGGTCGAAGACGGCGTCGTGACCGAAGGCACATCGAATAACGCCTATATCGTTAAGGGCGGCAAAATCATCACCCGCCATTTGTCCAATGAAATTCTGCATGGCATTACCCGCAAGGCAGTTTTGCGGTTCGCCCGCGAAGCCCAGATGGAGGTCGAAGAACGCGCCTTTACCATTGAAGAAGCCCAAGGCGCAGACGAGGCGTTTATCACCTCGGCCAGTACATTTGTGATGCCTGTGGTTGAAGTTGACGGCGCGGCGGTTGGCACGGGTACGCCTGGCCCTGTTGCGGCGCGTTTGCGCGAAATTTACCTTGAGGAAAGCCGCAAGGCGGCAATCTGATCCGCGCACCTGAATGTGATTTGACCCGATAATGTGTTCGCGCCAAATTGGCGCGGCACACGGGGGGACAGGCATGAAAATTGACGGAAGCTGCCATTGCGGCCAAATCACATATGAGGCTGAGCTGAACCTTGAAAAGGTGGCTGTTTGTCATTGCAACGATTGCCAGAAACTTTCTGGCAGCGCGTTTCGCACTGTGGCCATGGTGCCGGATACGGATTTCACCCTGCTGTCGGGTGATTTAAAAACCTATATCAAGACGGCTGAAAGCGGCAACAAACGGGCGCAAACGTTTTGCGGCACCTGTGGGTCGCCGCTTTATGCAACGTCGGTGGAAGATGGGCCAAAGGTGCTGGGCTTGCGGGTTGGCACCATAAGCCAGCGCGACCAATTGGTGCCGAAGATCCAAGTCTGGGGCGAGGCCGCATTGCATTGGGTGCCAGAGATTTCCGGCGTGAAAAAGCTGGAAAAGCAAAGCTAAGCCTGCCACGGGGTGACGGAAAATTCGAATTTTCCGGTTAAAATTCTTCGAAGAATTTTATCTATTGCCGCCAAGGTTAGCCCTTATCTGTACCGACATTTTCAGCAAATGCCACCTTGAAGGCCGCTTGTTTGTCGGCGTCGGCATCTGTTTGATGCAGGTTTTTCCAGTTGCTATAGGGCATGCCGTAATAGGCTTCGCGCGCCTGTTCTTTGTCCATTTCGATGCCGCGTTCATTGGCGGCCTCCATGTACCAGCGCGACAGGCAGTTGCGGCAAAAACCGGCCAGATTCATCATGTCGATGTTTTGGGCGTCTTTGCGGTCTTCCATCAGGTGTTTTTGCAGGCGGCGAAAGGCGGCAGCTTCGATTTCGATGCGGGTTTGGTTGTCAATTTCGCGTGTCATGTGTTTGCCTTTGTTGAGGTGGCACCAAAGAGATTTTTAGCCTTCGGCGAGGATATTTAGAGAACAAAGATGGGGTTATAGTCCGGTGTCTTTGAGGGATTGGTTCAAGATCGGGGCCAGTCTTTTGGCCCATTCGGTTTGTTGTGTTTCAGTTTTTATCAGGTCATTTCTGATTTCAATCAACACATTTGCACGTCCTTGTTTGATGGCGTGGCGGTCAACTGAATCGCCGTCCAGATGGCCGCCATAAGGTTCATTTTCGCCAATGCACAGGTCTGGTTCACGTTTAAGGCGGTCAATCATCGGTCGGGCAAGGCGACTGTCGCTGCCATACAGAATACCGATGTGCCAAGGGCGTGGGTCACGGCCGCGCAGCTGGCGGGTATAGGAATGGATGCTGACCAATACGGTGTTTTCCTGCCGCGCGGCCATGCGTTCCTGGACCGCATGATAAGGCCGGTGATAGGCAGCAAGGCGGCGTTCGCGTTCTGCCGGACAGGCGTGGCGGTTGCCGGGAATAATCGTTCCGTCATACAGTTTCATCAGCACGGTCGGGTCGTCTTCGCCCCGGTTTGGGTCAATCACAAGGCGTGAAAAGTTTCCCAGTAGTGCTGGCGCATCCAAGAGTCTTGCCAGTGCTTTTGTCACCCCTGCCGCGCCGGGATCATAGGCGATGTGGCGCGCCATATCTTTGTGCGGCAAGCCAAGTGTGCCGTTATTAACCGCATCTGGCACCGTATTTGATGCGTGGTCACAGGTGATCAGCCAGTGCGTTGGGCGGGCTTCACCTATAATATGAAAAGGTTGGTAGGTCATGGCTGCTCTATAAAGTATTTCAATCGTCAATATGGCAGCGCAGCCAAAAGCGCCAGTTGTACCGCGCACAAATCTAAGGCATACAGCCAGCTGTGTAGATTTAGCGCTAACAGCAGCAATGAAAAAGGAAAATCAGGATGAAACGCAATCGGAACCTGAAGATTGTTGCCACGCTTGGCCCTGCGTCAGATGATTACAAAATGATCCGGGCCTTGTACGAGGCCGGGGCCGATGTTTTTCGCATGAATATGAGTCATGGTGACCATGACGGGCACCGCGAAGTTCACAAAATCATTCGCCAAATTGAGCTGGATGTAGGCCGCCCAATTGGCATTCTGGCTGACCTTCAGGGACCTAAATTGCGCTGTGGGGTGTTTGCCAACGGCAGCGAAGATCTGGCCAAGGGTCAGACCTTTCGCTTTGATCTGGATGATGCACCCGGCGATGCAACCCGTGTAAACCTGCCGCATGTTGAGATTTTTCAAGCCTTGGAGGCTGGTGAAATCTTGTTGGTTAATGACGGTAAAATCCGCCTGAAGGTGGTTGAATGTGGTGATAATTTCGCTGATTGCGAGGTCGAAGTTGGCGGTGAAATTTCCAACCGCAAGGGCGTGAATGTGCCCGGTGTGGTCCTGCCTTTGGCCGCGCTTAGCCCGAAAGACCGTGACGATCTGGAATTTGCTTGTTCCTTGGGTGTTGACTGGTTGGCGCTTAGCTTTGTGCAGCGCCCCGATGATGTAACCGAAGCGCGCGCTTTGGCCAAGGGTCGCGCGGCGATCTTGTCGAAAATTGAAAAACCTGCTGCGGTGAAGGCGTTCAAGTCGATCCTTGAGGTATCGGATGCGATCATGGTCGCGCGCGGTGATCTGGGTGTCGAGCTGCCGGTGCAAAACCTGCCGCCGATCCAGAAACGTCTGGTGCATACGTGTCGCAAAGCCGGCAAGCCGGTGATCGTTGCGACCCAGATGATGGAAAGCATGATCGAAAGCCCCGTGCCGACCCGCGCCGAAGTGTCCGATGTGGCCAACGCGATCTATGAGGGCGCGGATGCGGT
>DAOUQO010000224.1 GCA_030625565.1 Aliiroseovarius sp. | reverse complement strand
TGCAGCCCCATACGTTCATAGCTGCGCAGATAACTAACCATGTGGCGGTTATAAGCATGCAAGGCGTGTTCATAATCGATGTCGAAATTATAACCGTCTTTCATATAAAATTCACGGCCCCGCATGACGCCAAAACGCGGGCGCACTTCGTCGCGGAATTTCCACTGGATCTGGTACAGGGTCAGCGGCAGATCCTTGTAGCTCCCCACATGCGAGCGAAAGATATCGGTGACCAGTTCTTCGGCCGTTGGAGTGAACAGCATGTCACGGCCATGGCGGTCCTCCATGCGCAGCATTTCGGCGCCATAATCATCATAGCGCCCGCTTTCGCGCCACAGGTCAGCCGACTGAATTGTTGGCATCAAAATTGGTAAATGCCCGGCCCGCGCCTGTTCTTCATGCACGATACGTTCGATGTTTTGCAAAACCTTCAACCCCATGGGCAACCAGGAATATATCCCCGAACTGGATTGTTTGATCATTCCGGCCCGCAGCATTAGCCGATGACTGGCGATCTTGGCCTCGGCAGGGTTATCTTTTAGCGTGGGCAGAAAATAGCGGGACAAACGCATGATGCAGGCCTTCAGTACAGGGTTAAGTTGCCCCCGTTTAGCCCGCCATACACCGCTGGGCAAGCGCAGGATCGCCCAGCGCGGCGCTTTCACAAATTGCCAGCCTTGCAACAATCTGCGCATTGGGCGATGTATTGCCTAACGAAAGGGCGCATCATGGCATTATCGACCGGAACACAGGCCAAATACTGGACCATCGCGGCAGGCGTGTTCTTTTTGGCACTTTGGTATTTGGGCGACGTGATTTTGCCCTTTATCCTTGGCAGCGCCATTGCCTATTTTCTGGATCCCGTCGCTGACCGGCTGGAAACCATGGGCTGTTCGCGCGCTTTGGCAACCACCATTATCACCCTGTCGGCAATCTTGATCTTCGTCATTCTTTTGCTGGCCGTGGTTCCCGCCCTGGTCAACCAGACCATCGCTTTGGTCAATATTGCCCCAACCCTGTTCACCGATTTGCAAACCTTCCTGACTGACCGTTTTCCATCCTTGATGGAGGAAGACAGCGTCATCCGCCAATCTCTGTATTCACTGGGTGAAGCCATAAAATCACGCGGCGGCGCGCTGGCAGGAACCATCCTTAGTTCCGCGATGAGCTTTGTTAACATATTGGTATTGCTGGTTGTTACGCCAGTTGTTGCCTTTTATATGCTGCTGGACTGGGACCGCATGGTCGCCAGCATCGACACCATCCTGCCACGCGATCACGCCCCCGCCATTCGCCAGCTTGCCCACGAAATTGACGTGACCATCGCCAGTTTTATTCGTGGCATGGGCACCGTTAGCCTGATCCTTGGTGGCTATTATGCGCTGGCGCTGATGGCGGTTGGCCTTAGCTTTGGACTGCTGATCGGGGCGATTGCCGGCATCCTGACCTTCATTCCCTATATCGGTGCGCTGATCGGTGGCGGCTTGGCCATCGGGCTGGCCTTGTTTCAGTATTGGGGCGCGATTGAGGGGCTGGACGGTGACACTGTCACCTATGCAACCGACTGGTTTCGCATCGCGCTGGTTGCCGGAATTTTTGTTATAGGCCAAATGGCCGAAGGCAATGTTCTGACCCCAAAACTGGTCGGAGAATCAATTGGCCTGCACCCTGTTTGGCTGCTTTTTGCCCTTTCGGCCTTTGGCGCGCTGTTTGGTTTTGTCGGAATGCTGGTTGCGGTGCCGGTTGCGGCCTCGATCGGGGTAGTTATCCGGTTCTTTCTTCACCGCTATAAAGACGGGCGCCTGTATCAGGGCGTTGCCGGAAAAGCCGAAACGCCGGACGAATAATGCCTAAACAACTGACCTTTGACCTTCCTGCCATTGAAAACCGCACGCGGGGGGATTTCTTTGTCTCGCCCGCCAACGCCTTGGCGCTGGAAACTGTTGATAATTGGGCGCAATGGCCGGGTAACAAGCTGATCCTGACCGGACCTATGGGCGCGGGCAAAACCCACCTTGGCCATGTTTGGGCGGAAAGTGCCGGTGCTACAATAATCAAGGCCACTGACCTTGCCGGCATTGATGCGGGGCAATTTGCCGGGGCCAATACCGTGGTTGAAGACGCCGATCAGGTGGCGCAAAATTCCGGCTTGGAAACTGCGCTTTTCCATCTGCACAACATCGTTCTTGCCGAAGGCGGCCACCTGCTGCTGACCGCCCGCACCCCACCACGCGACTGGGGGCTGAACCTGCCCGACCTGCTTAGTCGGGTCAGTGCCGCGGCCATCGCCCGCATTGATCCGCCCGATGACGCGCTGTTGGCAATGGTGCTGGTCAAATTGTTTGCGGACCGCCAAATTGCCATTACTCCGCCCCTGATATCGTATCTGGTGCGGCGCATTGACCGATCACTTGCGGCGGCGGCAGAAATTGTGATCCGCCTGGATCAGGCGGCTTTGGCCCAGCAGCGCGCTGTCAGTCGCAGCTTTGCCGCTGAAGTTCTGGAAACCCACCAACGTGAGACATAACACCGCCTTTCAAACGTTTAAAAATCCGGTATATTCCCCATATGACCCAAACTGATTTTTTACATAGCGCCTTTCCGGCCGCAATCGCCCTGCCCGCCGCTGATATCGAAGGCCCCAAGCGGTTTTTCAACCGTGAGCTTAGCTGGCTGGCCTTCAACTGGCGGGTCTTGGAGGAAGCCGAAAACAAACGTGTTCCGTTACTTGAACGCCTGCGTTTTCTGTCGATTTCGGCGACCAACCTTGATGAATTTTACACCGTGCGCGTTGCCGGCCTGCGTGAATTGGTGCGCGAAGGCGTGACAACTCCGGCGGCTGACGGGCTGACCCCCGCTGAACAATTAGTGCTGATTGATTCTGAAGCGCGCCGCCTGATGGCCCACCAGCAAAACAGTTTTGACCAAATCAAAGGCGAAATGCAAACCACCGGAATTTCGCTGTGCACACCAGATGCCCTAACCGACGAAGACCGCGTCTTTATGGACGATGCATTTTTAAATCAGGTCTTTCCGGTCCTGTCACCGCTGGCGATTGATCCGGCCCACCCGTTTCCGTTTATTCCAAACGAAGGCTTTGCCTTGGCGCTGCAACTTGAACGCAGCAAGGACCACCGAAAAATGCAGGCGCTGCTGCCAATCCCGCAACAGATTGATCGGTTCCTGCGCTTGCCCACAGCCAACGGCACTGTGCGGTTTTTGCCGCTGGAAGATTTACTTTTAGAATATATTTGCAAATTATTTC
>DAOUQO010000027.1 GCA_030625565.1 Aliiroseovarius sp. | reverse complement strand
TATAGCACCGCAAAAGTGGTATCCTGCGCGCCGCCGTCCAAAACTGTCATTGCCGGGCGGCGGCCTTGAAATAATGGGCATGTTAATGATCCCATTTCCAGCACCAAGAACGGCGTGTCAAAATCCAGCAGGCGCGCCGTGCCACCATCGGCCAGCGATAGCGAAAAATCCGGGGCCTTACTGCCCAATGGGGGGCCGTGAAACGTGGCTAAATCATAATGCTTGGCATCGAAACTGTCATAATTATAGGCCATGGCCCACCTCGCTTTCTGGGTTTCTCTTCAGGTTCTCCGCCATACGCGACAGGGTTAATACCGTCGTCGCAAGGGCGTCGGGGTCAATCATCTCAACCGAGCGCGCAATCAAGGCCTGCGCCAGCGGGGCCAATTGTTCAAACGTCTCGCGCCCATGACGACTGAGATGCAGGCGCAAAACCCGCCGGTCATCGACATCTTTAATGCGTTGCAGCAAATCCTTGGCTTCCATCTTGTCAATCAGTCGCGAAATCGTGGTTTTGTCACGCAATGTCTGGTCTGATAATTGCGAGGCAGTCAGCCCGTCATTGCTTTGTAAAATCAACAAAACCGCCCACTCTTCGGCGGATACTTTATGACCGTGACGCTGAAACGCCTGCACAAGCTGCTTGCGGATCAAAAAACCAAGATGGTTCACCCAGTAATGGGGATAAGTTGCGTGTTTCATAATAGTTGCTATATGCAACTATATTTCAAATGTAAAGGCATACTTGACCCCCACCACACAGCCCGCTACCGCAAAGGGATGCCCCAGACCAAACGCCTTGATACAGTCTTTGCCGCCCTCTCGGACCCAACCCGCCGAGAGATCCTGTCAATGTTGCTGGAAGACGACATGGCCGTCACCGATGTGGCTGAACCGTTTGAAATTTCGCTGGCCGCTATTTCAAAACACCTTGGCCTGCTCATGCGGGCCGGTCTGATCAGTCAGGAAAAACGTGGCCGGGTAAAATGGTGTAAACTTGAACCCGACGCCATGCGTGCGGCATCCGTCTGGATGCAAGGCTTTGGTCAGTTTGAACCGGTAAATCTGGATGATTTTGAACGCTTCTTAAAGGCAGAAATACCAGAGCCAGAAAGTTAGACGCGCGCCCTTTCATTTTTCCTGAAATATCCCCGCCGGAGGCCCCTTCGCCGCACTGCGGCTCCAACCCAAACCACCAAAGGTAATATCATTTTGAAATCATCGGTTTCCTTGCCCGGTTTTGCACATTAACCTGCGCCAGATAAAAGGGGATAAGCATGAATATGGATGATGTGAAAGCGCGCGGTCTGGTACTGCTGGGCTGTGGTAAAATGGGTTCGGCTATGTTGGCAGGCTGGCTTGATCAGGGGCTGGCAGCCACATCAATCTGGGTGATTGATCCGCAGCCTTCTGATTGGCTTAAGGGTATCAAAGGCCTGAACCTTAATGCCACGTTACCACCTAAACCCGCGATTGTCCTGATTGCTGTAAAACCCCAAATGATGGGCAAGGCGCTGCCTTCCATTGCGGCCCTTGGCGGGGGTGGCACCTTGTTTGTGTCAGTCGCGGCAGGCACGCCCATGTCAGCATTCGAAGCAGTTTTTGGGGCGCGCTCTCCGATTATTCGTGCCATGCCAAATACCCCCGCCGCCATTGGGCGCGGGATTACGGCAATCGTGCCCAATGTCCATGCAAGTGCGACTGAAATGGATATGGCCGAAGCCTTGCTTCAGGCGGTGGGCCAAGTCGTGCGTCTGGATGGCGAAGACCAGATGGACGCCGTCACAGCGGTTTCCGGCTCGGGCCCAGCATATGTTTTTCACCTGATCGAAACGATGGCCGCCGCCGGTCAGGCGCAGGGTTTGCCTGCGGATCTTGCCATGCAATTGGCCAAGGCCACCGTCGCAGGGGCAGGGGCGTTGGCCGAAAATGCTGTTGAAAGCCCTAGCCAGCTTCGGATTAATGTGACCAGCCCGAATGGCACCACACAGGCCGCGCTTGAGGTGCTGATGGATGACAAAACCGGCTTTCCAAAACTGCTGCAACGCGCTGTCAAAGCCGCCGCCGACAGATCGCGCGAGCTGGGTAAATGAGCGAAATAACCTTTGATGATTTCCTGAAAATCGACATTCGCAAAGGTACGGTCACACAGGCCGAACCTTACCCCGAAGCGCGCAAACCCGCGATCAAGCTGTGGGTCGATTTTGGCGCTGGTATCGGGGTCAAGAAAACCTCGGCGCAGATCGTGGCGCATTACGCGCCTGCGGATCTGATTGGAAAACAAGTCTTGGCCGTGGTTAATTTTCCACCGCGCCAAATCGGCAAATTCATGTCCGAAGTTCTGGTGCTGGGTCTGCCCGATGAAAATAATGATGTGGTCTTGCTGACCACTGACAAAAATGTGCCGAATGGCGGAAGGTTGTTTTAATGGCTAAAGTTCTTGTTACCCGTCCCTTGCCCGACGCGGTTTTGGCATATGCGCGCACTGGTTTGGATGTTGATGTGCGCCCCAGCACGCAGGCCATGTCTGCGGATGAAATGCGGGCTGCCTTGCGTGACTACGACGCGATTTTGCCCACCCTTGGCGATAATTTTTCGTCTGAAATTCTGGGCGATGCACCTGTGCGGTGTCGCTTGCTGGCCAATTTCGGGGTTGGCTATAATCATATCGACGCAGCGGCTGCAAAAAAGCTGGGAATTGCTGTCTGCAATACCCCCGGTGCGGTTACAGATGCCACCGCAGATATTGGCCTGACGCTGATTTTAATGACTGCACGCAGGGCTGGAGAAGGCGAACGCCTGCTGCGTTCTGGCGGCTGGAAAGGCTGGCACCCAACCCAGCTTTTGGGGATGCATATTGGCGGTAAAACCGTTGGTATTATTGGCATGGGCCGGATCGGGCAGGCCATCGCGCGGCGGTGTCATTTTGGCTTTGGGATGGATGTGGTTTATGCAAACCGTTCTACCAAAGAACTGGATTTTCCGGCCACACATCTTGGATCAATTCCCAAGCTTGCCGAGGTTGCGGATGTGGTTGTCGTGGCCCTACCCGGGGCGGCGGACACCCACCATATGGTGGGCAAAAACTGCTTTGATGCCATGCAAAGCCATGCCATTTTTGTTAATATCGCGCGTGGCAATATCGTTGATGAATCTGCCTTGATTGCCGCCTTGCAGGCCGGAAAAATCGCAGGTGCGGGCTTGGACGTTTATGAGTTCGAGCCAGAAGTGCCTGACGCCTTAATCGCCATGGAAAATGTCAGCCTGCTGCCGCATCTGGGCACCAATGCGCAGGATGTGCGCGAAGGTATGGGGCGGATGGCCGTTGATAACATTGTGGGATTCTTTGACGGGAATGGCTTGCTTAATCCGGTTTAGAATTTGCGCTTAGCCTGTGTCGCCCGTCGCCTTGCGCCAATGGCGGCGACACAGCGAAACATAAGTTTCGTTGCCGCCGATTTGCACCTGTTCGCCCGCAACCAGCACGTTGCCTGCATCATCTTGGCGCACCACCATGGTTGCCTTTTTGCCGCAATGGCAAATCGTGCGGGCCTCGCGCATTTCATCGGCCAGCGCCAGCAATTTTGCAGATCCCGGAAACAGGTTGCCCTGAAAATCGACCCGCAGGCCATAGCACATGATCGGCACGCCCAAATCATCCACCGCGCGCGCCAGTTGCCAAACTTGATCAGGGGTCAAAAACTGGGCTTCGTCGATGAAAATACAGGCGCAGGGCCCTTCGCCAAGGCGCGCCGTTATTTTAGCAAATAAATCGTCGCTATCTTCAAACGTATCGGCATCTTTTGAGATACCTATGCGCGAGGCAATGCGTGCATTTCCCGCCCGATTATCCAGACGCGCAGTCAGCAGATATGTCAGCATCCCGCGTTCAAAGTAGTTATGCGCCGCTTGCAAAAGCAGCGTCGATTTTCCGGCATTCATTGTCGAGTAGTGAAAGTAAAGTTTAGCCATGCCCTGAAGTAACGCGAGGCCGCACTGGGGATCAAGTCGCAATATTCAACTACAGGCGGGCGGCCGGTTTATCCAATCAGCACCACAAGCCAGGCCACCCCAGCGGCTATGGCCGTTACCGCAACGGCAGCGCTGGCAAGGTCCTTGGCTTTGCGGGCCATATCATGGTTGTCCATCGAGATGTAATCGACCACACGCTCAACCGCGGTGTTCATCAGCTCGGCTGCCAGTATTAGCACTCCAAGGGCAAGGATTAGGGCGCGTTCGCTTGGCGCAAGCGGTAGCCATAGGGCAAGCGTGGCGGACGCGACATTGACTAAGGTCCAAAATTGCAAAGACGGCTCATTTCGCCAACACTCCACCCATCCGGCCCATGACCATATTCCCCGGTTTTTTAGCCGCAACAATTCACGTTTTAACATCTCTTGCCTCCTGTTTCAGCCCTTTGGCATTTGTCAGGTAATGTGTGACAGAATCCTGTACGCGCCGGAAGCGATCACCGCCCAGTTTTACGCCGCCAAACCAGCGCGTAACCACGATGATGTGCCCATGCAGCCCTTCGCGTTCCAGCATTCGCACAATTACCATGCCCGCTCCGGCTTCGCCGTCATCGCCCTTAGCCGGGCCATCAGGCAAGATTGCGGCCCATGTATTATGTGTGGCTTTGGCGAATTTTTTGTTGCGGGTAAGCGTGGCCAGAAATGCCTTCACATCATCACGCGATTGAACTGGTCCGCCGGAAACCGCGTATTTCGACCCCCGATCCGTGATGATACCTGTGAATTTCTGCATTCGTCCCCCATGCCAGACTATAGCGCGCATCTGCTTGAGCGCAAACCATGCACCACGCCCGAATTCTTCGAAGAATTCGGTTCGGAATTTTCAAAAATTCCGGCAATCTGCCACAGGTGTTAGTAGCTATAATCCGCATAAACCCGTTTGATGTCACCATTCCAGTCGCCGTGGTAATGCTCCAGCAATTCATCCGCAGGATTTTTGCCGTCTTCGACTGTATCCTCAAGCGCATTCAGGAAGTGGCGCTCATCAGGCACCATGCCGTTAAAACCGGGGCGCGCACGCGCACGCAGGCCTGCCTTGGAAATCGCCAGCACCTCGCAAGCCAGATCCTGCATTTTCACGCCATTAACGCTGGCCTGAAGTCCGTCAACCGACGCGGCCACCCGCAGGTTTTCGCGCGTGCTGGCATCCCAGCCCTTAACCAGATCCCACGCTGCATCCAGCGCGCCTTGGTCATACATCAAGCCAGTCCAGAACCCCGGAAGCGCGCAAATGCTGCGCCATGTTCCCGCATCGGCCCCGCGCATTTCCATATATTGCTTGATCCGCACCTCGGGAAAACAGGTGGTCAGGTGGTCGGCCCAGTCGCTTAGCGTTGGAACCTCGCCGGGCAGGGCGGGCAGTTTTCCGTTCATGAAATCGCGAAATGACATGCCTAAGGCGTTGATATATTTTCCATCCCGATACACAAAATACATCGGCACATCCAAGGCGTAATCAACATAGCGTTGAAATCCCATGCCGTCCTCAAACACAAATGGCAGCATTCCGGTGCGGGCATTATCAAGATCACGCCAAATCCGGCTGCGCCATGATTTATGGCCGTTCAGCTTGCCTTCAAAAAACGGTGAATTACCAAACAGCGCCGTTGCCAGCGGCTGCAAAGCCAGCCCGACACGGAACTTTTTCACCATGTCGGCCTCGGATGCGAAATCAAGGTTCACCTGAACCGTGCAGGTCCGGTACATCATTTGCGTGCCGTGGGTGCCAACGCGCCCCATGTAATCGGTCATCAGCTTATAACGCCCTTTGGGCATGACCGGCATTTCTTCATGGGTCCATTCGGGGGCAGCCCCAAGACCAATAAAGCGCGCGCCAATGCCGTCAGCCACGGCCTTTACTTCACGCAGATGCACGTTCAGCTCATCACAAGTTTGGTGAATATTTTCCAGTGGTGCGCCGGATAATTCCAGCTGCCCGCCGGGTTCCAGTGATACATTGGCGCCGTTCAGTTCCAGCCCGATAATGTTGTCACCCTCATAAACAGGCTTCCACCCAAACTGGTCGCGCAGCCCTTCCAGCATTGCCTTGATCGACCGCGTGCCTTCGTATGGCAGGGGTTTCAGTGTATCTTTGCAATAGCCGAATTTTTCATGTTCAGTGCCAATGCGCCACGCCTCGGCCGGCTTGCAGCCATCTGCCAAATATTGCGCCAACTGGTCTGGGTGTTCGATAGCGCCGCCGCCGGATTGTGGAATAGACATGGCTTGTTTCCTGCTGGATGTTTCAAGCCCAACAGGTGGATACTTCTGCGACTGGTGTCAATGGAGGGAGCGGTGACAATCTGATTTGTGATCATTTTTGGCCTCTTGTTGAGAGGGCTTTCCCGTGCCTATACTAATTTCAGAGGCGCGCACATGATTAATCACTACCCATATCGGTTTGACTTTCACGAAGTCGGAAGCGGCCCAACCATCCTGTTTGTGCCCGGATCGTTTAGCACGGCGCGCGCATGGGATGGGGTGCAAAAGCACCTGCCGCAAGGTTATCGCTTTGTTACAACCAGCCTTTGTGGCTGTGGCGGCACCGAAGAAACCCGTGATTTCAATGACTTTCATATCGACCACCTTGTGCGCCTTCTTCAGGCCGTCGTGGCCAAAGCAGGCACGCCGGTTCACTTGGTTGCGCATTCATGCGGCGGTATGGTGGCCTATGCGGCGGTTTTGTCAGGGCGCATTGACGTCCTTAGCCTGACAACATTTGAAACAAATAACATGACCTTGCTGCCTGAATTTGGCCAAACTGCGCTGCATGATGAAGCCTTTGAAATCGGGCGAAAATTTGAACAATCTTACTTGGACAAGGATCCAGATGCCGCCGCTGCCATTATTGATTTTTGGGGCGGTAAGGGGGCCTTTGCCGCGATGCCTGAACCAATACAGGCCTACATTCGAAAAACCGCGCTGGCCAATGTACTGGATTGGCGCATGGCCACGACCATACACAGCGCCAAAGCCGATTACGCCGCTTTGAAAATACCGGTTCAACTTGTTCGGGGTGAACTGGCTAATCCAGTTATTACAGCAATCCATTCCGCACTTTTGGAATCAATTCCACATGCTGAAGCTGCCGAAATAGCCGGGGCAGGGCACTTTTTAATCAATAGCCACGCCAAGGAATGTGCCAGAGCATTGCAGGCCTTTCTTTCTAAAATTTAGGCTAGGGCCATGAAATCCTTGTGCGAAATTCCCGTGGCGCTATGCTGCGCATGAACAATGGGTGCCGCGATGCAGAAAAATGATTCCGAGACCGTTTTTACCCTGATTACGCCAAGTGCGGCGATTGCAACTGAACGCCATGGCGGGCGGGCAAAATGCCTGCAACGTTTGATCCGGCTGGATATGCCGGTGCCGCCAACCGTGGCGCTGGACTTTGATGCAGTTCAGGCTGTCGCGACCGGTCAACTGCCTGATTTGTCGTCACTTTTGGAAAATATGGGCGCTGACACCCTGATTTCTGTGCGCCCGTCCAGTCAGGATTCTGACTGGGGTGGGCCGGGGGCGATTTTAAATATTGGCATGTCCGATAAGGTGCATGGCGCGCTTGTCAAAACCCATGGCAAGGCCGCCGCCGATGCGTTGTATTTACGGTTTATCCAGTCCTATTCCACCCATGTTGAGCGGCTGGACCCGGACGCCTTTGCCAGTGCTACAAATATTGCCGAGGCACTTGAAACCTACGAAGACGAAACTGACGAAGCATTCCCCCAAGATCGCGCCGCGCAGCTGGCGGCAGTTTTGCGATCCATGGCGCGGGCATGGCAGGGCACCACTGCGCGAATTTTGCGCGAGGCAAAAGGCGCGCCTGCCGATGCCGGTCTTGGCCTTGTGGTGCAGAAAATGGCGCTGGGCGTTGGCAAGGGGCTGTGTGGCTCAGGTGTTATTCAATTTGTTAACGGCGCAACGGGCCTGCGCGAAGTGCGCGGGCGGTATCTGTGCAAAAGTCAGGGGCGCGATGCGCTGACCGAGGCCGGCGAACGCGATGTTATGTACTTGACCCGTGACGAACGTGGCCGTTCGATCGAAAATGTTCTGCCGCAAAATTTTGCTGATCTTTTGCGCTTTGGGGATCTGTGCCGCACCCGCCTGCGCGAAGAAATGCAGATTGAATTCACCATTGAAAACGAACAACTTTTCATCCTTGATGCGGTGCGCGTGGCGCGCAGCGAACGGGCCAATGTGCAGATCGCCGTGGCCTTGGCCGAGGATGGGATTATCACACCCGATGTTGCCGTTTGCCGTATTCCGCCGCGCGTTCTGGCCGAACTTTTGCATTCGCAGGTTGACCCTAATGATGCGCGCGATGTGATTGCCACAGGTATCGCCGCCAGCCCGGGTGCTGCCACAGGGCGGATTGTTTTCACTGCCCGTGATGCTCAGGCCAGTGCTGCGCATGATGAAGATTGCATTCTGGTGCGCCGCGAAACCAGCCCCGAAGATATTCGTGGAATGCACGCCGCCAAGGGGGTGCTGACCATACGTGGCGGCATTACCAGCCATGCCGCCGTGATTGCGCGCGGCCTTGGCTTGCCGTGTGTTGTTGGTGCAGCGGATGTTGTGATTAGTCAGCGTGATGCAAGCCTGACAATTGCCGATGGGCGGGTATTTCATGCTGGTGATCGGATCACCATTGATGGCGCTGCGGGTCAGGCCCTTGCCGGGCGCGTTAATATGCTGCCGCCAGAACTTGGCGATAGTTTCCGTACCCTGCTGGGCTGGGCTGATGCCGCGCGTGACATTGGCGTTCGCGCCAACGCCGACACGCCCGATGATGCGCGCAAGGCCATCGCCTTTTCCGCCGAAGGTATCGGGCTGTGCCGCACGGAACACATGTTCATTGATGATGACCGCCTGCTTGCGTTGCGCGAAATGATTTTTGCGGACCATTCCGATGATAGGCGCGCGGCGCTTGATCGTATTTTGCCGATGCAGCGCGCTGATTTTACCGAACTTTTCCGCATTATGCTGGGTAAACCCGTTTGCATACGCCTGCTGGACCCGCCCCTGCATGAATTTTTGCCGCATGGGCGCGACGGGGCGCGCGAACTGGCTGAGGCACTGGCCTTGCCTATTTCGGATGTCACCCGCCGCATTGAAAGCCTGCGTGAATATAACCCGATGCTGGGCATGCGCGGTGTGCGCCTTGGCCTGACGGTGCCCGAAATTTACGACATGCAGGCCCGTGCTATTTTCGAGGCCACAATCGAGGCCTCGAAAAGCGGGGAAGCTGTGGTGCCTGAAATAATGATCCCTTTGATTTCCGCCCGGCGCGAGGTCGAAATTGTCAAAACCCGCATTCAGGCCGTGGCGGCAGCGGTCAGGGTCGAAACTGGCGCTGATTTTTCGTACCGTTTAGGGGCGATGGTGGAAACCCCGCGCGCTGCCTTGCGGGCCGGGGATATTGCCCAGCACGCTGAATTTCTGTCCTTTGGAACCAATGATCTGACGCAAATGACCTATGGTCTCAGCCGTGATGATGCCGGGCGTTTCATGGGCGAATATGTACGCCTTGGCGTCTATGAAGAAGACCCGTTTCACCGTCTGGATAATGATGGGGTCGGCGAACTTCTGACCATTGGTGCAGACCGGGGGCGTGCGACTAATGCTAATATTACCCTATCGATTTGCGGGGAACATGGCGGCAATCCCGAATCAATCGCGTTTTGCCGGAATGCCGGCTTTGATTACGTGTCATGTTCGCCATTTCGGGTGCCTATTGCCCGTTTGGCCGCGGCGCAGTTGGCAATCAAGGAACGGCAGGGCGCATAAAGGTTAAGGTTTTATTGTGCCGGTTTGCAGCATTTAGGCACAAATTTGTAAGGCCTGAAAAGGCACGCGTCCCATGGCCGCATGGCTCTGCCTAGACCAATCCTTAAAATTGGGTTATTCTGTGTGCCTGAAAAGGGATGTCTGGGGTGATTTGCGATGCTAAATAGGGTGCTTATATCGGCCTTGGCGCTTGGGCTGTCGGTGACGTACGTCTCTGCGCAAGAAACCGCAGGGACTGTGACTCAATCAACCCAGTCGCTCATTTCGACAATGCTGGGCATGGAATTGTCTGGCCTTGGTGGCGTTAGTGTTGAACAGCTAAGCAGCCTTGCCCAAACCCCAAGTCGCCCCAGTGCGGTCGGGGCGTTTGATCATACGCGTGAATGGCTTGATGCCCAGCCCACCGCGACCGGCGGGGCCGATTGGCAATGCCTTGCCGAAGCATTATATTTTGAGGCCCGAGGAGAAACCGTGCGTGGCCAATTCGCGGTGGCCGAGGTGATTTTGAACCGGGTTGATAGCCGCGATTTTCCAAATTCTGTGTGCGGTGTGATAAATCAGGGAACCGGCCAACGTTTCCGGTGTCAGTTTACCTATACCTGCGATGGTCACGCCGAGGTGGTTAATGAACCCGCAACTTTTGTGCGGGTCGCCAAGGTGGCCCGCGCCATGCTGGACGGAACCGAACGTGCGCTGACCCAAGGCGCCACCTATTACCATGCCAACTGGGTTTCCCCGCGCTGGGCGCGCCGTTTTGTGAAAACGGCTTCGATTGGCGTGCACCTGTTTTATCGTAAACCTATTTAACGCAGCGGCATTCTGCCGGATTTTCATTTTACAGCCGGCTTTTGCTTGGCTATTGCGGTGGTATTATGAATGATGAAATCGCCCAAGCCTTTGATCACCCGGAACACCGCGCGCGCGCGACTGGTGCCGTAGCATCCGAAGTTGGGGGAATGCCTGACAGAATTTCCCTGCGTGATCATATTGTTACGGTCGAAATAGGGGCCTTTCAGGTTGAACGCGATACCACCCAGCGCTTATCATTTAATCTGGTGGTCGAAGTCGCACCAGCCCCTGCACCGCTTGAGGATGATGTCGACAACATCTTGTCCTATGACCGGCTGACCGAAGCCATCGCCACCGAACTTGCCGCCGAACGCCTGAACCTTCTTGAAACATTGGCCGACCGCATTGCTGCGCGTATTTTGCTTGAGCCACAGGCCCTTCGCATCTTTGTGCGGATCGAAAAACTTGATCGGGGACCGGGGGCGCTGGGCGTAGAAATTGTGCGGGCGCGTGGGCAAGCTGGCGCACTGGAATCTGCCAAATCGCCGCCGCCGATGGTGGTTTTTCTATCCAATAAGGCCACCAAGGATGCAGGGTTTTCTGGGCTTGTTGACCAGCTTATTGCCCTGAAAAGTCCGGTGCTTTTAACCGTCATGGCGCCATATACCCCCCTTTTAAAGGCCGCAAATGCCGCAGGCCAACGCCATATTGATTTACTGGCGATTGAACAAAATGCATGGATTTTGGTCGGGCAGGATCCCCGCATTAAGGTGGTTGGCACCCGAACCGAACTGGACTGGGCCATCAAGCAAGGTCAGCTTTGCGTTTGGGCCCCCTCGCGGCTGGTTCTTAGTCAGGTGGATTTGGCAAGTGCCACTATCGACCCTTTATCTATAAGTGTTTGGTTCGCAAAAGAAATGCAGGCCTCCGAGCTGGTTATTGTCGACGCAAATGCACCACAAACCGACATTCCTGTGCGCTGCATTTCAGTGGGGGAAAGGCTATGAAAATTCACGCAATTCCGCGTTTGGGACTGCAAGATAATGCTGGCCATAAACCCTTGGCCGGAAGCAGGTTTGTTTGGTTCCAATATACCGAAATTCTGACGGGTAAGGATGGCCAAACGCCGACGTCGGCTGATATTTCCCGCCTTTCCGACCTGCGCCCTGACATTTGCGGCCTTCGTTTGGACCAACCACGGATTATGGGGATTTTAAACGTAACACCTGACAGTTTTTCCGACGGCGGCACCCTTGCAAATGTCAAAGCCGCCGTGGCGCGCGCGCGTGCTCTTGCCGTGGATGCGGATATTTTGGATATCGGTGGCGAAAGCACCCGACCGGGGGCTGAAACCGTTTCTGTGGTCGAAGAAATTCAACGGATTGCACCGGTTATTCGCGCTATACGCGATGCCGGAATTGCCATCCCAATTTCAATTGATACCCGAAAATCCGAAGTTGCACGCGCCGCGCTTGAGGCTGGCGCGAATATGGTTAACGATGTTTCGGCCCTGGCTTATGATCCTGAAATTGGCCCCTTGGTGGCCGAATATAATGTGCCGATTTGCTTGATGCATACGCAAGGCGGACCTGCAAAGATGCAAAACAATCCGTATTATGAAAACGTGGTTCTGGATGTTTTCGACCACCTCGAAAGGCGGATATCCGCCGCACTTTCGGCTGGAATTGCACAAAGCCGGATAATAGTTGATCCGGGCATCGGTTTTGGAAAAAACCTGAAACACAATGTGAGCCTGCTTCGCCAACTTTCGCTTTATCATGCCCTTGGTGTGCCGATATTAATTGGCGCATCGCGCAAGCGGCTGATTGATGAAATTAGCGGGGCGGCGAAAGCGACGGACCGCATGGCGGGATCGCTTGCCGTGGCATTGCACGCGGCAGCGCAGGGCGTGCAAATCATGCGGGTCCACGACACATATGAGACACGGCAGGCATTAAACCTGTTTCAAGCGATGAATGAGGGTGCATAGGCAATGAGCAAAAAACTGTTTGGAACAGATGGCGTGCGCGGGCTGGCCAATACGTGGCCAATGACCGCTGAAATGGCCCTGAAACTGGGCGCTGCTGCGGGGCGGCATTTTCGCCGTGACGGACAGAACAAACATCGCGTTGTCATTGGCAAAGATACGCGGCTTTCGGGGTATATGATTGAAAATGCGCTGACCGCTGGCTTGACCTCGACGGGTATGAATGTGCTGTTGCTTGGGCCTGTGCCAACCCCTGCGGTTGGGCGGCTGACATATTCAATGCGCGCTGATCTGGGCATTATGATTTCGGCATCCCACAACCCGCACCATGATAACGGCATCAAGTTTTTTGGCCCCGATGGCTTTAAGTTGTCGGACAACGACGAGCGCACGATTGAGGAAATGGTAGAACACGGCGTTGTTCCGGCGCAGGCGCATAATATTGGCCGTGCCAAGCGTGTCGACGAAGGGCGCCACCGTTATGTTGAATATCTGAAAACCACATTTCCGGCAGGTAAGCGTTTGTCTGGAATGAAGGTGGTTATTGATTGCGCCAATGGTGCGGCGTACCGCACTGCTCCTGAATTGCTGTGGGAATTGGGGGCAGAAGTCATTGAAATTGGCACCAGCCCCGATGGGCTGAATATTAACTATGCTTGTGGGTCGACTTATCCGAAAACCGCGGCTGACGCTGTTATCGAACATGGCGCGGATTTGGGGATTTGCCTTGATGGCGATGCCGACCGGGTGATGATCATTGATGAAAATGGCAAGGTTGCAGATGGCGACCAGATCATGGGTCTTTTTGCTGCCCACTGGGCAAAAACGGATCGGTTGCAGGGCAATGCTTTAGTTGCCACCGTGATGTCAAACCTTGGTCTTGAACGTCACCTGAAGGGGCTTGGGATTGACCTGATCCGCACCGGAGTTGGCGACCGGTACGTGGTCGAGGCAATGCGCAAAGGCGGCTATAATCTGGGGGGCGAGCAGTCAGGTCATATTGTCATGACCGATTATGCAACCACGGGTGACGGGCTGTTGGCCGGTCTGCAATTTTTGGCGGAAATGGTTTGTAGTGGGCGCAGTGCTTCGGACTTGGCGAATGTATTTGAGACCGTTCCACAAATGTTGAAAAATGTAAGATACGCACCAGAAAAAGCCCCTCTTTCAGATTCAAATGTTAAAAAAGTGATAGCCGAGGGCGAAACCCGCCTTGCCAAAAATGGCCGCCTTTTGATCCGAAAATCAGGAACTGAACCCCTAATACGGGTTATGGGGGAATGTGAAGACGAAGCTTTGTTAGAGGCTGTCATTTCGGATATCGTTGCCGAAGTCGAGCGCAGCGTCGCCTAGGTTTACAGGCAATCGCGGCTAGGGTTTGATAGCCTTTTTGCGCCCCAAACCTTGCGTAATGGCGACGCCTGTCAGGATCAGCGCAAGGGCTATAAATATCTGGGGTGACAGGGTTTCGCTTAGAAATATCCAGCCAAAAAATACAGACCATACGGGGACCTGATAATTTACCAGCGACATGAATGAAGGCCCCGCGCGGTGGATAATCATGACCAATAATAAATTTGCCAGTGCTGTGGGGATCGCACCCAAAAATAGCACCGCCAAGATTGCGCTGGTGTTGGGGGCGGTGGGTGTGCCCTCGATCAGGTACGCCGTTGGAACAATAAGTAACGTGGCAATGATGGTTCCTGCCGTGGCAAATGAAATCGGTTCAACCTTGGGCGCGCGCCGGGTAATGATTGCACCAATTGCATAGCTTGCAGCCGCACCAATGCAGGCCAGGCGCGCCAATGGCTCTAGCCCCAAACCGCTGCTTGTGAATGCATCCAGTCCAATCAGTAAAATAACGCCGATAAATCCCAACGCGATGCCGATGGATTTTGCTGTGTTGATGCCTTCTCCGGGCACCATAAAATGCGCCAGTATCAGGGTTATTAACGGCCCCGCCGCCATGGTGACCCCCGCAAATCCGGATGCGACATAGACCTGCCCCCAGCTTAGCAGGAAAAAGGGTAATGCCATTGAAAACACACCAAGCCCCAGTGCCGAGAGCAAAGTTTTGTGTCCGTTTTCGCCGTTTATACCGGGCAAGGGCAGGCGCAATATGCGGGTCAGGGAAAACAGGATGATTGCGCCAAGTGCAATGCGTCCGGCGGTAATGCTAAGTGGGCCAAAACCGGTTCCGGCAATGGTAACGGCCATAAACGACGCGCCCCAAATCAGGCCCAAAAGCGTCAGGCCAAGCCACGATTTTAAATCTGGTGATGTAGGTGAGGTGTCGTTCATGTGGGCCACATAATCAGGTGGGGTGCCCTGATGAAAATCAGAGCACCCGTTGTTGTAGTTCTTTTCTTTGTCAACCATTTTACCGGCGGAAATCCACGGCATCATGCCGCGCAGTTTTTCACCAATTTCTTCGATTTGGTGGGCGTCGTTGTTGCGGCGTGTTGCCTTGAACGAAGGCTGGCCAACGGCGTTTTCAACCATGAAATCACGAACGAATTTGCCGTTTTGAATGTCGTCCAGAACACCCTTCATCCGTGCCTTGGTCTCAACATATGGCAAGATGCGCGGGCCGGAAACATATTCGCCGTATTCGGCTGTGTTGCTGATCGAATAATTCATGTTGGCAATGCCGCCTTCATAAATCAGGTCAACGATCAGCTTCACTTCGTGCAGGCACTCAAAGTACGCCATTTCGGGGGCGTAACCCGCCTCGACCAGCGTTTCAAAGCCCATGCGGATCAGCTCGACCAGACCACCACACAAAACCGCTTGCTCGCCGAACAAATCGGTTTCGCATTCTTCGCGGAACGTGGTTTCAATGATGCCGGAACGCCCGCCACCGATGGCTGAACAATATGACAGGCCCAATTCCAGCGCGCGGCCGGTTGCGTCTGTGTCGACCGCAACAAGGCACGGCACGCCGCCGCCTTTTACGTATTCGCCACGTACCGTGTGGCCGGGGCCTTTGGGGGCCATCATGATGACGTCAATGCCGGCTTTGGCTTCGATCAGGTTGAAATGGATGTTCAGACCGTGGGCAAATGCAATCGCGGCACCTTCACGGATGTTGTCATGTACATATTTTTTGTATGTTTCGGCCTGATGCTCATCGGGCATTGTGAACATGATCAGATCGGCCCAAGCGGCGGCTTTGGCGGGGTCCATTACGGTCAGACCTTCGGCTTCGGCTTTGGCAGCACTGGCGGACCCTTCGCGCAGGGCAACAACCAGTTCTTTGGCGCCGGAATCACGCAGGTTCAGCGCGTGGGCGTGGCCTTGGCTGCCATAGCCCAGAATGGCAACTTTGGTGTTCTTGATCAGGTTAATGTCGCAATCTCGATCGTAATATACACGCATTTGGTGTCTCCTATTAAGTTGATTGTTCTGTTGGCCATAATATGTAAAAATCTTGAATATGGTTTGCAAAAACATTAAATTATGACCAAAGCTAATGGTTTTAATTCTAAATATGCCAAAAAATTAGGAAAATCATGCAAATAACTGAAACTGATCACCGCTTGCTTAGACATCTGCAGCAATTCCCCGACTCGCCTTTGGGCGAACTGGCGACGCGTGCAGGGATGACGTCGGCCACCTGTTCGCGGCGGTTGGAAAAACTGACAAATGCAGGCGTTATTCGGGGCCAGCATGCACAAATTAACTGGGCCAAGCTGGGTTATGAAGTCGAAGTCAGCCTGCGCATTACGCTGGAAAAAACCAACCCGCGTGCTTTTGATGAATTCCTTGCTGGCGCGCGTGATGTCCCCGAAATTATGGAGATCCAGACATTTCTGGGCCGTGTCGATGTGCGCCTGCATATTATTGCGCGCGACATGGCGCATTACCAGCATATTTATCGCAGCCGCATCCTGACCCTTCCCCATATTTCCGAGGTCGAAGCCTTGGTGCAAATGAGCGAAATCAAAGCGGGCGAGGCATTGCCATTATGATTCCAGACAAAACCGATATGCAGTTTTTGGCTGCTTTGGCGCAGGATGCGACCCTAAGCGCGGGCGCGCTGGGGCGGCGTTTTGGGCTTAGTCAGCCAGCCGCATGGCGCCGGGTGAAACGACTGCATGACGAAGGCATTATTACGGGTCGCCGGATTGATCTGGATCGTGAGGCGCTGGGATTCGGCGTGGCGGTGTTTTTAGGCGTAAAGCTGGCCACAAAGGGCCGCGTCAGCCTTGAAGATTTTGAACGCGCGGTAACTGCCATTCCCGAAGTGCAAAGCGTGCACCATGTGCTTGGCCTGTATGATTATCGCCTGCGGGTTGTTGCGCGGGATTTGTCTGATTTCGAACGCGTTTTGCGCCGCCGGATCATGACCTTACCGGGTGTTGGCGATGTCGAAGCCAACGTTTTACTTAGCGAAGAACGCAGGCCCGGCCCGCTGGGCTGAATCCGCTTTCCCCTAGGGCAAAAATACGTCAAGGTCGCGCCGAAACGCCAAATGAACTGGAGCCTGAAATGTCTGCCTTATTGTCTAATGTCGACCCCGACGGGATGCTTGAATTTTCCGTGGTTTTCACCGACCGCTCGCTGAACCATATGTCCGCAAATTTCCAAGGTGTTATGCGCGATATATCCGGTGTTCTGCGCGAAGTTTACAACGCCGATGCCGTGGCCTTGGTCCCCGGTGGCGGCACCTATGCAATGGAGGCCGTTGCCCGCCAGTTTGCCACAGGTAAACGCGTTATGGTCATCCGTAACGGCTTTTTCTCGTTCCGCTGGAGCCAGATTTTTGAAATGGGCGCGATCGCGTCAGATGAAACCGTTTTGATGGCTCGTCGGGTGGGCAATGCGCCTGATGCAGGTTTCGCACCAGCCCCGATTGACGAAGTTGTGGCGCGTATTGCTGACGAACGCCCTGACGTGGTTTTTGCCCCGCATGTGGAAACCGCCAGCGGCATGATTTTGCCTGATGACTATCTTAAGGCAGTTGCCGATGCTGTGCATGCGGTCGGCGGGATTTTTGTGCTTGATTGCATTGCCTCGGGCACGATCTGGGTTGATATGAAAACAACCGGTGTTGATGTGTTGATTTCGGCCCCGCAAAAGGGCTGGTCGGCATCGCCTTCGGCGGGAATGGTCATGTTGAACGAAACCGCGTTGGCGTTGGCCAAGGCGGCGACTTCGACTTCGTTTGCGGTGGATTTGGGTAAATGGTTAACCATCATGGAGGCCTACGAGGCCGGCGGCCATGCCTATCACGCAACCATGCCAACCGATGCCCTGCGCGTGCTGCGCGATGTGATGTTTGAAATGCGCGAATACGGCTTTGACAAATTGTGCGACGCCCAGTGGGATCAAGGCGCACGCGTGCGGGCCGAACTGGCGCAGCGCGGCGTGAAATCTGTGGCTGCCGAAGGTTTTGAAGCCCCCGGTGTTGTGGTCAGCTATACCGCAAATCCCGACATCAAAGCAGGCAAAGCCTTCGCTGCCCAAGGCGTACAAATCGCGGCTGGCGTGCCGTTAATGTGTGAAGAGGGTGCGGATTATTCCAGCTTCCGCCTTGGTCTTTTCGGTCTTGATAAGCTGTATGATGTGGACGCATCCGTTACGCGCCTGACTGCAATTTTGGATCAGGTGCTTTAGGCCGGAAATACTTGCGCAAGAAAACCGGTTAAGTCATTGGTATGATGATGAATGTACGGTGCATCCAGCCTGTCAGGGGCGACATGCACCGTACGCATTCCCATGTCATTAGGGGCAACCAGATTGCGTGGGTCATCTTCGAACATGGCACCCTGTGCTGGGTCTAGATTGTCGGTTTTAAAGATTGTTTCAAACGCGGCACGTTCGGGTTTTGGTTTGAAACCGGCATGTTCCACGCCATAAATTGCATCAAACCGGCCTGCCAGCCCGCGTGCCTCAAGCACCCGTTCTGCATAGGGGGCCGAGCCGTTCGTGTATACAATGCGGCGGCCGGGAAGGGCGCTGATTAATCTGGCAAGTTTCGGGTCCGGCACCAGATGGCTAAGGTCGATTTCATGCACGTCCGTTAGGTAAGGCGCTGGATCGACGCCGTGCACGCGCATAAGTCCGGCCAGTGTGGTGCCATATTCGGCCCAATATTGGCGGCGCAGGCGGTCGGCCTCGGCTTTGTTAACATTCAACGCCTTCATGACCCAAGCGGTCATGCGAACCTCGATTTGGTCAAACAGGCGGGCCTCGGGCGGGTATAATGTGTTGTCCAGATCAAAGACCCAGAATGATACATGAGAGAAAGAATTTGCAACCATAGGCCACGCTAGAATGTTGATGGTAACGTTGCAACGTCGGATCACTTGAATGTGGCGCGTTTGGGCTGCATTATTGCTGGAACTGCTGGAATATAATGGGAGCATTAAGATGCA
>DAOUQO010000102.1 GCA_030625565.1 Aliiroseovarius sp. | reverse complement strand
TTCGCAAACGGGTTGCGGCGGGTGATTTTCCAAAAGGGAAAAAACCCGCCGGCCCCCTTGATACTGCTACTGCCAAAGCAGTTTTTTATGCCCAATGCCTAAGCCGCCAACTTGACCGTAGATCGCGTAAAATGCAGGCGGCGGGGCAGGGGTTTTATACAATCGGATCCTCCGGCCATGAAGGCATGGCGGCGATCGCTGCCGCCCTTCGCCCTGATGATATGGCATTTTTGCATTACCGCGATGGCGCGTTCCAAACTATGCGCAGCGCGCAAGTTCCCGGCACCGATCCCATGCGTGATATGCTGCTAAGTTTTGCCGCGTCGCGCGATGACCCCATATCGGGCGGGCGCCACAAGGTGCTGGGCTCACGCGCCTTAATAATCCCGCCGCAAACCTCCACGATTGCCAGTCACCTGCCCAAGGCAATGGGCGCGGCCTATTCAATCGGGCTGGCGGCGCGACATAATCCCGAACATAAAGTGCTGAAAAATGACGGCCTGATCATGGCGTCTTTTGGTGATGCCTCCGCGAACCATTCCACCGCGCAAGGGGCGATAAATGCCGCTGCATGGACGGCCTTTCAGGGGGGCGCAATGCCGCTGCTGTTGGTCTGTGAAGACAACGGCATTGGCATTTCAACACGCACACCGGATGGCTGGATTGCGGCGAATTTTCAGGCTCGGCCGGGGTTGAAATATTTCACGGCCAACGGGCTGGATATCTATGAAACCTACCAAGTTGCCGTCAAAGCCGCCGCCTATGTTCGCACCCAGAAAAAGCCTGCATTCTTACATTTAAAAACTGTGCGCCTTTATGGTCATGCCGGTCCTGATGTTCAGGATGCTTACCTTGATAAATCGGTTTATGAAGGCTGGGAAAATGATGATCCCCTGCTTCATTCGGTGCGCCTGCTTTCTGACGCCGGAGTTGAAAAACCCATGGATGCTTTGGGCATTTACGCTGGAATAGACACTGAATGCAGTAAGATTGCAGCCGAAATTACAAAGCTGCCGCGCCTGAAAACCGCGCAGGATGTTATGGCCAGCCTGATCCCGCCAAAACGTGGCAACAAACCAAGCAACGGGCCGGATGAAAAGGCACGTTTTGCCTTGTTAGGGTCTGATATTGGCCAAATGACCAAGCCGCAGCCGATGTCAAAACTGATCAACTGGGCGCTGGCCGATTTGATGTTGGAACATGGCGAAATTGCCTTAATGGGCGAAGATATTGCCACCAAGGGCGGTGTTTATGGTGTGACCCGTGGTTTGGCGCAAAAATATGGTAAAACCCGTGTAATAGACACTCTTTTAGATGAACAAAGCATCCTTGGGCTGGCAATTGGTTTGGCGCATAACGGCTTTGTTCCAATCCCTGAAATTCAGTTTCTGGCCTATCTGCATAATGCCGAAGACCAACTGCGTGGCGAGGCGGCAAGCCTGCCGTTTTTCTCAAATGGGCAGTTTACCAATCCGATGGTTATTCGTATTGCAGGGCTTGGCTATCAAAAGGGGTTTGGCGGCCATTTTCACAACGATAACAGTCTTGCGGTTTTGCGTGACATTCCCGGCCTCGTTTTGGCGTGTCCTTCGCGTGGTGATGATGCCGCCAAGATGTTGCGCGAATGTGTGCGCCTTGCCCGTGAAGAACAGCGTGTAGTGGTGTTTTTAGAACCTATCGCCCTGTATCCAATGCGTGATTTGCACGCCAAGGATGATGCTGGGTGGATGCAGTTTTACCCTGCGCCTGATGCGCGAATTCCTTTGGGGCAGGTCGGCGTTTCTGGCGATGGTCCCTTGGCAATTGTTACCTATGGAAATGGGCATTACTTAAGCCAGCAGGCAGCGCATGTTCTGGCGCAAGAAGGCATTAAAACCAAGGTGATTGATCTGCGCTGGCTTGTACCTTTGCCCATGGACAGCCTGTTGGCTGAACTGGCTGGCGCCAAGGCAATTCTGGTTGTTGATGAGTGTCGCGAAAGTGGCAATATATCCGAGGGCCTGATGACATTTCTTGGCGAAAACACCAAGGTTTCGGCAGCACGCCTGACGGCCAAGGACAGCTTTATTGCAACGGGTCCGGCCTATGCTGCCACAATGCCGTCATCGGATGGCATTGCACAGGCGGCGCGAAATATCTGGGCAAAGATGTAATATTAGGTATGGCTGGCCATTTGCTGGTGGCAAATGCCAGTAATTCTGATCATAACAGATTTGAATTAACCGTACTTTAAACGCATGAGGGCCCGGTGGCGGATCAGCATAATAAGACAGAAATCCATGACCTGTTCGTAATCGGCGGCGGGGTGAATGGGTGTGGCATTGCCCGTGACGCAAGCGGTCGCGGGCTGAATGTTGCTCTGGCTGAAATGAACGATCTTGCTTCGGCGACATCGTCGGCGTCGACCAAATTGTTTCATGGCGGGCTGCGGTATCTTGAATATTTTGAATTCAGCCTTGTAAAGAAAGCATTGATCGAACGCGAAGTTCTGTTGGAAATGATGCCCCATATCAGCCGCCCCATGCGGTTTGTTTTGCCTCTTAATCGGGATATGCGTTTTGACGCGACCACGCCCACATCAAGGCTGCTGGGTATTTTTATGCCTTGGCTAAAAGGGCGCAGGCCAAATTGGTTAATCCGGCTTGGTCTGGTGTTTTATGACACGATGGGCGGGCGCAAATACTTGCCGGGAACCAAAGGCCTGAACCTTGCGACTGACCCTGCCGGCAGGGTTTTGCAGGAAAAATTCAAGCGGGCTTATGAATATTCTGACTGTGTTGTCGATGATGCGCGTTTGGTTGTATTGAATGCCCGTGATGCACAGGCGCATGGCGCAAAAATTATGGTTGGAACCAAGGTCATCGGGGCCATCCGTAGGGGTGATTTGTGGGAAATAGAGACTAAAAACACCGCAACCGGCATGACCCAAACCCATCAGGCGCGGGTGCTGGTAAATGCCGCGGGGCCATGGGTTGAGCAGGTGATAAATGGGCCGCTGCAGGCAAAATCCCCCGCCGAAATTCGGCTGGTGCGTGGTTCACATATCGTGGTGCCAAAATTGTATGATCACGGGCGCGCATATTTTTTCCAAGGTGATGATGGCCGGCTTGTTTTTGCCATACCTTATCATGATGATTTTACCTTGATTGGCACAACCGAAGAAGCACATGACGCCCCCGATACACCCGCCAGCATTTCGAATTCAGAACGCGATTATCTGCTGAATTTCGCCAGCAACAATTTTAAAATGCAGCTTTCAGCCAAAGATATTATTTGGACGTTTAGCGGTGTTCGACCGCTTTTTGACGAAGGTGCGGGCAGTGCAACATCGGCGACGCGCGATTACAAATTGGTTGTAGAGGGCGGCGATAGCGCGCCAGTTTTGCATATTTTTGGCGGCAAGATAACCACCTATCGGGTCTTGGCCGAAGCAGCGATGCTAAAGGTTTCCGAATTTTTCCCGTCCATGTCCGGCAACTGGACAGCCGGGGCCTGTTTGCCCGGTGGCGATTTCCCTGTGGATGCCATCACCGCGCTGGAAACAGACCTTGGTGCAGCATTCCCGTTCCTTAAGGCCGCGCTGGTTACGCGCCTGATCCGAAATTATGGCACCGATGCCGCGCGGATGCTTGCAGGTGCGACCGCGCCTGCCGATCTGGGCGTTGATTTCGGTGCCAACCTATATGAGCTTGAGGTGCGTTGGATGATGCAAAACGAATTTGCCCGCAACGCCGATGATGTGGTTTGGCGGCGCAGTAAACTGGGCCTAAGAATGACTAACCAACAGATTTTGGCGTTAGATGAATGGATGCGCAAACAATAGCAGCCAACCAAGGTGGAGTATAAAATGACTGCCCAAAAACCAACGGCTAACGGCCCCTTGCATGGGCTGCGTGTGCTTGATCTATCGCGCATTCTGGCGGCGCCTTTCGCCACCCAGCTTCTTGGTGATTTGGGGGCGGATATCATCAAGGTTGAACGCCCCGGCATGGGTGATGACACCCGTGGTTGGGGCCCACCCTATGTGATGGGCAAGGATGGTGTTGCGACCAATGAAAGTGCTTATTATTTGTCGGCCAACCGCAACAAGCGCTCAATCGCAATTGATATGGCCAGCCCTGAAGGGGCCGAAACCATTCGCAAGCTGGCTGTAAAATGCGATGTTGTGATTGAAAATTTCAAGCTGGGCGGGTTGGCAAAATACGGGCTGGATTATGCAAGTCTTAGCAAAGAAAATCCCGGTCTTGTTTATTGTTCGGTCACTGGTTTTGGCCAAACTGGCCCCAATGCGCATCGCCCTGGTTATGACCTGTTGGCGCAGGCTTATGGCGGAATCATGAGCCTGACAGGCGAACCTGATGGTGAGCCGATGAAAGTTGGCGTTGGCATCACCGATTTGATGTGCGGCATGTATGCGGCAAATGCAGTGCAGGCGGCCTTGATCCATAAAATGAAAACCGGCGAAGGCCAATATATTGATATTGGGCTGGTTGATACCCAAGTTGCGTGGCTGGTGAACGAAGGCATGAATTACCTTTTATCGGGTGATGCCCCCAAGCGGCGTGGCAACCAGCACCCCAATATTGTGCCCTATCAAGTGTTTGAATGCGGCGATGGCCATGTGGTTGTTGCTGTGGGCAATGACAGTCAATTTGCCCGGTTTAGTGCCTTGATCGGCCTGCCAGAACTGGCCGAAGATCCGCGTTTTATCAAGAACACCGATCGTTTGGCAAACAGGGATGTTCTAATTCCCACTTTGGAAAAACAGTTTTTGCAGCTTTCTAAGAAAGCCGTTGTTGGCGCGATGGCGGCCAACAATGTACCCGGAGGTGAAATCAATACCTTGCCTGAATTGTTTGCCAGCGAACAGGTTGTGGCGCGGCAGATGAAGGTATCAATGCCCTATCCTGCTGCCCAATCGGGGCAAATAGATATGATTGGTAATCCGGTTAAATTCAGCGCAACACCTGTTACCTATCGTCGCCATCCGCCGATGTGTGGTGAACATACAGATGAAATTTTGCGTGAACTTTTGGGTGAAGAATAGACCCTAATATGCCTAGTTAGACACTGTTTTGGCATTATAGTTCAAGGCAGCACCATATGGCACACAGGAAGGAATATGTTTTGACAACCCCCTCTCTTCTTATTCAGGTTAACGGCACTGTCGCGACCTTGACCATGGACCGCCCTGAAAAGCGTAACGCAATGAGTGACGCAATGCTGGCGGAAATTGCCGCATTTTTTACCGCTCCTCCTGAAGGTGTGCGTGCGGTGATTTTGGCCGGTAACGGTGATCATTTTTGCGCCGGCCTGGATTTGTCTGAACACACTGCGCGCAGCGGCGAAGATGTTCTGTATCATTCGCGCGGCTGGCATCGGGTGATGGAGGCCGTTGAATTTGGCGGCCTGCCCGTCATCAGTGCCATGCAAGGCGCGGTTATGGGCGGCGGGCTGGAATTGGCCGCCGCAACCCATGTGCGCATTGCTGAGCCAAGCGTGATGTTTCAGCTACCCGAAGGGCAGCGCGGGATCTTTGTGGGTGGTGGCGCCAGTGTACGCATCGGGCGCATTCTTGGCCCTGACCGGTTGACCGAAATGATGCTGACAGGCCGGATATATTCCGGCAAGGAAGGCGCGGCGCTGGGCCTTGCGCATTACCTTGCGCCCGAAGGCGGGGCATTAAAGATGGCACAGGATTTGGCCGAAAAAATTGCGGGTAACGCGCCTTTGTCAAATTATCTGATGATTCAGGCCGTAGCGCGTATTGGCGATATGTCGCGCGCTGATGGGTTGTTCACCGAAAGCCTAAGTGCTGCCCTGTCAAAAACCACACCGGATGCGGCAGAAGGCCTGCAATCATTCCTAGAAAAACGCACGCCCAAGTTTCGCTAATATGGTGAATTATGCGTTCCCGCCTTTGCCCCGCCCCGCCCTTCCTATTGTTGGAAGTGACGTGGTTTTTCCGGTGCGCCGGATCTTTTGTGTGGGCCGTAATTATTCGGCCCATGCGCGTGAAATGGGCCATGATCCAGATCGCGAGCCGCCGTTTTTCTTTACCAAGCCCGGCGATGCTTTGATTGGGGATGGTTGCGATATTCCGTATCCATTAGCGACTGAAAATTTGCATCACGAGGCAGAATTGGTTGTTGCCTTTGGCCCGAATGCGCAGGTGTTTGGCTATGCGATTGGCAATGATTTAACCCGTCGTGATATTCAGGCGCAGGCAAAAAAGCAGGGCCGCCCATGGGATATGGCCAAGGGGTTTGACCTGTCAGCGGCCTGCGGCCCTGTGCATTTGGTCAAAGATACCGGTCCGATGACATCCGGAAAAATTGCACTGACAGTGAATGGCAAGCTGCGCCAGCAGGCTGATCTTGGTGATATGATTTGGCCTGTTTTTGATATTGTGGTCGCGCTTTATGGTTTGGTAAGCCTGACAGCGGGGGATTTGATCTATACCGGTACGCCTGCCGGTGTTGGTGCCTTGGTGCCTGGTGATACTTGTGTGGTTAGCATCGAAGGGCTGGGCAGCCTTACAAACAAGATCGTACCGCCGACCCATAAATAATTTTACCATTTGATAAAATAAATGACCTGTGGCAAGATGTATGAAATTAATGCCATGGGAGGCCTTTATGACACATTCCCCTGCAACGTCCGGTATTGCAGGCGCGCGACTTTCGCCTGATCAATATGCGGAAAACTTTACTGATCTGCATGCGCCTTTAAATACGCACGAAGCATTGGTGGCGGCAGATCGCTGTTATTTCTGCCATGATGCACCTTGTCAGACGGCTTGCCCAACTGACATTGATATCCCCCTGTTTATTCGCCAGATCACCACCGGCACGCCCGAAGCAGCGGCGCGCACGATCCTAAGTCAGAACATCATGGGCGGTATGTGCGCCCGCGTTTGCCCAACTGAAACCTTGTGCGAAGAGGTCTGCGTGCGCGAAACTGCCGAAGGTAAGCCGGTTAAAATCGGCCACCTACAGCGGTTCGCAACCGATGTTTTGATGTCTGCTGGTCCGCAGCCATTTAGCCGCGCCAAGGCCAGCGGAAAATCTGTGGCCGTTGTTGGCGCTGGCCCTGCTGGTCTGTCGGCGGCGCACAGGTTGGCGATGCACGGCCATGCAGTTACCATTTATGATGCGCGCGCCAAGGCAGGCGGGCTGAACGAATTTGGCATTGCCAGCTATAAATCCGTAGGCGGTTTTGCCGCGCGCGAGGTCGACTGGCTGCTGGGTATTGGCGGTATCGAAGTCAAGCTGGGCCAAGCGCTTGGAAATGGGCTGAACCTTGATGGTTTAACCAAGACGCATGACGCGGTTTTCCTTGGTGTGGGCCTGACTGCAGTGAACGCGCTGGGCGTTGATGGCGAAGCACTTACGGGCGTGGTTGATGCGGTCGACTGGATTTCTGATTTGCGCCAAGCCGAAGACATGTCAACGCTGGCTGTTGGCCGGAACGTGGTCGTGATCGGCGGGGGCATGACGGCGGTGGACGCCGCGGTGCAGGCAAAATTGCTGGGCGCTGAAAACGTCACACTGACGTACCGTCGTGGGCTGGATCGCATGGCGGCGTCAAAGTTTGAACAAGAACTGGCGACCTCAAAGGGGGTTCATATCATCACCAACGCAACCCCTGTCGAAATGCATGGTATTGGCGCGGTGGCTGAAATTGAATTTTCCTATACCGATGGTGCAGGCGACAATTACCGCCTGCCTGCGGATCAGGTGATGAAGGCTATTGGCCAACGTCTGGGCGACGCCCAGGGGTTAAAAATAGATAGTGGAAAAATTGCCGTTGATGATGTCGGGCGCACCAGTCGCGCAGGCGTTTGGGCCGGTGGTGATTGCGCCTCGGGCGGTGACGATTTGACCGTAACGGCAGTCGCCGAAGGGCGCGACGCCGCGATAAATATTCATGCAACATTGATGGGGGGCTAAACCATGGCAGACCTGACAAGCGACTTTCTGGGCATTAAATCCCCTAACCCGTTCTGGTTGGCTTCGGCCCCGCCAACGGACAAAGAATACAACGTGCGCCGCGCCTATGACGCTGGCTGGGGCGGTGTTGTATGGAAAACCTTGGGCGAAGATGGCCCACCGGTTGTTAACGTTTCCGGCCCACGTTATGGCGCCATTCACGGTGCTGATCGACGGCTTTTGGGGCTTAATAATATCGAGCTGATTACCGATCGTTCGCTAGAGCTGAACCTTGAGGAAATCACCCGCGTCAAAAAAGATTACCCCGACCACGCGCTGATCGTCAGTCTGATGGTTCCCCTTGAGGAAGCCGCTTGGAAAGACATCCTTGCGCGAGTTGAAGAAACCAACGCTGACGGTGTCGAGCTGAATTTCGGCTGCCCGCACGGCATGGCCGAACGCGGCATGGGTGCCGCCGTTGGGCAGGTGCCTGAATATGTTGGGCAAATCACCGCTTGGGTAAAGAAATATTATTCGCGCCCCTGCATCGTC
>DAOUQO010000169.1 GCA_030625565.1 Aliiroseovarius sp. | reverse complement strand
TGCAGCGCGCGCTCGAATCCTGGCATCCTAAATTCATGGACTGGTGGGCAGTGCGCGGGCCGGAATATTATCAGGACAACGAAATCTATCTGCGCACCGCGATCAGCGTTGATCCCAAAGGTTGGGCCAAATTTGATTACGTGAAAATGCCTGATTACCGCTGGGGCATTTTGCTGGCCCCGCAGGTCGAAGGCCGGACAATCCCGTGTGGCGAACATCTGGGTGAGCTGGCTTGGCAGGAAGTGCCGGGTGAATACCGTTCGCTAATGCGCCGCCTGATTGTTATTCAGGGCGACACTGAACCTGCGTCAGTTGAACAACAGCGTTTCTTGGGAAAAACCGCGCCTTCGCTGTATGACATGCGCAACCTGTTTCAGGTCAATGTTGAGGAAGGTCGCCACCTTTGGGCGATGGTTTATCTGCTGCAGAAATATTTCGGTGCAGACGGGCGCGAAGAGGCGAATGAGCTGCTGAAACGCCAGTCCGGTTCCGACGAAAAACCCCGTATGCTGGGCGCGTTCAATGAGGAAACGCCTGATTGGCTGTCGTTCTTTATGTTCACCTATTTCACTGACCGCGACGGCAAAATGCAGCTTGAGGCGCTGGCGCAATCGGGGTTTGACCCGCTTAGCCGCACCTGTCGCTTCATGTTGACCGAAGAAGCGCACCACATGTTTGTTGGCGAAACTGGCGTTGGCCGGACGATCCAGCGTACCTGCGAGGCGATGAACGCCGCGGGCATTACCGACCCCAATGAAATCGACAAAGTGCGTGCGCTGGGCGTTATCGACCTGCCGACTATTCGCAAGAAAATGAACCTGCACTACACCTTGTCGCTGGATCTGTTCGGGCGCGAGGTTTCAACCAACGCTGCCAACGCGTTTAATTCGGGCATCAAAGGCCGCTATCAGGAAATGAAGATCGACGACGATCACCGCCTGAAAGACGCGACATACCCTGTCAGCGAATATATCGACGGCAAAATCCTGATGAACGATGTGCCTGCGTTGACCGCGATCAATATGCGCCTGCGCGATGATTATTCCAAGGATGCTGCCGGTGGTGTGAAACGCTGGAACGCGATCATCAAAAAGCACGGGATCGACTTTGAACTGACCTTGCCACACGAAGGGTTCCACCGCAAAATCGGTGTCTTTGAAGGCGCGCCAATCACCCCAGAAGGTCTGGTGCTTACGGCTGATGAATGGGCTGCGCGCCGCGATGAATGGCTGCCGTCCAAGGCTGATGGTGATTTCATTACGTCGCTTATGGTCACGGTCCGTGAGCCGGGCGAATATGCTGGTTGGATCGCGCCACCGCGCGTGGGCATTGACAATAAGCCAGGTGATTTTGAATATGTGCAAATCTATAACGCGTAGAAATACGTAAAAGAGAAGCATAAGAAAGGTCACCCCGTGAACGCTCTGGTTAAACAACACCTGATTGATCCTGAAATCTGCATTCGCTGCCATGCCTGCGAGGAGGCATGTCCGAAAGACGCCATTTTGCATAACGACGATAATGTGGTGGTGGATGCGGCAATTTGTGACGGGGAAATGTCGTGCATCGGGCCGTGCCCGACCGGAGCGATTGACAACTGGTTAATGGTCGCCAGCCCTCATTCGCTTGAGGCACAACTGGAATGGATGGAGCTGCCCGAAGCGGCGGCTCCTGCCGAAATCACACCGGTTGAAAAACCAATAACAGAGGCCCCCGCAAGCGTGGCCCCTGTTGCAACCAAGAAAAAACGCGCGCCTAAAAGTCCACCGCCTGCATCTGCATCTGAACCCGTGGTCAACATGCATTCACCGGGTCGTCCCGTCGAGGTCACGGTGCAGGGCAACTATAAACTAACCGGCGATGGGGCCGAGGCCGAAATCCACCACATTGTGCTAAGCATGGAAGGCGTGGATTACCCCGTTCTTGAAGGCCAGCATGTGGGCATTTCACCGCCCGGCAAAAATGAAAAGGGGCGTTCATACCCCCAGCGGCGTTATACAATTTCCAGCCCGCGTGACGGCGAACGCGCAGGCAAGGGCAACATTTCCCTGACCGTGCGGCGCATTCCTGACGGGCTGGCCTCAAACTATATTTGTGATCTGAAACGCGGTGATAAAGTCAAACTTTCAGGCCCTTATGGCGATAGTTTCCTGATGCCGAATGATCCCAAAGCACGACTGATTATGATTTGTACTGGCACTGGTGCCGCGCCGTTTCGTGCCTTCACCATGCGCCACCAGCGGGTGATGCCTGATGTGCAAGGCGCGCTGCATCTGTTTTTTGGCGCCCGCAGTCCGGACCAGTTGCCGTATTTTGGACCCCTTGGCAAAGTGCCTGAAAGCTTTCTGGCCAAGCATTTCGCCTTTAGCCGTGTTGACGGTCAGCCCAAGCAATATGTGCAAGATAAGCTGCGCCAAGACGCGGCCACCATCGCGCCGATGTTTGGCGATGAAAACACCTATATCTATATCTGTGGTCTAAAGGCGATGGAGGATGACGTGGTCAAAGTGCTGGGTGAAATTTCGGCCTCGGTTGGTCAGGATTGGGACACGTTGCGCGATGAAATGACAGCCCAGGGCCGCTTCCATGTGGAGACCTATTAAGCATGGCCACAGCATTTGAATACACCAAGCGAATCGGCTGGGCCGATTGCGACCCCGAACTGATCGCGTTCACCGGACGCATCCCGTATTTCGCGCTTGAGGCCATCGATGCATGGTGGCAAGAACAGACCGGAACGGGCTGGTATGAACTGAATATCGACCGCAAAATCGGCACGCCTTTTGTGCATATGAGCATTGATTTTTCATCCCCGGTAACACCGCGCCATCCGCTGGTTTGCAAGGTTGAACTGACCAAGCTTGGCACTAAATCCATTCATTTTCGCGTTGGCGGTTATCAGGACGGAACCCTTTGTTTTTTAGGTAAATTTGTGTCTGTATTCGTGGTGGCTCAAGCGCTGGACAGCCGCGAACCCCCTGCTGATATTCGCGCAAAAATAGCCCCCCTAGTGGTGCCTGAATGAGCGAGATTGTCACCTTTAATGGTCAGGTCACAACCGCGCGAAAATCGACCGGGTTGGATGATGATGCAATTATGGATTTTCTTGCGCTTGTTGGTGAACGCGTGCGCCATGCGCGCGGGCGCATTGGCATGACCCGTCGGGTGCTATCTGAGAAATCCGGTGTGTCGCAGCGGTATCTGGCACAGCTTGAATCGGGGCAGGGCAATATTTCGATTGGGCTGCTGCTTAAGGTGGCCGAAGCGCTTAATTTCGGGATCGAATGGCTGGTGTCGGCAGATGATCCGTGGACCTCGGAAATTGCGCGCGCATCTTACCTGATGCAAACCGCAACCAAGGCCCAGCAGGCACAGGTTTTCAAGGCATTATCACCGCGCAACCCTGACAGCACGCAATCGGGGCGTATTGCCTTGATCGGCCTGCGTGGTGCGGGGAAATCCACCCTTGGGCGCATGGCAGCCGACCAACTTGGCCTGCCATTTCTTGAGCTGAACGATCAGGTTGAAGAAAGCACCGGAATGCCCGCGAACGAAGTCATGGCTTTGTATGGTCAAGAAGGGTACCGCGTTCTGGAACGTCAGGCGCTTGAACAAATTGTCGCCACTCATGGGGCCATGGTTTTGGCGGTTGCGGGGGGTATTGCCTCGCAATCGGATACGTTTAATTACCTGCTTGGTCACTTTCAAACCATCTGGCTAAAGGCCGGACCTAAGGAACATATGGAACGTGTGCGTGCCCAAGGCGACATGCGCCCAATGGCCGGAAATGCCAATGCAATGAAAGAGCTGCGGAATATCCTGAAGGCGCGCGAACAGCAATACCGCCGCGCCGGGGCCTGCGTTGATACCAGCGGCGAAACGGTCAAAGAAAGCCTGTCTGGGCTTTTATCTGCCCTTGGTGTCGGTCCCTAGCCATAGCCGGAGTTTTTGAAAACTCCGTACCGGAAAATTCGAATTTTCCGAAACACCTATATCTGGCAGTGTTGCAATAAGGTGTTATTCAATGCCTGCACCTCTTGTTGCTGGGGCGGGGGCATTCTATATCAAACGGATGAAACGTTTTATTCCCTTTATGAAAACTGAATCCAAGGTTGCCATTATCCGCCTGTCAGGTGTGATTGCGGCCGGTGGGCGCGGACAGTTGAACGATGCAGGCCTTGCGCCTTTGATCGAGCGCGCCTTTAGCCGTGGCAAACCTAAAGCGGTGGCGCTGATTATCAATTCACCCGGCGGATCCCCTGTGCAATCCAGCCTGATTGCCGCGCGCATCCGGCGTCTTGCGGCGGAAAAAGACGTGCCTGTAATTGCCTTTGTCGAAGATGTCGCGGCCTCGGGTGGGTATTGGCTGGCAACGGCCGCCGATGAAATCATCCTTGATGAAAGTTCGATTGTTGGGTCAATCGGTGTGATTTCGGCCAGTTTTGGTTTTCATGAACTTCTGGCCAAACACGGGGTTGAACGCCGGGTGCATACTGCGGGCAAAAGCAAAACCATGCTGGACCCGTTTCAGCCAGAAAAGCCTGCGGATGTGAAACGCCTGAAGGCGCTGCAAGAGCAAATTCACGCCAGCTTTATCGCGCAAGTGAAATCGCGGCGCGGGGATCGTTTAACTACTGACCGCGATCTGTTCACCGGTGAAATCTGGGTGGGCCAATCTGCGATTGACGATGGGCTTGCCGACGCTATCGGACATGTGGTGCCGGTGATGCAGGATCGTTATGGCGATAAGGTGAAATTTATTACCTACGGTCCGAAACGGTCCATTTTACAGCGCTTTGGCACGCAAATATTTGGCGCAGCCCTAACC
>DAOUQO010000065.1 GCA_030625565.1 Aliiroseovarius sp. | reverse complement strand
GTGTTGCCGCCGCCGATCACGGCGATTTCCATGCCGCGATAAAAGAACCCGTCGCAAGTGGCACAGGCGGAAACGCCGAAACCTTTGAATTTCTCTTCGCTGTCCAGACCCAGCCAGCGGGCGCGCGCGCCGGTCGCCAGGATCACGGCGTCGGCGGTATAGGTGGTGCCGCTATCGCCCGTGGCGGTGAACGGCCGGCTGGACATGTCCAGATTTGTGATGATGTCGGAAATGATTTCGGTGCCCATGGCTTTGGCGTGGGCCTCCATGTTGACCATCAATTCGGGGCCTTGGATTTCGGTGAATCCGGGGTAGTTTTCAACGTCGGTTGTGGTGGTTAGCTGGCCGCCGGGTTCCATCCCCTGCACAAGGATCGGGTTCAACATGGCGCGGCTGGCATAGATTCCGGCGGTATATCCCGCAGGGCCCGAGCCGATAATTAAAACTTTGGTATGGCGGTTTGTGTCAGACATGGGTAATCCCCTAAAAAGTTATGTTGCCTTAGATATAGGCATCCATCGGGCGCACGAAAACCCCCTGAAATGAACTAAGATAAGCGGCGCAGGCTGTTCGCATATAGAAAAGAATATTGCGCAAACACGAAAGAATGTTGCGCATCCCTGCGCTGGCGCATATGTTTCACGCAATTTCCCAAAGGATATCCAATGCCGACCAGTAAACTTGATTCTATTGACCGTATGATTTTGGCCGCATTGCAGGCCGATGGTCGTATGACCAATGTTGAATTGGCGCGTCGGGTGGGGATTTCTGCACCGCCTTGCCTGCGTCGGGTGCGTTCTTTGGAGGAGGCGGGGCTGATCCGTGGCTATCACGCCGAGGTGGACGCGCGCCAGTTGGGTTTCGAGGTGCAGGTTTTTGCAATGGTCGGTCTGGCCTCTCAGGCGGAAACTGATCTTTCTGCTTTCGAAGAACGTTGCCGCAACTGGCCGTTGGTTCGCGAATGTCACATGCTGAACGGCGAGGTTGATTTTATCTTGAAATGCGTCGCTCCGGATTTGTCGTCTTTCCAAAGCTTTTTAACCAATGAACTGACATCTGCTGATAATGTTGCCAGTGTGAAAACGTCGCTGGTAATACGGGATGCCAAGGATGAACCCGGGGTGCCGTTTGATGTGCTTGAGGCGCGCCTTAACGAAAGCGCATAATTTTATGCGCGTTAGGCTGCCCGCGCGCGGGTGCTTGTGGCGGTTTTAAATGTTTTACGGCGTTCTGATCTTGCCCAAGGAAGACGAACTTCTTTTGTGCTTTCTTTCAGAACCGATTTCATCCAACGACGATTGTTTTTCATAACAGGCCTATTTCTACCCCTTGGGGCGATTCATTTTCTGGTTAAGGCAGTTTTAACCATGAAATGGGGCGGCTATTTGGCGGTGATGCGGTTTTTACCAGAATATGCGCAATCGCGCGGCGCTGTAAAAGCTTGTAAAAACAGGCCGTACCTTCTTTGTAAGCTGCTAGCAGGGGGTGAAAGGCCGGATTATGCCACAATTGGTGCTACAGGCGAATCGATGCAATCAGGCGTCCGTAATCGGCTTGGCGCATTTGTGTTGCGCGGCGGTAGGAATAAAATCGATCTGGGTCGCTATGGGTGCAATGGCCGCTCCATGATGCCTGATTAATGCCGGAACGCGTTAGCATATGCAGCCCAAAAGCAGGTAGATCAAACATCATCCGGTCCCCTTGGCCGGGTGTGAAAAACTGATCATGGTCAGGGTTAACATTCAGAAAATTTGTGCGAAATTCCGGGCCAACCTCATAGGCTGTCTGGCTAATGCAGGGGCCAATAACGGCGTTGATGTTTTGGCGATTTGCACCAAGGCTTTCCATTGCTGCAATTGTTGCCTCAAGCACCCCGCCCAAAGCACCTTTCCAACCCGCATGGGCCGCGCCAATAACGCCTGCTTTGGTGTCGCTAAACAGTACCGGTTGGCAGTCGGCAGTCAGCACTGAAAGGGCGATGCCGGGCGTTGCGGTGACGAACGCGTCGGCCTTGGGGTTTGCGCCTTTGTGCGGGCCGGTGGCGTGAACCACATCCGCCGAATGGATTTGGTATAGAGATAATAATGCGTCGGGTTGCACCTGCATGGCGTCGGCGACGTGGGCGCGGTTGATGGCAACGATATCGTTTTGATCTTGTGATCCGGGGCCGCAATTCAGTCCTTCATAAATCCCTGTTGATGCCCCACCGCGTCGGGTGAAAAAGCCGTGGTGAAATGGCGCAAGGCTGTCCGAGGTGATAATCTCAAGCGTCATGCATCGTCCCCGCAATTGGTGATGCGCCTTTGGGGGTCAGGGCCAGAACCTTGAACAACGTCCCCATTTCGTCGCTATGGGTCAGGCGTTTATGGGCCGTTATGTGGGCCTCGAATGCGTCGCCGGTCAGCTGGTTTGCCAAGGCGCGCGCGCGGTCTGTAATACCTAGACGTTCCAGAAATACGCCTTGCGTGGTCAGGCGCGCAGGCACCAATGGCGCGGCGGCTTGGGTTAGGGCCTCAAAATCCACATGTGCGGTTAAATCGGCCTGACCGGGGCAGGCCAAGGCATCGGTGCTGGCGTGATTTTCCAACGCCTGAAACGTGTCGCCAAGGCTGCGCCAATCGCCGTAATCCACGGCCAAAGCCGCGCCGCCATAGGGGGAAATACGGGCTGAAATCTCCGCCATTATATCAGCCGCTGGTTTACATATTTCAACTAAATCACCATCACGTGTGTCTTCAAGTCGATGATTTAGATCAAAAATCGAACATTTTTGGCCTAAGGTGAAATTTAGAGCCCCGTCTTTGGTTTCTACTAAACGTTCGCGCCAGCCATTGCCTGTGCGTATGAACTGACGAATGGGCAGGGCATCGAAAAATTCATTGGCAATAATGAAAAGCGGCTGCTGGGGCAGTCCTGATATGGTGCCGATTGTTTGGGGCGTATACCCCGCCAGTGTCTTGGTCTGGACCTTGCGTAAGTGCGGCGAGGCTTCAATCAGCCAGACCTGTATTGCGGCGTGAAACCCCGGCACATTCTTGGTGGCGCGCAGGATGTCGGCCATCAGCGTGCCGCGCCCCGGTCCAAGTTCTGCCAATGTAAACGGTGACGGCGCGCCTTGGTCCAGCCAAGCCTGTGCCAGCGCCAGCCCGATCAGTTCGCCAAACATCTGGCTGATTTCCGGCGCGGTGGTGAAATCCCCCGCAGCCCCGAACGGGTCACGCGTGGTGTAATAGCCGTGGTCCGGATCCAGCAGGCAGGCTTGCATATAATTGGAAATCGACATTGGCCCAGATTGTTCAATTTGGGCAATAAGACGTGCGCCAAGCGGGTTCATGCGCGCCTCCGCGCCCAGATGATCACGGCAATGCCAATCGCAATCATTGGCAGGGATAATAGCTGCCCCATGGTGACGCCGGCCTGTCCTAACCCGACCACATGGCCCCACGGGTTTTCCGGTGTGATAAATTGCGCGTCGGCCTGACGGAAAAATTCAACGATAAAACGCGACACGCCGTAGCCTGCAAAAAACAGGCCGGTTAGCTGCCCCGGTTTTTTCAGCCAGCCGCGTTTGTATGCCAGTGTCAGTAAAAGAATGCCCAGCAGCGCGCCCTCAAGCAGGGCTTCATAAAGCTGGCTGGGGTGGCGCGCACATGGGCTGGCAAAGCCGGGGCAAAACTGCGCGGCTTCAGTGGGGAAAATTACACCAAGGGGAAATTCGGTTGGGCGGCCCCATAATTCGGCGTTGATGAAATTAGCGCCGCGCACCAAAAACAGTGCGGGCGGGGTGGCGATGGCCAGCAGGTCGGCCACGGATGCAACCCGCAGCCCGTGGCGTTTGGAAAACAGCCAGACCGCAGCAATCACGCCCAGAAATCCGCCGTGAAACGACATGCCGCCGGTCCAGACCTTCAGAATTTCAGCGGGGTTTTCCCAATAATACGCCCCGCCATAAAACAATACATATCCCAGACGCCCACCCAAGATGATGCCAACAACCAGCCATGTTATCAGATCTTCCAACTGGGCGCGGTCCAGCGGGGGGCCATCATCGCGCCACAGCTTTAGCGCGCCAATTGCGCGGCGGATGATCCACCAGCCAATGATAATGCCGATTATATAGCCCATCGCGTACCAGCGCAGGGCCAGATGCAGGCCGAATAATTCAAACGAAAAAATTTCGGGCCCGATATTGGGAAAGGGGATGCCAGTGTTCATGGCTCTTTCCACCAAGCCCGCGACAGGAAGTCAACCTTGAGCTTTGCCCACGCAGCCCCCATATAGGCGGTAACACGAAAAGGAGTCTGCCATGCAGTCGGGTAACAAGGTTTTTGACGATCTGTCCAAAATAATGACAAACGCAATGGGCGTGGCCCAAGGCGCCAAGGACGAAGCCGAAACAGCAATGAAAAGCTGGGTTGACCGCTGGTTGGCCGATCGCGATTTTGTCAGCCGCGATGAATTCGAAGCGGTGCGCCTGATGGCGCAAAAAGCGCGCGAAGAAAACGCAAGCCTTTTGGCACGTCTTGAGGCACTTGAGGCGAAACCAAAGCCCAAGGCAAAATCAAAGGCTGCGGCCAAGGCTGCACCCAAGTAATATCTGCCGTCAGCCCGCCTTATGAATGGCGGGCGGGGTTGGCGGGATAGGTGCCCAGAACTTCGATATAATCGGTGAAATAATCCAGCTCGGCCATGGCCAGTTGCACGTTTTCATCGTCGGGGTGGCCTTGGATGTCGGCATAAAACTGCGTTGCGGTAAACGACCCGTTCACCATATAGCTTTCCAGCTTGGTCATATTGACGCCGTTGGTGGCAAACCCGCCCATCGCTTTGTAAAGTGCTGCGGGGATGTTGCGGACTTCAAACACAAAGGTGGTCATCATGCCGATGCTACCGCGTCGCGTCAGGTTGGGTTCGCGCCCCATAATGACAAAGCGTGTTGTGTTGTGGCCGTGGTCTTCGATATCGCTGGCCAAAACGTTTAACCCGTAAATATCCCCGGCAAGCTGGCTGGCCAAAACACCTTGGTCGGGCGCATGGCTGGAGGCCAGATCGTTGGCCGCACCGGCGCTGTCAGCCGCAGCAATACCGTTAATTGTGTGCTTTTTCAAAAAAACGGCAGTTTGCGGTAGCAGCACAGGATGGGCGCGCACTGCTTTGATGTCATCCAGTTTTACGCCGTCATTGGCCAGCAGGCAGATGCGCACGCGCACAAAGGCTTCGTCGATAATGTGCAGCCCGCTTTGTGGCAGCAGGCGGTGAATATCGGCAACCCGCCCATAGGTGGTGTTTTCAATTGGCAACATGGCCAGATCAGCCTGCCCGCTGCGAACCGCATCGATTACATCATCAAACGAATGACATGGCAGCGGGGTCAGGCCAGGCCGGGCCTCGATGCAGGCTTCGTGCGAATAGGCGCCGGGTTCGCCCTGAAATGCAATATTTCCTGTCATTTTGCCAATCTTTCATACTTTTGTACCATAAGGGCACTTCGTCGCGCCTCATATAGCTTGAAAAGCCCTAAGGGAAGCGGTTAGAAGCATTTGAAATATCATCATACGGAACGCATCATGTTCAACACAATGACAATGACTAAAGTTTTTGGCGCTCTTTTCGGGGCACTTCTGTTTTTCTTACTGGCAAGCTGGGCGGCAAGCGGGCTGTATTCCACTGCCGCTGATGGCCATGGCGAAGATGGACCTGTGCAGGGTTATATAATCGCAACGCTTGACGATGGTCACGGCGATGGCGGCGACGAGGAAGCCGATGTTGTAGAGGAGCCTCCGGTCGAGGTTGCTATTGTTGGTGACGCTGCCGCTGGCGAAAAGGTTTTCAAGAAATGCAAAGCCTGCCACAAAATCGAAGAAGGCGTAAAAGCCGTTGGTCCTGACCTGTTCGCAGTTGTTGGTCGCGGAATTGGCGCACGCGAAGGGTTCAAATATTCCGACGGTATGCTGGCGCAAGGCGGTGAATGGGACGCGGCACTTTTGGATACCTTCCTGACCGATCCCAAGGCCATGGTTGCGGGCACCAAGATGTCGTTTCGCGGGCTTTCCAAGCCTGAAGATCGCGCCAACGTGATTGCGTATCTGGCAACAATCGGCGGCTAAACGCTGAAACATCCAAGAATTCAGGCCGTTCACCTTGGGTGAGCGGCCTTTTTCGTGCGCATATATGCACTTAAAGGGCTGCGAACGCCCCATTCACCAAATCTTCATCAAATCGGAACTTGAATAAATTATGGATGCAGCTTTAACTTGTGGCAAATAATTACCAGCGCAAACCGCTGGACCCAACGGAGGAAAACCATGTTGTTTGAAAAAAACCGCGCCGCTGCCAAGATTACAACCCGCCGCCGCCCAAGCATTGTGAAGCAAAAACTTTTATTACCGCTAGCCGCGCTGATGCTGGCCACAACGGGCATGGCACAGGCAGGCGACACAACAATCAGCCACGGTATTTCAACCTTTGGTGATCTGAAATACACCGCCGATTTTGCCCATCTGGATTATGTGAACCCAGCGGCCCCCAAGGGCGGCGAAATCGTCATTGCCAATGAACGCGGCACATTCGACAGCTTTAATTCTTACGCGCGCAAGGGCGTGTCGGCGATGCTGGCCACTGTCGCGATTGAACGGCTAATGACTGGCACGGCAGATGAAATCGGGTCTTCGTACTGCTTTTTGTGCGAAACGCTGGAATACCCCGAAGGCAAGGAATGGGTGATTTTCACCCTGCGGTCTAATATTACATTTTCCGACGGTACGCCGGTTAAGGCATCCGATGTTGTCTATACCCACGAATTATTTATGGAGCAGGGCTTGCCCAGCTACCGTGAAGGCGTGTCGCGCATCATCGCCAATGTCGAAGCACTGGATGATTTTCGGGTGAAATTCACCTTTGTCGAAGACTCGCCCATCAATGACCGCATTGATCAGGCCGGTGCCAATCCGGTGTTTTCACAGACTTGGATGACAGCGCAGGAATACCGCCTTGATGAAACCAATACGCAGCCGATTATGGGCACAGGTGCCTATGCGCTGGATAGTTTCGAGATTAATGAGCGCATCACCTATCGCCGCAATCCAGATTATTGGGGCAACGACTTGGCGATGAATATCGGTCGTAATAATTTTGATACCATCCGCATTGAATATTTTGCTGATGGTTCTGCCGCATTCGAAGGCTTCAAGGCGGGCGAATATACGTTCCGCATTGAAAATTCGTCCAAGCAATGGGCGACGGGCTATGATTTTCCGAACCTTCAAGCAGGCCATGTGGTAAAGGCTGAATTGCATGACGGGGCGCAAGCCTCGGGTCAGGCCTTTGTGTTTAATATGCGCCGCGAACGGTTTAAAGACGCGCGCGTGCGCGAAGCGCTTGGCCTGATGTTCAATTTCGAATGGTCAAATGAAACGCTGTTTTTCGGGCTGTATGCGCGAATTAATTCGTTTGCAGAAAATTCGTACCTTGCTGCAATGGGCACCCCCGGCGCGGATGAACTGGCGATTTTGGAACCCATTGCAGACCTGTTGCCAGCCGGAGTTTTAACAGACGAAGCCATTATGGCGCCCGGTTCTGGCGCGCGCCAGCTGGACCGCGCCAATTTGCGCCGCGCGTCTGAATTGCTGGACGCTGCCGGCTGGGAAGTGGGCGATGACGGCATCCGCCGCAACGCGGCAGGCGAAACGCTGGTGGTTGAATTCCTTGAACGCAGCCCTGCCTTTGATCGCGTGATTAATCCTTATGTTGAAAACCTGATCCGCCTTGGGGTTGAGGCCCGCCTGAACCGTGTTGATAACGCACAATATGTTGATCGCCGCTATGCGTTTGATTACGACGTGATCACCGACCATATGGGCGTTGGGTACGAACCCGGAAGCGGGCTGGCGCAAAGCCTTGGATCCGCCGATATGGCCGAAAGCGTGTTTAACAGCCCCGGCGTTGCTGACCCTGCGGTTGACGCGCTGATCGAAATCATCCGCAACGCTGAAACCAAAGACGAACTGGTAACGGCCGTGAAAGCATTGGACCGCGTGATGCGGGCGATGAAATTCTGGGTGCCGCAATGGTTTAAGGATGTTTATACCGTCGCCTATTTCGATATGTACGAACACCCCGATCCATTGCCGCCATATGATCTGGGCTACCTTGATTTCTGGTGGTTCAATGCCGACAAGCACGCTGAATTGCTGGCCGCTGGCGTGCTGCACTAGGCTAAAACGGTAAGGCGGGAACAAATTTATGGGTGCTTATATCCTTCGCCGGCTGTTGTTGGTGATCCCGACGCTTTTGGGCGTTATGATCATTAATTTCACGCTGACCCAGTTTGTTCCCGGTGGACCGATTGAACAAATCATCGCCCAGATGGAGGGCGAAGGCGACGTGTTCGAAGCCCTTTCCGGCTCTGATTCCGTAGTGTCAGAAGGCGGGGCAGGGGATGAAAAATACCTTGGATCACGCGGGCTTCCGCCTGAATTTATTGAACAGCTGGAACGCGAATTCGGCTTTGACAAGCCGCCGGTCGAACGGTTCTTTCTGATGATCTGGAACTACTTGCGCCTTGATTTCGGCGAAAGCTATTTCCGGTCAGTCGGGGTTTTTGATTTGATCGCAGAAAAATTGCCCGTGTCGCTGACGTTGGGCTTGTGGTCGACGCTGATCGCGTACCTTGTGTCGATCCCGTTGGGTATTCGCAAGGCGGTGCGCGACGGGTCACGCTTTGACACTTGGACATCGGGCATCATCATTGTTGCCTATGCAATTCCGGGATTTTTGTTCGCCATTATGCTGCTGGTTTTGTTTGCTGGCGGCTCATATTGGCAGGTGTTTCCACTGCGGGGTCTAACCTCGGATGGCTGGGAAAACATGAGCGCGCTGGGCAAAATTGGCGATTATTTCTGGCACATCGCCCTGCCGGTTCTGGCGTCGTCGATATCGGGTTTCGCGACCCTGACCTTGCTGACCAAAAACAGTTTTCTGGACGAGATCAAAAAACAATACGTGGTCACCGCGCGCGCCAAGGGGGTGAGTGAACGCAAGGTTTTATATGGCCACGTTTTTCGCAACGCCATGCTGATTGTTATTGCCGGATTTCCCAGCTTATTTCTGGGGATATTTTTCGGCAGCTCGGTCATCATCGAAACGCTATTTTCGCTGGATGGCCTTGGCCGTATGGGGTTTGAGGCCGCTTTGCAGCGCGATTATCCGATTATTTTCGGCACGTTATTTGTGTTCGGTTTGGTTGGGCTGGTCGTCGGAATTCTAAGCGATCTGATGTATGTTTTCGTTGACCCCCGCATTGATTTCGAGGGACGCGAAGTATGAACCTTTCCCCGCTTAACCAACGCCGTTGGCGCAACTTTCGCCGTAACGGGCGCGCCTATTGGTCGCTGATTATTTTCAGCGTGCTGTTTACGTTGACCTTGTTTGCCGAATTCATCGCCAATGACAAACCGATCCTTGTGCAATACCGCGGCGAATATTTCGTGCCGGTGCTGAATTTCTATCCTGAAACGGCCTTTGGCGGTGATTTTAAAACCGAGGCGGTTTACAGTGATATTGAGGTCAAATGCCTGATCGCCTCAGGTGGTTTGCAAGCCTGCTGGGATGACCCCGAAGGAGTGATTCTTGACGCTGCTGACGGGATTGTTGGTAATATCGGCACTGCCAGTGGGCAGATGATTGAAAAAGGCTGGGCGCTGTGGCCGATCATTCCCTACAGCTTTAAAACCATTAACGATATTGGCGGCCACGCGCCATCTGCGCCTGACGGCGACCATTGGCTGGGTACCGATGACACCGCGCGCGACGTGCTTGCCCGGGTGATTTACGGCTTTCGCCTGTCGGTGCTTTTCACCTTGATTGTCACGTCGATTACATCGGTGATCGGGATTGCGGCAGGCGCGGTTCAGGGGTATTTTGGCGGCAAGCTGGACCTGATTTTCCAGAGAATTCTGGAAATCTGGGGCTCAACCCCGTCGCTATATGTCATCATCATTCTGTTTGCGATTTTCCAGCGCAGTTTCTGGATGCTGGTTTTTATTTCGGTCCTGTTCGGCTGGACCGGTCTGGTTGGCATTGTGCGCGCAGAATTTCTGCGGGCGCGCAATTTTGAATATATCCGCGCGGCACGCGCGCTGGGCGTTTCAAACCGCGTGATCATGTTTCGCCACATGTTGCCAAACGCTATGGTCGCGACGTTAACCATGATGCCATTCATCATAACCGGTGCAATCGCATCCCTTGCCGCGCTTGATTTTCTGGGCTTTGGCCTGCCATCTTCGGCCCCATCACTAGGTGAACTTACCCGCCAAGCAAAACAAAACCTGCAAGCGCCGTGGCTGGGCTTTACCGCGTTTTTAACGTTCTCGATCTTGCTATCGCTACTGGTATTCATCTTTGAAGGCGTGCGCGATGCTTTCGATCCAAAGAAGACATTTCAATGACGGAACCTGTGAATATGCTTGAGGTTAAAGACCTGTCCGTTGCCTTCCGTCAGGATGGTCAGGAACATGCAGCTGTGCGAAAAGTTTCGTTCACAATTGCCAAGGGTGAAACTGTGGCGCTGGTGGGCGAAAGCGGGTCGGGCAAGTCCGTAACCGCGCTTTCAACTGTTGAATTGCTGCCTGACAGCGCCGTGATTTCGGGATCAGTCACCTATAAAGGTCAACAGATGATCGGGGCCTCGAAGGCCGATTTGCGCGCCGTGCGTGGCAACGACATTAGTTTTATTTTTCAAGAACCTATGACCAGTCTGAATCCGCTGCATACGCTTGAACGCCAACTGGCAGAATCGATTGAATTGCATCAGGGGTTGCGCGGTGCTGCGATGCAGGCGCGTATTATCGAGCTGCTGGTCAAGGTCGGGATTGACCAGCCTGAAACACGTTTGAAAAGTTATCCTCACCAGCTTTCGGGTGGTCAACGTCAGCGGGTAATGATCGCCATGGCGCTGGCTAATGGCCCGGAATTGCTGATCGCGGATGAGCCAACTACGGCGCTGGATGTGACCATTCAGGCGCAAATTCTGGACCTGCTGGCAGACCTGAAAAAAAGCGAAGGCATGAGCCTTTTATTCATCACCCACGACCTTGGTATTGTGCGCCGGATTGCGGATCGTGTTTGTGTGATGAAGGATGGCGAAATTGTTGAAGCCGGCCCAACGGCTGAAATTTTTACCAATCCGCAGCATGAATATACCCGCATTCTTTTGAATGCCGAAACCAACGGCGTGCCCGATCCGGTGCCTGAAAATGCGCCGGTAATTGCCTCGGCCAAAGATTTGAGAATTTGGTTTCCGGTGCATCGCGGGCTGCTTAAACGCACCGTGGGCCACATCAAGGCGGTGAATGCGGCCAGCTTTAGCGTGCGTGCTGGCGAAACAGTGGGCATTGTTGGCGAAAGCGGTTCGGGCAAAACCACATTGGCGCTGGCAGTGATGCGCCTGATTTCATCCAAAGGTCCGGTGGTATTTATGGGCGAGGATATTCAAGGCAAAACTGCCCGCGCCCTGCGTCCCCTGCGCCGTGATATGCAAATCGTTTTCCAAGATCCGTTCGGGAGCCTGTCACCACGCATGACGGCCGAAGAAATCATCGCCGAGGGGCTAAGCGTGCATGGGTTGGATCCTGGTCGCAACAGGCGCGAAATGGTCGCTGAAATGATGGGCGAGGTTGGGTTGGACCCCGAAACCATGCACCGTTATCCGCATGAATTTTCCGGCGGCCAGCGCCAGCGAATCGCGATTGCAC
>DAOUQO010000063.1 GCA_030625565.1 Aliiroseovarius sp. | reverse complement strand
TGTCGTATTCCTTTTTGGTTTTGTTAATGCGTTGTGTGCCGCGTTTAAGTTTCAGTCTGCGCCGTTGTCTGCCCGTTTCGTTATGTGTTGGTCGGGAACGTTGGTGCCGATGAACTATTGATGCCCCGACCTGCTCTGGCTAAACAATATCGCCGCAAAGTTATGACTTAACGTAAGGGGGTGGGGGCATTGTTATCGCCTATCAATCATAGTAAAGCATAATAAATACAATAACTTATGTGACTGTTTGTGCCCTGAATATTTGCAGGTTTCACATCAACTTTGAAAATAAAATGTTCTGGTAATATTTGTAAAGCTGACCAGCGCTATGCCCAATCAGGTTGGCATACCGGTTATTATACAAAAATATTGCAGGTATTATGATGCGTCAGTGTCGCTGGCGGGTATGCCCCAGCCTTGCAACTTGCGGTATAACGTGGACGGCGCCACATCCAATGCCTTGGCGGCGCGTGCTATGCTTCCGTCAGCAGTTTCAATCGCGGCTTCAATCACAAGTCGTTCAGTCTGGGCCAAGGTTTGACCTTTGAGCAGGCGCTTGAGGATGTCAGTGTCGCTTTGGACCGAAATGTCTGCGCCATTATTTTCTATAGCTTTTATTTTACTTGGCAGCATTGCCACTGTGACATGATGCGCGTTGCTGGAATGGCCATGTTCAACCACAATCTGACGGAGGGTATCGACCATTTCACGGATATTTTCGGGCCATGAATATCTTAAAAGTAGATGCAGGGCCTCTGGTTCAAAATCATACAGATTGCCGCCTTCAGAAAGGGTGAAATCCCTTAGGTGTTGGCGGGCAATTTTAAGGAAATCATCGCCTTGATCATGTCCAGCAGAAATTGAAACCTGGTTTGGCGTAGCCGGCGCGGCGACAGCTGTGGTGGGCGCAACTGTGTTGTTCACCGCTGCAGATATTGGCGCCGAGTTTTCTGTGCCTTTGCTGACATTATCCACCCGCTGTATTGCGCTGGATATGGTTTTTTTCAGGCGGCTGAATGTAAATGGCCGGAAAAGGCAATCAACCACACCTGCGCGCATTGCTTCGGCGGCCTGATTAATTTGGTCCCGATTAAGAATAAGCAAAACCTGTATGTTCGAATTCTGCTTTAGGCAGGCACGCATAAAGGGAAGTGTCGTTTCTTCATGTAAGGAAACTGGCAATATGATGATGTCTGGCTGGTGGGTTTTGCAAGCTTGCGTCGCTTCGTTGATGTCATAGGCTTGGATTATTGTGGCCTTCAGTTCGGCGGCCAGTTCGTTTGAATCCAGTCGTGGAAACTGACCCGGTGCCACAACAAGTATACGTTTCAAATTGGGATCATTGCCCAAAGTCTGATCATTTTGAAAACTGTCCGTCAAAAGATCCCCAAACTAATTCTCCATATCGTATGGTCAGGTTTGTTTGCTATCACCCCATAATGGCGTGATCCAAGACCAAACTCCACCTAAAGTTTAAAATTTGAACTAAAACTTTCAATTAATGGAGTTATTAGTTTCTGGGGTACCCTAGGCCTTTAAGGGTTGCTTCGATTTCGTCCAAGATGGCCGGATCATCGATTGTTGCAGGCATTTTATAATCCAGACCGTCGGCAATTGCCGCCATAGTCGCGCGCAAAATTTTTCCGGAACGGGTTTTGGGCAGACGCTCGACAACACAGGCGGTACGAAAGGCCGCAACAGGGCCAATTTTTTCGCGCACCAAGGCAACGCATTCGGCCACGACTTCGCTATGGTCGCGATTAACCCCGGCGTTTAAGCACAAAAACCCCAGCGGTGTTTGCCCCTTTAAGGCGTCGGCCACGCCAATCACTGCGCATTCGGCGACGTCTTTGTGGCTGGCTAAAACCTCCTCCATAGCGCCGGTTGACAGGCGGTGGCCCGCCACGTTTATCACATCATCCGTTCGTGACATGATGTAAAGATAGCCGTCTTCGTCTTTATATCCGGCATCTCCGGTTTCATAAAACCCAGGAAATGTTTCTAGATAACTGGACTGAAAACGCTCGGGCGCATTCCATAATCCGGGCAGGCATCCGGGTGGTAGTGGCAATTTAATCGCGATGGCGCCCAGTTCGCCGGGGGCAATTTCAGCGCCGTTATCATCCAAAATTTGCACATCAAAACCAGGCATCGGCACTGCGGGTGATCCCAGTTTCACTGGCAGGCGTTGCAGTCCCAGCGGGTTTGCAGCAATGGCATACCCCGTTTCGGTTTGCCACCAATGGTCAATGACCGGCACCCGTAATTTTGCTTCGGCCCAAAGAATGGTGTCAGGGTCGGCGCGTTCACCGGCAAGAAAAACCTGCCCAAGTCCGGAAAGGTCGTAATCTTTCACAAGCTCGCCTTTCGGGTCCTCGCGTTTTACTGCGCGAAAGGCTGTCGGGGCAGTGAAAAAGCTGCGCACTTTGTGCTGTTCGATGACCCGCCAGAAAGTGCCGGCATCAGGCGTGCCCACGGGCTTGCCTTCGAATACAATTGTGGTGTTGCCGTGGATCAACGGCCCGTAACAAATATAGGAATGGCCAACCACCCAACCAACGTCCGAGGCCGCCCAAAAGACATCACCAGGGTCGACATTATAGACATTTTTCATCGTCCAGTTCAGCGCAACAAGGTGGCCGCCAGTGTGGCGGATTACGCCCTTCGGTGCACCGGTTGTGCCGGATGTGTATAAAATATAGGCGGGGTGATTGCCCTCAACAGAAACACATTTTGCGTCAGGCGTTTCAGACTGGAAATTATTCCAGTCAAAATCACGTCCCTTAATTAAATCTGCAACTTCTTGTTCCCGTTGAAAAATAACGCAAAAATCTGGCTTGTGCGTGGCAATTTCAATAGCTTCATCCAGCAGGGGCTTGTAATGGACCACGCGTCCGGGTTCCAATCCACATGACGCTGCTATGATGGCCTTCGGGGTTGCGTCATTAATGCGCACCGCCAGCTCGGCCGCGGCAAATCCGCCAAAAACCACCGAATGGACCGCGCCAATTCGTGCGCAGGCCAGCATTGCGTCCAAAGCTTCGGGAATCATCGGCATATAGATGATGACACGGTCGCCTTTTTCGATGCCCTTAGCCTGAAGCGCGCCGGCAAGGGACGCCACCCGCGTTTGCAATTCGGCATAAGTGATTTTGGTTATGGTGTCGGTGATTGGGCTGTCATGGATGATTGCAACCTGATCGCCCCTGCCATTTTCCACGTGGCGATCCACGGCGTTATAGCAGGTGTTCAGCATCCCATCGGAAAACCATTCATATAGCGGTGCGTCATCCGCAAACAGGGCTTTGCTGGGTTTTTGATCCCATGATATTGCTTCGGCGGCCTGCATCCAAAAGGCTTCGGGGTCGGCTTTGCAGCTTTCATAAACGGTGGCGTATGGCATGGTATCCCTCCCTGTATGGAAGGATTTTACCCCCATGCTGCTCATATGAAAAGCGGCTTTCGGCATATTTGCAAAGGTTAGCGAATACTGCCCATGCTAACTGCAAAAGTGCAAATTTTCACTAACTGTATTCCGTAACCGGGGTGCCTGCGACCGCTGACATATTTAGCAATCCGCGTGCTGTAATTGATGGCGTAACCACGTGCGCACGGTTGCCCATGCCCATCAAAATTGGCCCAACCTCAAGCCCGTGCGCCTTCATTTTCAATATGTTACGCACACCTGAGGCCGCGTCAGCATTGGCAAAAATCAACACATTTGCGGGCCCGTCAAGGCGCCCGTTGGGCATCAGGCGGTTCTGCACATTCGGGTCCAAAGCCGCATCAACGTGCATTTCGCCCTCATAGGCAAAATCACGCGGCTCGGAATCCAGAATGTCAATTGCGGCCCGCGCCCGCTGGCCCGTGTCGCAATTTAGGCTGCCAAATTGGGAATAGGCGCAAATCGCGACTTTGGGCGTAAGGCCGAACCGCCGCACATGCCGCGCGGCCGCGATGGTCGTTTGCGCCATTTGTTGCGGGGTTGGTTCTGGGTGAACATGGGTGTCGGCAATGAATAATGGCCCGTCTTCAAGGATCATCAAGGATAAGGCGCCGTCTGGCTTTAGGGTATCATTTCCAAGGACTTGGTTCACATAATTAAGGTGCCACAAGAATTGGCCAAAGGTGCCACAGATCAGTGAATCCGCGTCATTCAGGTGCACCATAACGGCCCCAATGGCGGTGGTATTTGTGCGCATGACGGCGCGTGCAATGTCAGGGGTGACGCCACGACGCGCCATAAGGCCATGATATGCTTGCCAATAAGTTTTATAGCGCGAATCGTTTTCTGGATTAACCAGTTCAAAATCGCGCCCTGGCTTCAGGGGCAGGCCGGCGCGTTCCAGCCGGCGTTCAATAACTTCGGCCCGACCAATTAATATTGGTTTATCGGACGTTTCTTCAAGCATGGCGTTGGCCGCGCGCAGCACGCGTTCATCTTCGCCCTCGCACAAAACAATGCGGCGGCTGGCGGTGGCGGCGGCCTCAAAAACCGGTCGCATAATCATTGCTGAACGAAACACTGTGCCATCCAGTTTTTCTTTGTAAGCGGCAAGGTCATCAACTGGCTGCGTTGCAACGCCGGTTTTCATGGCTGCACCCGCAACTGCGCTTGCGACAACCCCCATCAGGCGCGGATCAAACGGTTTCGGGATTAAATAATCGGCGCCATAGGCAAGGCTTTCGCCCTTATAGGCAGCGGCAGCCTCGGCCGAGGATGTGGCGCGGGCAAGCTTGGCAATGCCTTCGATGCAGGCCAGCTGCATTTCATCATTTATTTCGGTTGCTCCGACGTCCAGCGCGCCACGGAATATAAAGGGAAAACACAGTACATTGTTGACTTGATTGGGGAAATCTGACCGCCCTGTGGCAATAATTGCATCGGGTGACACGGCGCGCACTTCGTCCGGAAGGATCTCAGGCGTTGGATTGGCAAGGGCAAAAACAATAGGTGCAGGGGCCATTTTCGCGACCATTTCCGGTGTCAAAACACCGGGGCCGGACAGCCCCAAAAACAGGTCAGCCCCGTCAATAACCTGATCCAGATGTCGCAGATCAGTGTCTTGCGCATAGGCTGCTTTCTGGTCCGAGGTTTCCGCTGTGCGGCCTGTATAAACCAGCCCGTCAATATCGCAGAGCCAGACATTTTCACGTTTAACACCAAGCTTTAGCAGCATGTTCAGGCAGGCAATGCCCGCTGCCCCGCCGCCGGTCGAGACGACCTTGATATCTGCGAATTTCTTGCCACAAATGTCTAAAGCATTGGTCGCGGCAGCCCCGACAACGATGGCTGTGCCGTGTTGATCATCATGAAAAACCGGGATGCCCATGCGTTCACGGCAAATTTGTTCAACGATGAAACAATCTGGCGCCTTGATGTCCTCAAGATTGATTGCGCCAAAGGTTGGTTCAAGCGCGCAGATGATTTCTGCCAGCTTTACGGGGTCAGGTTCGTTCAGTTCGATGTCAAAGCAATCAATATTCGCGAACTTTTTGAACAGGACCGCCTTGCCCTCCATCACGGGTTTTGAAGCAAGCGCGCCGATGTTTCCCAGCCCCAAAACGGCCGTGCCATTTGTGACGACCCCAACCAGATTTCCGCGTATTGTATACCTGTTTGCAGCTGCCGGATCCGCCTTGATTTCAAGGCTGGCATCGGCAACGCCCGGTGAATAGGCAAGGGCCAGATCACGCCCTGTTGCCATGGGTTTTGTTGGGCGTATTTCCAGTTTTCCGGGGTAGGGAAATTCATGGTATTCAAGGGCAGGATTGAACGGCGGCTTTGGTTTTCTCACAGGCTGCTCCAAAAGTAGTTTAGTATTAAACTAAATTAATCTATGGGGATCATAGCGCATTTAGCTGTATCCGCAACAAATCCCTTTCAAAATCGAAAGTTAGGGGCGCGTGGCCCAAAATATTCACATATGGGGGCGTAATCGCTTGCAAGTGGGTCGCGTCCTTGCGACGGTCAACTGAACAGCCAAAAGGGGATGTCATGTCAATGTTGAAAGCTGCGAAAGCAATCCGTGAAAATGCCCATGCGCCATATTCCGGCTTTAAGGTGGGGGCGGCAATCCGCGCTGGCTCAGGTAAGATTTATACCGGGTGTAACGTTGAAAATGCGGCCTATCCGCTGGGAACTTGTGCCGAGGGCGGGGCCATTTCGGCCATGGTCGCGGCAGGTGAAACGGAAATTGCCGAAGTTTTAGTGATTGCAGACGCGCCTTCGCCGGTAACGCCGTGCGGTGGTTGCCGTCAAAAAATTGCTGAATTTGCCCCGCCAAATGTGCCGGTTATCATGTGCAACATGGCAGGGGATACCGAGGAAACCACCATTGGCGCGCTGCTACCCCGTGCTTTTGCCAAGGCACATATGGAGGCCGGATAATGCCCCGTGCTTTTCTAATTGTGATCGATTCTGTTGGTATTGGCGGGGCCAAGGATGCTGCGTCATTTTTTAACAATGAAATTCCGGATACCGGCGCAAACACACTTGGCCATATAAAGATTGAATGCGCAGAAGGGCGCGCCGAAAACGGGCGCACCGGCCCGCTTTTTGTGCCACATCTCAATGCGTTAGGGCTTAGTTCCGCTTTGAAGCTGGCCAGTGGAATGAATGTCGGTGCCAGTAATCCGATCGGCGCATGGGGGGCTGCGAACGAGGTGTCTAATGGCAAAGATACCCCCTCGGGACACTGGGAAATTGCCGGATTGCCTGTACCTTTTGACTGGACATATTTTCCGGTTTCCGAACCTGCATTTCCCGACGATTTAACCGCCGCGATCTGCAAGGCGGCCGGAGTCTCGGGCATTTTGGGCAACAAACACGCATCCGGCACGGTGATTTTGGATGAGCTGGGCAGCGCGCATATGCGTACGGGCCACCCCATTGTCTATACGTCCGCCGATAGTGTGGTGCAGATTGCGGCGCATGAAGAAACTTTTGGCCTGCAAAAGCTGCTTGATTTGTGCGAAGCGGTTGCCCCCATGGTGCATGATATGCGTGTTGGTCGGGTTATTGCGCGGCCATTTGTTGGCAATGAAGAAAACGGGTTTCAGCGCACTGCAAATCGCCATGATTACGCGCTTATGCCGCCTGCGCCAACGCTGTGTGACTGGGCATTTGATGCCGGTCGCAAGGTTTATGGTGTTGGTAAAATTGGTGATATTTTCGCCCATCGTGGTATCAGCGAAGTGCGTCGGGGAACGGATGCGGAATTGATGGACCATCTGGTCGATCTGATGGATGAGGCCGAAGATAACAGTTTGATATTCGCCAACTTTGTCGAATTTGATTCAAAATATGGCCATCGGCGCGATGTGGCGGGATATGCCCGCGCGCTTGAATGGTTTGACAGCCAGCTTTTGCGCATTTTGACCAAAGCGCGCGAAGGGGATTTGATTATTTTCACCGCCGACCACGGCAATGATCCCACATGGATAGGCACCGACCACACCCGCGAACGCGTGCCGGTTTTGGTGCATGGCATCGGGCCACGCGAACTGGGGCAACTGGCGTTCAGCGACATTGGTGCCAGCGTTGCCGACCACCTTGGATTAACACAACGCGGCGCGGGAAAGTCATTCTTATGAGTCATAAAAAATTACCGAAAGTTGAGCTTCACTTGCATCTGGAGGGCGCCGCCCCGCCCAGCTTTATTCGTGGCCTTGCCAAGGAAAAGAATCTGGATATCTCCCGTATTTTTACCCCTGATGGCACCTATAAATATCGCGATTTTTTGCATTTTCTTGAGGTCTATGAGGCTGCTTGTTCTGCCCTTCAGACCCCTGATGATTTTGGCCGTCTTGTTACTGCGGTTCTGGAGGAAAGTGCTGCGAACGGGGTGATTTATACCGAAGCTTTTATCAGTCCTGATTTTTGCGGTGGGCGCGATGTTGGCGCGTGGAAGGAATATCTGGCCGCGATGCGCGAGGCGGCCGACCGTGCCGAGGCCGCGCATGGCATTGTGATGCGGGGTATTATCACGCCAATCCGCCATTTTGGCCCTGAAAAGGCCCGCGAAGTTGCGGTTTGTGCGCAGAAAACCGCGGGCGACTGGATTGTCGGGTTGGGTATCGGTGGCGATGAAAGTGCGGGTGATCTGGCCGATTTCGCTTATGCATTCGATATGGCCCGCGAGGCCGGATTGCAGTTAACCGCCCATGCAGGCGAATGGTGCGGACCCAGCGAAGTCATCGCCGCTTTGGACCATTTAAAGGTCGCGCGCATTGGCCACGGGGTGCAGGCCATTCAGGATGCGGCTTTGGTCAAACGCTTGGCAGACGAAGGCATCGTGCTTGAGGTTTGCCCGGGATCAAACATCACATTGGGGGTCTATGACGGCCTTAAGGCCCACCCTGTCAAACAGCTGCGCGATGCGGGCGTTAAGGTCACTATATCAACCGATGACCCGCCGTTTTTTCATACTAATATGACGCTGGAATATGACAATCTAGCCACGACTTTTGGCTGGGACGAAAATGACTTTCGTGACATGAACATGGTGGCCATGGGCGCCGCATTCTGCGATGATGCAACCCGCGCCCGCCTTACGAATAAACTGGAGAAAAACAATGTATGACCACCTGACAATCGTTAATCATCCATTGGTTCAGCACAAGCTGAGCCTGATGCGCGAAAAGGAAACCTCGACCGCTGTTTTTCGCCAGTTATTGCGTGAAATCAGTCAGTTGCTGGCTTATGAGGTCACACGCGAATTGCCGATGACTACCAAAAACATTGAAACGCCAATGGTTAAAATGGACGCGCCTGTTCTGGCGGGCAAGAAATTGGCGCTGGTGTCTATTTTGCGCGCTGGCAACGGTTTGCTGGACGGGGTTCTTGAACTGATACCTTCGGCACGTGTTGGTTTTGTCGGGCTGTATCGCGATGAAAAAACCCTGAAGCCTGTGCAGTATTATTTCAAGGTTCCCGAGGCAATGGGCGACCGTCTGGTGATTGCAGTTGATCCAATGCTGGCCACGGGCAATTCATCGGTTGCCGCGATTGATTTGTTGAAAAGCGCAGGCGCAAAAAACATCAGGTTCCTGTGCCTGCTGGCCGCACCCGAAGGGGTTAAGCGGATGAAAGAGGCACATCCGGATGTGCCGATTATTACCGCATCTCTGGATGAAAAGTTGAACGAGGTCGGCTATATCGTTCCGGGTTTGGGTGATGCCGGTGACCGGATGTTTGGCACAAAATAAATATTGATATTAGTGATAAATTTAAGGGATGGCTTTACTAAAGGCCATTCATCCGCCATGCTGCCCCCATACATTGTGTGGGGGCACTATATGTTGGTACTAAAGAAAATTTCAGCCTTGGTCTTGGGGCTCGCGGTTTCCGCCGGAACAGCGCAGGCGCTGACGTTACAGCAAGGCGCGCAGCCGGCAGAATTCCCGCCTGCAAGCTATACCGCCGATGTCTATGTGGACAGTCGGGGCTGTATCTATATCAGGGCCGGTTTTTCTGGCGCAGTAACGTGGGTTCCGCGTGTTTCGCGCGCCCGTCAGGTTGTTTGTGGCGCACAGCCCAGCCTAAGCGGCGGGGCGACGCAGGCCACGACAGCGCCGATTGTTGCGCCTGTTAATATCCCCGTTTTAGCGCCTGCACCAGTTTCGCCCGTTGCTGCGGCACCTGTGCAGATAGTTATTCCAGCCACCGCGCCTGCACTGGCTGCGCCCGTTATACGGACTCCGGTTGCGGCTGCTGCGCCAGTTGCGGCCCCTGTTGCGCCCGCGCCAAGCACCGCAATTACCCGTTCTGTAACCCTGACCTGTCCCATTGGTGGCTCAAACACAAATGTGCGCGCCAGTGGTGTGACCCTGCCTTTGCGATGTGCTGCAGGGCAGGTTGGACCGATTACCTATATCGTTGCGCATACAAACGGCGCGCGCACGCGCGTTACGGTTAACCCAGCCGCACCTGTTGGCGCGCCAGTTCAGGTGATTGCCCCGCCAGCAAATTATGGCGAAGATATATGTGCAAACCGTTCGGCCCTTGCGCGCCAATATACCAGTGCTGAAGTGGCCGTGCGCTGTGGGCCGCAAACAATTGCTCCGGTTCCGGGTCTGACAAGTGGTGTCAATACTTATGGAGTGACGGGTGTGTCGGCGCGTCCGGTGGTTATTCCGGCAGGTTATAGTGCTGCATGGGATGACGGGCGGTTGAATCCGAACCGTGGTCCGCGCACTGAACTGGGTGATGCCCAGATGAATCAGGTTTGGACGCAAACTGTGCCACGCAGGCTTGTGACTGCCGCGCCTGTTGTGACTACGGCACGCGCCCGCGCGCCTAAAGCTGCCCCTGTGGCAGTTGCACCGGTGCAACCGGTTGCAATTTCTAGCGGTTACATACAGGTCGCGATGTTTGGCGTGCCTGCCAATGCGCAAAAAACTGTAACGCGCCTGCAAGGGATGGGCCTGCCTGTAAGTGTGGGCAATATCAGCCGCAGTGGAAAATCGTATCAGATTGTTATGGCTGGCCCGTTTACACAGCAGGCTGCCTTGAACGCGGCACTTGCGCAAGTCCGCGGCGCAGGTTTCGGCGATGCGTATATCCGGCGCTAATCTGTACAAATGCCCTGAAGGCTGATCCAGTCGCTGTCTGACATCAAGGCCACGGCATCAGAAATCTGAACCGGGTCGCCTTCGATTAAGGGCAGGGTTGTTTCGCCCGTTGGGTCCAGCGCAAAAGCATAGGGGCTGGCAGGAATGCGCGCTGTGGCGAAGCGTTCCAGCAAAATTGTATCTGGCAGCGGGGCCGTGTCGCGGGTCATCAAGGCTTCGCTGTAGCGGTCCAGAACGGCGTCACTTAGGTTGCCTGTTGTCAACAGTTTTACTGCAGAGCTAACCCCGGCATGGCGCAAAAGCGTTAGCATCGGGTCAGTTTGTTGGGCGCGCGCATCTTCAGCCAGAATAAAGCCGGCAATGACATAAGGGGTGTCATAGGCGTCGACTATGGCGTGGTTCACCAAAATAATACGCCCCGGTAGGTGCAAGGCCGGGCGGCTGGATTGGGCCAGTATAGCAAGGCGTGTTTCGTCATTTTCCAACAGATTTTCGCCAAGGGTTTGCAGTGCGCGACTTCCAAAGGTTTCGCTACATGAACGCCCCGCGATCCGGTGGATGCGGGCGGTTAGACGCTGGCCAATTGCCGCGCGCGTTGCTTCGGGAACAACATTTACAGTGTATGAAATCAATGCATTAGGCAGCCACAAAGCCCCCCCAAGGGCAAGCCCCGCCAAAATGCCAAGGGTCAAAACCTGTCGCAGGCGCCCCACATGCGGGCGACGTTTTTCAATGATTGCGTGCAGCTTTTCCAAGGCTTCGATCAAGGTTTCATCGTCAAGTTCCAGCGTATCGGTGGCCTCGGGTGAAGGGGCGAAAAGCGCGGGGCGTTGGTCGGGGTTTAGCCGGTGAATGGCCGGAAGCGACCAATGCGCCAAGGCGCGCTCCGAGCTGTTCGAGATGGTCAGCGTTGCTTTGCCCAGCGAAACAATCACATTCAGACGCTGCGCATCGCTATTGGCGCGCCACAATCCGGGGGATTCCAGTCGTTGATATTGTGTTAGGGCCGTCATTTTTGCGCTGCTCGCTTATTTTCTTTGCACCAGACTAGCGCACAGGCCTACATGCCGCAATGCGCGCCAGCCCAAGGGCTATGTTTCCTTAACAAGTTTTCGCAGCTCGAATTTCTGGATTTTTCCGGTCGAGGTTTTGGGCAGGTCACAAAATACGATTTCCTTAGGTGTTTTAAATCCCGCCAGCCGTTCGCGTGCAAAGGCAATCAGTGTTATTTGGTCCACGTTCTGGCCCTTTTTTAGTTCAACAAAGGCGCAAGGGACTTCACCCCATTTGTCGTCGGGCTTGGCAACCAC
>DAOUQO010000245.1 GCA_030625565.1 Aliiroseovarius sp. | reverse complement strand
CGCGCGGGCCTGGGTCTTGTGCCCGAGGGGCGACGCTGTTTTCCAAATTTGACCGTACATGAGAACCTGATCGCCGCCGCGCGCGCCGGTATGTGGGATTTTGCCGCTGTCGCCAAAATGTTCCCCCGACTTGAAGAACGCCGCGACCAAATGGCCGCATCTTTATCGGGCGGCGAACAACAAATGCTGGCGATTGGTCGCGCCTTGATGACCAACCCGCGACTGTTAATTTTAGATGAGGCAACCGAAGGGCTGGCACCAGTTATCCGTCAGGAAATATGGGCTGTAATCCGACGCCTGAAAGCAGAAACAGGGTTGGCAATTATTGTGGTTGATAAATCGATCAAAGAACTTGCCACCGTTGCCGACAGTGCCGTGATTTTGGAAAAAGGGCGGTCCGTCTGGAACGGCCCATTTGCCGATCTGACACCAGACATTACCAGCCGTTATTTAGGGGTTTAGCGATGTCATTCACCCTGACAAAAACCATATCATTCAAGCATTGCGACATGGCCGGAATCGTCTTTTTCCCACGCTATTTTGAAATGATAAACGACACTAACGAAGCCTTTTTTGATCAGGCTTTGGGTTTTTCATTCGTTGAACTGCATAAAGACGGCGCCATTCCTACGGCCGAAATTTCAACCCAGTTTAAAAGCCCTGGCCGCCTGGCAGATGTTATCGAAATAAAACTGGATTGCACCCGTGTTGGCCGTTCAAGTCTGGGCCTTGAATACACAGCAACCTGCGATGGACAGGTGCGATTTACCGCCCGTGCGACCATCGTTCGCATTGATTTAAAAGGTAAATCCATGCCGTGGCCAGACCAAGTGCGTGAAAAGTTACTGCAGCATTTAATCTAGCTCGCGTCAGCTTTCAGCTTTGCAATGATTTCGCCGTAGGTCGCCATTGCCGGCGCGGTTCCGGCGCGTGTTACCGAAATTCCAGCCCCAATATTGGCGAAATGTGCGGCGCGCAAGGGGGGCTCACCGCGCGCCAAAGCGGCGGCAAAACAGCCGTTAAATGCATCGCCCGCGCCAGTTGTGTCGACCACCTTGTCGATCTTGGCCGCTGGGATCAATTCAGACACATCGCGGCTGTGAAAAAGCGCGCCGGTTTCACCCAAAGTCAACAGCGCTGTGCCCACACCTTTGGCCAGTAATGCGTCGCCTGCGCGTCGGGCGTCTGCAAGGTTATCGACCTTGATACCGGTCAAATCTTCGGCCTCGGTTTCATTCGGGGTGATGTAGTCGCACAGGGGGAAAATAGCATCTGAAAATGCCTCGGCAGGGGCAGGATTAAATACGGTTATCACACTGGCCGCACGGGCAATTTCAAGGCCGCGAAGGGCGGCCCCAACTGGTTGTTCAAGCTGGGTGACAAACACCTTGGCACCGGCAATTTCATCAGCGTAGCGTTCAACCATAGCGCCATCAATGCCACCAGCCGCGCCGGGCACAACGATCACCGCATTTTCACCGGTTTCGTCGTTAACAAAGATGAACGCAGCCCCCGTTGGGTCGTCTTCGGTGATATCGGCAAACGGAGTGACACCTTCGGCAGCCCATGTTTTTAGGCCTGTGTCGCCAAACGCATCCTTGCCAAGGCGCGTGATAAACCCGGTTGAAGCCCCGGCACGCGCCGACGCAACCGCCTGATTGCCGCCCTTGCCGCCGGGACCTGAAACAAAATTTGACCCTGCAAGGGTTTCCCCAATTACCGGCATACGCGGGGCATAAAAAGCCAGATCAGCAACAAAGATTCCCAGCACTATAACGTCGTTTTGTTTGCTCATTTTCTGCTCCCTGATTGCAAATTTACTAAAGCACAGCTTGTGAGGGACAGGAAGGGGGTAGTCAGGGTGAAAAAGGCAGGTTGTGTTCTTGGCCTTAGGATCAAGGTCGCGTATGAGGGGCGTGAAAACACGCAAAAGGAAATATCATGAAGGTCAACGGCGAACATTACCGGTCCATCTGGTTCAACCATGACAGCGGCAAGGTTCAGATCATTGATCAACGCTGGTTACCCCATGAATTTCGGGTTGTTGACCTAAACACACGCGCTGATTTTGCCGCCGCAATCCGTGATATGTGGGTGCGCGGCGCGCCACTGATTGGCGCAACTGCCGCTTATGGCGTTGCTGTTCAGATGGCGCTGGATGCGTCTGATGCGTCCCTGAATGAAACATGGGATGTGCTGCACGAAACCCGGCCAACGGCGATTAATTTACGCTGGGCGTTGAATGCGATGCGCAATTTACTGGCCCCCCTGCCGGTGGGCGAACGCGCTGCCGCCGCCATGCAACGCGCCCATGAAATCGCTGATGAAGATGTGGAATGCAACCGCCAGATCGGCCTGAACGGGCTGGAAATTATTCGCGAAATCGCCGCCAAAAAACCCGCGGGCGAACCTGTGCGCATCCTGACCCATTGCAATGCCGGCTGGCTGGCGACTGTTGATTGGGGCACGGCCACATCGCCGATGTATCACGCGCTTGAGGCCGGAATTCCGATCCATATCTGGGTTGATGAAACACGGCCACGCAACCAGGGCGCCCAACTTACCGCATGGGAAATGGTTAGCCATGACGTGCCGCACCAGTTGATCGTTGATAATGCTGGCGGCCACTTGATGCAACATGGTCAGGTTGATCTGGTGATTGTCGGCACCGACCGGACCTCGGCACATGGCGATGTGTGCAACAAAATCGGCACCTACCTAAAAGCGCTGGCAGCGTTCGACAATAACGTGCCTTTTTATGTCGCCCTGCCCTCGCCCACCATCGACTGGACGGTTTCGGATGGCGTGGCAGAAATTCCGATCGAAGAACGCGAAGACGAAGAAGTCACACGCGTTTGGGGTAAACTGGACGACGGCAGTGTCGCACAGGTGCAA
>DAOUQO010000117.1 GCA_030625565.1 Aliiroseovarius sp. | reverse complement strand
CAATAAACTACGAAGTTACAATCAGAACAACGGCGAGTTGAGTAAAGAAAAACTTAAAAAAGTTACGGAGTTCAAAAACGATGTAAACAACATGCGTGCTGACTTGAGAGACTTATTTCATGAAATGGATGCTCTCTGGATGAATTGGCTGATAAACCAAAACGTATTTATTGGATTTGTTATTGCGTTGGAACTCCGCAAAATAAAAGCCAGAACTGGGCATATTGAAAATACCACCGAAGCGGTAGGAGCATCAGTGTTCTCAAAAATAGATGGCGCTCTTTGCTAAATCCATACAGCTTAAATCCACCCCTCCCCTAAGCCCCCACAAAGCGCCCCTCTCGAACATCTCTATGTATCGACGAGCACCACCAATCTTCGGGTTTTTTAACCAAGCCAAGTCTCACCGGGCTCATATGGCAATATCGCAGATGCGCGTCAAAATCTGCCTGATCCCTTATATGATGCTCCCAAAATCGTCTTTGCCAAATCGCAACTTCGCCCTTATGCGCCCGTAGGCCGGGGTTTACCCCGGCATAGCGACCGGATTTCACAATTGGTAAACATGGCGGCGGGGTCAACCCCGCCTTACGCATCGACATAGTAAACCGCGCCTTGATCGCGCCCCAGCGCACGGAATAGTCGCTGTCGCCCTTGGGCAGTCGCCAAATTGCATGCATATGGTTGGGCAACACCACCCAAGCCTCAATCTCAAACGGCCGCGCGGCCTTGGTCACGCTGACGGCATGGCGCAGTTTATCAATCTCATCTATCAACATATCTGAGCTGCGGTCAGCCAGCGCCACAGTAAAAAAGACAAGTGATGCGGGAATACGGGGGCGTAAATAATTGGACATGCGCCATGTTCGCCCAACATGGTTAATAAATTATTGCCAGATATATCCCTACCAAACGAAAACGGCCCCCGTGGGGGCCGCTCGTGTTCAAATTCATGCGTTCAGATCAGGCAGCACATGCCGAAACCAGAAGTACCACCGCAATAAGCGTTAATGCAATTCTCATCATCCCCTCCTTTGTTTGAATGGGGCAAGGATACACCAAAACGTTAATTTTACCTAATTCAGGCCGCATTGCGGTGCACAGCTATTGTGCAGGCTTAACAATTCCCTGTGCCAGCCATTGATCAAACAGCGCCAAAACCGCGTCACAAAAGGCCGCATCGTTGATATGTGCGTCCAGCTTGACCAGCTTAACATTGGCGGGGCAATGGGTGCCGATTTCATCGATAAATGCTGCTAATCCTTCGGCATTATGCAAAGGCGCGCCCGCGCGGTCCCACTCATTACAGCCCTGAAGCGGCAAGAACAACGTGACCGGAGCGGTGGCGCTGGCAAGCTGGGCGCAGGTTGCACGCGCCACCTCGCGTCGTTCATCCGCGTTTAGCATAATGGATGATAACAGGCGGTTATGGGCGTGGACTTCGTGGTCAGAAAACCGTTCCGGCAGGTCGTGCCAGCCGACCACATCAACCAGATCATAGCACCCCGGCGCAATCATTTGCGGGATACCTGCGCGCCCGGCATTGGTCATGCGGTCGGGGCCTGCAGATATAGCGCTGCCCATAATGTGGTTGGTTAATTCTTGCGGGGCGAAATCCATCACGGCGGCAAATACGCCCTCGGCAGCAAGGCTTTCAAAGGCGCGCCCGCCCATGCCTGTTGCGTGAAATACCGCGACCTCAAATCCGCGCGCCTCAAGCGCTGGCTTTAACGCCACCATATAGCGTAAGACGGTTTTGCCAAAGCTGGTCATGCCGATCAACGGCTTGTTAAATAATGGTTTTTCCACGGCGCGTGCCGCCCCTAAAACTGCACCAGCAGCTTGCGAAAGCGCAGCTTTACACACCGAATTCAGCCCGTACAGCCCGCCAGCCCAAAGGATCATCTGAATATCGGCGGCCAAACGTTCTGGCGGAATAAGCGGTGAAAACGACACCGTTGAAACCACGTATTTTGGCACCCCAAGCGGCAAAGCCTGACACAAATCCAACGCCAGATCAGTACCCATTGTGCCGCCCAAAACAATGACACCATCAAATATATTTTCGCGATATAACCGAAGGGCCAACACCGCAGATCCAGCGGCCATGATTTGCATCGCGGCATTTTCATCCCCCGTGGCAATCGCGGCCTTAATCGATGATCCAGCCGCCTGCGCCACATCATGTTTCGAATAATCACACGGCGCAGCAGGATCACCCAGAACCGACACATCCATGCTGACCACACGTCCGCCCTGCTGCCTGATCACATCGGCAAGGTAATTCAGCTCAGAATCTTTGGTGTCATAGGTGCCCACCACCAAAATTGTTTTATCGCCCATTTCGGCCCCCTAGCCTTGCTGGCTGTCATGCATGTCGTGATCAATTTCGGCCTCGGACAGGCGCTCTTTGTGTTCGCGTATTACTGTGCGCACATGCAGGGCCAAAATCAACACGATCAGCCCGAACAAGATCGCGGCAATCGGGCGATCGATGAAATCAAACGGTGTTTTTACCCGCGCCATGGCGCTGCGCAGCTTGACCTCCATGATCCCGCCAAGGACCATGCCCAAAATGATCGGAACCACCGGCAAATTAAGACGCTTGAGAACCAAGCCAAACACCCCGAACCCCGCAGCGATGGCGCAATCAGTGGCCGAATTTCGCAGTGAATACACCCCAACAAAGCTGAGCGTCAGGATAACCATGCCCAAAAACCGCGTCGGGATTTGAATAATTCTGGTCAGCAGGTTTGTCGAAAACATCAAGAATATCAAAACGATAACATTCAAAAGCAGCATCGCGATATACAGCGCCATGACGAAATCCATATGGTTTTGAAACAACTGCGGGCCGGGAATGACATTATGCACATAAAATACCGACAGCATCATCGCAGTCAGGGCCTCGCCTGGAATTCCCAGTGCTAAAAGCGGGATCATCGCGGCGCCAGGAACAGCATTATTTGCGGCCTCGGACGCGATCAGGCCCTCGGGCGACCCATCGCCAAACAGTTCGGGATTTTTCGACGTTTTCTTGGCATATGTGTAGGACATGAATTGTGCAGTAAATTCGCCAACGCCGGGAATCATCCCCATGACCACCCCGAAACTAGCCGAGGCCGAAGCGATGCGTTTGTGGCCCAAAAGTTCCTTGAACCCACCCAAAAGACTACCGGAAACAGGGCGCGCATCGGGGCTTTCATTTTTGCCAACCAGCAGGGCAAATGCCTGTGAAATTGCGAAAATTCCCAGTACAACCACGATTAAATCAACGCCAGATGACAGCCAACCCTGATCAAAAGTGTACCGTTTGGTGTACTTTACCGGCTCAAGGCCAATGGTGTTAATAAACACCCCGAAAGCCGCCAGCATACCTGCGGCAAATATTTGGCCGCGATGGGCAAGCACCACCAGAATTATGCCCAAAAGCGCGGCAAGGAAAATCTCTCGGCTACCGAAATGCGGGGCGATCATGGCCAGAACGGGCGACAGCACAATCAGGCAGATAATTGCAAAAACACCGCCGAAAAACGACGCCGAATAGGCCAGCGAAAGGGCGCGCGCCGCCTGCCCGCGCTTGGTCATTGGGTAACCATCATAGGTGGTTAACGCGTTCACCGCCGTACCGGGTGTGTTGATCAAAATCGCCGGAATTGCCCCGCCATACATAGATGACCCATAGATGCCCAGCAGCATGGTTAGCCCGACAATCGGCTCCATCGAAAAGGTCGCTGGCAGCAAAATCGCGATGGCAACAGCCGCACCAACACCGGGGATCGCGCCGATGATTACCCCACCCACAGACCCCACCAAAAGGGCCAGAACGACCTGCCATTGGGCAAGCATTTGTAGACCGTCAATCAGGTTTTGCATGGGATTTCCTAAAAATATATCAGCATGAAAGACCGCCAGCCATCCGGCAGATATTCATAGATTTGGCCGCCCGGCACTTTGACCTGCAAAAAGGTCTTGAACAACAACACCACAATAATCCCGGTCAGGGCCGCGATCAGGCCCATTTTCAGGCTGAAGTAACCCAGCCGAAAACTTAAAAGCACTGCAAAGATGATGGTCGCCAGCAAGTACCCGATTACCGGCACCGCCGCGACATAGACCAAAAACCATGCGACATATTCCAGCGACCGAAACCAAAGCAAAACCTCGCTCCAGCGGCCTTCGATACGCGGCGAACAGGCGGAACCGATTAGGTGTAAAATGGCAAAAAAGCTCATGAACCCCAACGATACTGCTGGCCAGAACGAAGGTTGCGCAAACAGCTTGGTGCCTTTTTTCCACACAGTTTGTTCGCCAATCTGGCTAAGCATAAACAGTGAAAACACCAGAAAAACAACGGAAAAAACAATATCTCCGGGGCGGCGATAGCGTTTGAACATGTCTTGGAATGTCTTAAATCGATCCATACGCCCCTGCCCGTTTGACATGAAAAAAGGCGGGCCCGAAGGCCCGCCCCCTACCCATTGAATATATTATTCAAGGATTGATTCAATATGGGCCACGGTGGCTTTGTCGCCCTCGATAATCGCAGCAGATGCCGCTGCATCCTGCCAGTAAACCAGCGCGCCAGTTTCAGCAGCCAGTGCTTGTGCGCGCTCGCTTGCCATGGTTTTTGCAGCCGACGCCGCGATTTTGTCGCGCACATCTTGCGGCGTGTCTTTGCTTACGAACAAACCGTTCCACAGCGCGATATCAAGGCTTGCATCCAGCTCGCCAATTGTTGGCGCATCAGGCACCAGCGAAATGCGTTCGCCGGTAATGGAAACCAGAATTTTCACGCTGTCCAGACATGGCAGGATCAGCTGCAACGTGGTGTTGATCACGTCTGCGTCGCCCGAGGCCAGCGTGTTGCAATCCAGCATGTCAAAGGCAGCGTCTGAACCCCATGCAAACCCTGCATTCACGGCAAATGCCTTGGTCACGGCTGTCGGGGTTAGAACATCGCCGAAATGGCCCAACGCCACGTCGTTACCTTGGGCATATTCCGCCAGTTCGGCCATCGTGCTGTAAGGCGCGTCACCCGAGGTGGCGATCACAAACGGATAGGTCAGGAAAATGCCGATCGGGTCGAATTTTTCTGGGGCCAACTCGTCAATGCCGATTTCGTGGCCGATCACTGCAACCGCAGGAACAAATGAGCCGATCGTGTAGCCGTCAGCAGGCGCCATCGCCACATCAATCGCGCCGGGGAATGGCCCGCCACCACCGCCGGGTTTGTTTACCACGGCAGCTGGCACGCCATATTCGGCGGCAAAATCTTCGGCAATCATGCGTGTCAAAACGTCCTCAAGGTCACCCGGAGGCCACGGAACGATAAAGCTAACTGGTTTTTCCGGATACTCCGCCAAAGCAGGCCCGGCGAATGCAGCAAGGGTCAACGCAAGCGCGCTCCCCCAAAGGCTGGTCTTGTTCATATCTTTCTCCCATGTTGAACACTTTTTAAATCGGTTCATTATTTGAACCTGTGGTTCTGTTTTAGATTGACAGAGGCACCACGATTCGGTCAAGAGAAATGAAACGCGCAACCGGATTCGGGTGGCCCCTTGCCCCCGAAACCACGATATAGATCGAATGAAATACACATGGGAACAACATCCAAAGCACTGTCTTTGCTGGATTTTTTCTCCAGAAAGCAGCCCTTGATCGGGCTAAGCGCCTTGTCGCGCCTTTCTGGACTAAATAAAGCAACAACCCACCGCCTGCTGGGTGAATTGGCGGATTTTGGCATGGTTGAACAGGTTGGCGCAGGGCGACAATACCGGTTGGGGCCACAATTTTTGCGGCTGGCAGCCTTGCGCGAACACAATGTTCCCATGCGCGAAAGTGCTTCGGTGCTGCTGGAAACCCTTGCAAACCAGACCTGCGAAACCGCGCATATTTCGCTACTGCATGGCCAGACATTATCAACGCTTTCGTTCGCCTATGGCGCTGGACACGGCACATTTGTTCACATGGAAGACGCCGAAATTCTGAGCCTGCACGCCACATCCTCGGGCCTTGCTGTTTTGGCATTCAGTCCGGCGGATTTTGTTGCGTCGGTCTTGTCACATGGCCTTACCGCACACACATCCCAAACCCAAACAAACTCCGAAGCCATCCGCGCGCAACTTGCGGATATTCGCAGCACTGGCATTGCAATTTCGGTCGGAGGCTTCGAAGAAGACGTTTATTCCCACGCCGCACCGGTTTTCAACGCAAATGCAACCTGCATCGGGGCCATGGCCGTGGCCGCACCGGTTAGCAGGATGACACCAGATCTGTCCCAACGCATTCACGGCCTGCTAAGCGAAAGCGCGCGCCACCTAACCAGACAATGGGGTGGCTTTCCGCCCGATAATTTTAACACTAAAATTGATCCTCAAAGGGGCCCGAAATGAAAGAATCCAACTTTCTTAAGGAAATGAATGCACGGTCATTATGGCACCCGATGGCGCACCCCGCCGATAGCCAAGCGAACCCGCCAACAATTGTAACCGGGGCGACCGGCGTGCGCATCACCGATATTGATGGCCACGAGGTGATCGATGCTGTCGGCGGACTTTGGAATGTTAACCTTGGGTTTTCCTGCCAGCCGGTGAAAGACGCCATCGCCGCGCAGCTTGACCGCCTGCCTTATTATTCGACCTTTCGGGGCACCACAAACGACACGGCAATTGAGCTGGCCGAAGAGCTGCGCACCTTCTTTGCCCCCGACGGGCTAAGTCGGGCTTTTTTCACCTCGGGGGGGTCGGATTCTGTGGAAACCGCGCTGCGTCTGGCGCGCCAATATCACAAAGTTCGCGATGAACCCGGCCGCGTGAAATTCCTTAGCCTGAAAAAGGGCTATCACGGCACCCATATAGGCGGCGCATCGGTGAACGGAAACGCCAATTTCCGCACCCAATATGAACCCCTTTTGCCCGGATGCTATCACATTCCCGCGCCCTACACCTACCGCAATCCGTTCAATGAAACCGACCCTGAAAAGCTGGCTAAACTGTGCCTGAACGCGTTTGAGGATGAAATCGTCTTTCAGGGCGCGGGCACAATTGCCGCCTTTATTATGGAGCCAATTCTGGGCGCAGGCGGCGTTATTGTCCCCCATGAAAGTTTCATGAAAGGGGTGCGTGAAATTTGCACACGCCACGGAATTTTGCTGATCGCTGACGAAGTCATCACCGCCTTTGGCCGTTCGGGTTCATGGACGGGCAGCCGCCATTGGGGGGTGCAGCCAGACCTGATGTGCACTGCCAAAGCCATCACCAACGGCTATTTTCCGTTTGGTGCCGTGATGATTTCAGATGCAGTTGCCGAGGTATTTGAAAATGACAAAACCGGGCGCGCCGCCATTGGGCATGGTTATACCTATAGCGGCCATCCGGTTGGAGCCGCCGCTGCCCTTGCCTGCCTTAATGAAACCAAACGTCTGAAAGTAAACGAAAATGCGGCGGGACGCGGCGACGAGCTTTTCGCCGGCCTACGGGCATTAGCAGCAAAATATGATATTATCGGCGATGTGCGCGGCGGGCATGGATTGATGTGCGCACTTGAATTAGTCGCCGATCAAGGCAGCAAAACCCCGATCGACAAGGCCATTCCGGCCAAGCTGCATGATGCAACTTATCGCGCTGGCGTCATGATCCGCATATCC
>DAOUQO010000148.1 GCA_030625565.1 Aliiroseovarius sp. | reverse complement strand
TCCCCTTTTCTTGATACAGAGGTTGCAGCAATCACCGGAATTTTTGAAAATTCCGGCCAAAATTCTTTGAAGAATTTTTACGCTTTACTTGGCCCCGCGCGACAGGGCGGCAACGCCGGTGCGGGCGATTTCAACCAGACCCAGCGGGCGCATCAAATCAGTAAATGCATCGATTTTTTCAGGTGTGCCGGTGATTTCAAAGGTAAAGCTTTCCAGCGTTGAATCCACCACATTAGAGCGGAAAATGTCAGCAAGGCGCAGGGCCTCGACCCGTTTTTCGCCAGCGCCTGCGACCTTGATCAAGGCTAGTTCGCGTTCAACCGAATGGCCCTCAAGGGTCAGGTCATGCACTTCGTGAACTGGAACAATGCGGCCCAGCTGTGCCTTGATTTGTTCAATCACCGCTGGCGGGCCCGAGGTGACAATCGTGATACGGCTGTGGTGGCCGGTATGGTCAATTTCGGCCACGGTCAGACTGTCAATATTATAGCCACGCCCGGCAAACAGGCCGATAACGCGCGCTAAAACCCCGGCTTCATTGTCGACGATCATCGCCAATGTGTGGCTTTGGACATCGCTGGCGTTCGGGTTATGAAGGTCATAGGCGGATTTTTTAGATGCGCCCTTTTTGATACGTAGTGCAGACATTTTGCGCCCTCCTTAAACCAAAGCCGCGCCGGCGGTGCCGATTGCGTCTTCGGTTGTGTCATCGCCCATTAACATTTTGTTATGCGGCTCGCCCGATGGGATCATCGGGTAACAGTTTTCGTGTTTTGTCACCATCACATCCAAAATGAACGGCCCGTCATAGGCCAGCATTTCGGCAATGGCATCGTCCAGATCGGCAGGGTCGGTGACTAGGCGGCCCTTGCAGCCAAAGGCGTCCGCCAGCTTAACAAAATCCGGCAGGCTTTCCGACCAGCTTTGCGAATAACGGCTGCCATGCAAAAGGTCCTGCCATTGGCGAACCATGCCAAGACGTTCATTATTAAGGATAAATTGCTTAACAGGCAGGCGAAACTGTACGGCTGTCGCCATTTCCTGCAGGTTCATCTGGAAACTGGCTTCGCCCGCAACATTAATCACCAAAGCATCCGGATGCGCCATTTGCACCCCGATCGACGCCGGCAGGCCATAGCCCATCGTGCCAAGCCCACCCGACGTCATCCAGCGGTTCGGGTCTTCAAAGTGCAAATATTGCGCGGCCCACATCTGGTGCTGGCCAACTTCGGTGGTGATGTAACGGTCGGCGTCTGCGGTTAGCGCCTGCAAGCGTTCCAGCGCATATTGCGGCTTGATAATTTCGGCATCGGGCGTGTAGCTGAGGCATTTTAGCGCCCGCCATTCATCGATTTGGCCGTGCCATGCACGCAGGGCATCTTTGTTGATCTTGCGCCCGCGTGCCTTCCAGACCCGCAAAAGATCCTCAAGCACATGGCCGATATCGCCAACAATTGGCAAATCAACCTGAATGACTTTGTTAATTGAACTGGGGTCGATATCAATCTGCGCCTTGGTTGAATTTGGTGAAAACGCATCAACACGTCCGGTGATCCGGTCATCAAAACGCGCGCCAACGCAGATCATCAAATCACAATCATGCATGGCCATGTTTGCCTCGTACAGCCCGTGCATGCCCAGCATGCCCAGCCAGTTTTCACCCGAAGCAGGATACGCCCCCAAACCCATCAAGGTTGAAGTAATGGGAAACCCCGTCGCGCCAACAAGTTCGCGCAGCAGCTGGCTGGCGCCAGTGCCTGAATTGATCACGCCGCCGCCAGTGTAAAACACCGGACGCTCGGCCTTTTCGATCAATGCAACCAGTTCGGTAATTGCATCAATGTCGCCTTTAACGCGCGGCTGGTAATGCGCGGTTTCAGATTTGTTTTTGGTGGTATAGCTGCCGGTGGCAAACTGCACGTCCTTGGGAATGTCGACCAAAACCGGACCGGGCCGGCCAGTGGTGGCCACGTGAAATGCCTGATGCATGACTTCGGCCAGATCATCGGCGTCGCGCACCAGCCAGTTATGTTTTGTACAGGGGCGCGTGATGCCGACTGTGTCGGCCTCTTGGAAACCATCGGTGCCAATCATAAAGGTCGGCACTTGCGCGCTCATCACCACCAAAGGAATTGAATCCAGCAAAGCGTCCATCAAGCCGGTAACGGTGTTGGTCGCGCCGGGGCCGGAGGTTACCAAAACCACGCCGGGTTTGCCGGTTGATCGCGCGTACCCTTCGGCCGCATGGACCGCGCCTTGTTCATGGCGCACCAGCACGTGGCGAATATCGTTTTGCAGGAAAATTTCATCGTAAATTGGCAAAGCCGCCCCGCTGGGATAGCCAAAGACCACGTCCACACCCTGATCCTTCAGGGCTTGAACCACCATTTTTGCTCCGGTCATTTGACGTGTCATTTTGTTTTCTCCGTTTCACCCGTCTTATTTGCACAAAAAAACCCCCGAAATTCGGGGGCGCATGATAACCAATATGGCTGCCGTTACCGGCCCATGCGCCAACCTTTCACGATAAGTAGAATGATCGACATTCCAAGGCTCCTTTGCACAATATGTTATGCTTTGGTGGCGACATTATGGGCGCAGGCAGGGGGCGTCAACAGTCAAAAGAGTAATTAAAGTGTCGCAGGGGCCAGTTTTTGCGCAACTTTTGCCCGATATGGCGCGCATTTGGGACATTATCAGAAATCAGGGCTGGGTTTTGGCCCGGATATTATTTCGGATATTACTCTGGCCGTGTATCGGGCAGGCTGATTTGGGCGACCTGTTCTGCAATCGGGTCGGTTGATAATGGATGGGTATCGATTTGATAATCTTTTGCCGGATCAAAGGGGCTCCATTCGCCGCCCCGGTAAATTTCAAGCGCGCTAAAGCGGGATTTGTAATCCATTTTGGGGCTGCCCGGCACCCAGTACCCCAGATAGACATAGGGCAGTCCGGCATCGCGTGCGATGCGGATGTGGTCCAGAATAATATAGGTGCCCAGCGATGTTGCCTGACGTTCGGGCGCATAGAATGAATAGACCATGGAAACGCCGTCTTCCAAAACATCAGTCAGGCAAACACCGGTCAGGGGGCCACGTATGTCGCCCCTTTCGGCCGGGGTGGTGTATTCGATTACCCGGCTTTTAACCGGCGTTTCTTCGATCATCGCGGCAAATTCAAAGACATCCATATCGGCCATGCCGCCATCGGCGTGGCGGTCATCCAGATAGGTGCGGAAAAGTTCGTATTGCTCTTCGCTGGCCCAGGGCGAACGGGTGCGGCGGGTCAGGTCGGTATTACGTTTTTGCACACGGCGCTGGCTTTTGGATGCCGTGAAGTCAGCCACCCGAATACGGGCTGAAAAACAGGCGTTACATTCGGCGCAAGACGGGCGGTACAGTACGTTTTGTGAACGGCGAAAACCTTGCTTGGATAACGTATCATTCAGCTTGGCCGCATGTTCGCCCTGCAAGGCGGTGAACAGCTTGCGTTCCTGCCGTCCCTTTAAATAAGGGCACGATTGCGGTGCCGTTACATAAAATTGCGGCGCTAAGGGTAAGGTGTGGCGCATTTAACTTGCTTTGTTTTCCTGTTTCTTCAAGTTTATCAACTGTTTTGTCACGCGCAAGCCCCAATGGCGGGCAAGGTAAACAACATTGCACGCCTTTTGGGGCCTTTGTCTATTGTGCAGCGTTGCGGTTAACAACTGCTGTACCCAAAACCATATCCGTTAACCCCTGTGCGCGGGCGCTGGTCAGGATTAAAATGATCGAAATGATTTGCGGGAAAACAAAGCTGATCGAGACATAAAAACCCAAAGTATGCAAAAGCGCTGTACCCAGTTCAAAACGTTCCCCCCGGTGGGTGCGAAATTCAATCGCAACCATGCGCATACCAAGGGTGGCCGAGTTGTTGGCAAGCGAAACAATCCGATAAATGAACCCGATAACCAGATACAAAAAACCGATGAAAAAGATGCCAATTCCCGCCGTTAACATAACCGCAAGTCCGGTTAGCAGTGCAATCAGGATTGTATCCAGAACCCATGCGATGGCACGTTTTATCGGGATGTCAGCATAAAATTCACCCTGAAGGTCCGGATCAGGCAGACCCCACAATGGGGTCTGGGTTGTATCATATTGATTTTGCATTGAAATTATAACCTTTCACAAGGTGCCAGCCCCAAGATCGGGGCCGGCAGGGCGCATAGATTATTAAGCTTTGGCCGGCTCTGCATCATCGCCATCATCGGCCTGATTACCATCGCGGGCTTCTTTGGCGGCAATGGTGCGTTCATCCATAAAGTCGTCAAATTCCGACTTGTCCTTGGCGGCGCGCAGGCGTTCAAGAAATGCCTCGAACTTGCCTTGTTCATCCATCAGGCGTTTTAGGGTGTCGGCCTTATAGGCGTCAAAGGCTGTGTTGCCCGAGCTGCGAAATCCGTGGCGGCGGGCCATGCGGGCACCGTGGCGTTCAGTGTGTGATGTGTGGCGGTTGTGACATTTTGAAAACATGCGTTTGCTCCAGATCATATAGGCAAGAAGGGCAAGGCCAGCGGGCCAAAAAAAGATAAAGCCCAAAACCATTGCGGCGATCCACGCGCCTTTGCCGCGTTCGTCCAGCCATGCTTCGGCGGTATTGGGCCAAGTTGCGGTGTTGCTCATGTGTGATCTCCTGATTGGTGTTTCTGTTAATAACGGGGCAAATGTAAATGCCCTTCACATTACCTAGATTGTGGTTTTGGGCTGGATGTTCAAGGGTCTATGTAAATAATGTTTACATAATCTACCTATGTAGTTGTTATTATTGAAATTATTAAGGAAAGCTTCTTGCCAATTGACGGGCTAAACTGTGAAATCAGCAGCTTTTGCCCCAATTAAGCGCTGAATATCCACGGGGTTTACCGCGAAAATATGGCGCGGCGTACCTGCTGCGGCCCATGTGGTTGTGAATTCCAGCAGGCGCGGATCTATAAAGGCGCTAATCGGATTTAGGTGGCCGATTGGGGCGACACCACCAATGGCAAAGCCGGTCTGGGTGCGAATTAGCTTGGCATCGGCCTTGCCCAAGGCGGCCCCCGCGGCAAGGCTGGCTTTGTCTGCATCAACGCGGTTGCCACCTGCTGTTAAAAACAAAATTGCCCGCCCGTCATCTTCATTGCGAAAAATCATCGATTTCATGATTTGATCTATATGACAGCCCGCGGCCATTGCCGCCTGCTGGGCGGTGTGGGTGCCTTCGGCCATTTCAACGATTTCAACCGCCAAATCGGCGGCTTCCAGCGCGGCGCGTACACGTTTCAGGCTTTTGCTCATCATGCTCTCCGTTTTGGTCAGTTTACTGACCGGCCAAGCACATGCAAGCGGCCGTTGTTTGGCGCTCTGTGCTTGACGCTCTGGGCTGGCGGGCGCATCGTGAACCATGACTTTTTCAAGCCGCATCACCCGCTGCCCTTTGCCGTTTTCGCCCGACCATGGCGATGCGGCCTTGACCCATCTGCCCGACCTTGCGCCCGAGCTGCGCAAAGTAATCCACGGCGCGGCTGGCTGCAGCCCGTATCTGGGCGATTTGGTCGCCAAAGAATCGCTTTGGTTGCAAGAAATCCTGACGGGCACCCCTGAAAATGCCCTTGTCGATGCCTTGCAAATTTCCGGTGAAACCGATGCCAGCCTGCGCACGTCACTGCGTCAGGCAAAACGTCGGGTGGCGTTGCTGACGGGGCTGGCTGATCTGGCCGGTGTTTGGTCGCTGGAACAGGTGACTGGCGCGCTGACGCAACTGGCAGATATTGCCACACACAAGGCGTTGACCTTTCAGGTTGGGGCCGAAATCAGGCGTGGAAAATTGCCGGGGCAGGGGGTGGACGACATTGAAACTGCCGGCGGCGCCGTGGCGCTGGCCATGGGAAAAATGGGTGCGTTTGAGCTGAATTACAGCTCGGATATCGACCTG
>DAOUQO010000279.1 GCA_030625565.1 Aliiroseovarius sp. | reverse complement strand
TGATTCGCTTAAACCCCAGCGGCATATCGGAAACGATATCAACATAATTGAATGGGCGTTCGGCCTTACGAGTTGCATAGACCTCGGGGTCCATTCCAGCCGCGCGCCAATAAGCAAGGGTTTCGTCCATCGGTACCATTTGTTCATCCAGCAGCAACATGCGCGCAAATAGCCACGATGTCCGCGTTGTCACCAATTGGGCGCCGTGATCGCGTTGAAACCAGCCCGCCAAACCGATGTGGTCAGGGTGGTGATGGGTGGCAATAACACGTCGTACCTTGCGCCCCTTCAAAGGTCCCGAAAGCAGCGTTTCCCACACTGCGCGGGCGCGGTGGCTATCAAGGCCCGTGTCGATAATGGTCCAGCCGTCATCTTCTGCAAAGGCGTAACAATTAACATGGTCCAGCTTCATCGGAAGCGGCATGCGAAACCAAAACACCCCGTCGCTTAGCTCAATCGCTTCGCCCTCGGCGGGGGGCGCTTCATGGGGAAACCTAAGGGGTGCGTTCATTGTGCTAAATCCTCGACCGTGAGGGCATAAAGCCCCGTAGTGCCTGCGCGAGCTTGTTTTAAAAGACCGCAATAGGCTGGCAAAATTCGACTGATATGCAGGGCCGCAAGGCGGCTGCGTGGCCCGTCTGTGCCTTTGGCCAGCGCCGACTTAAGATGCAGATGTGCGCCGAAAACCAATGCAAAGGCATGTAGATACGATGTGGCGCCGGCAAAGCGTTCCTGAACATCGCTTTGCGCCACCATCCATTCGGTGGTTTCACGCAGGCTTTCGCAAGCGTTCCAGACCGCATCTGCAAGGTCGGGGAAATCTGCGCGCGCGGCTTCTGTTCCTGCGGATATTTCATCCAGCAGGCGGCAGGCAGCTTCGCCGCCATCCATCATTTTTCGCCCGACAAGGTCCATGGCCTGAATGCCGTTGGTGCCTTCGTAAATCATTGTGACCCGCACATCGCGTGCATATTGGGCAGCGCCGGTTTCTTCTATAAAACCCATGCCGCCATGCACTTGCACGCCTGTCTGCGCAACCCTGTGGCCGACTTCGGTGCCATAGGATTTGGCGATTGGCGTAAGGAACGCCGCGCGTGCGCGCCAATTTGCGTCATCGGTTGCGTTGGCCATATCAATCGCCATGGCGCATGACAGGTTGATGGCGCGCGAGGCATATAATTCAGCGCGCATTTCCCCCAGCATCCGGCGCACATCTGCGTGGTCAATGATTGCCCCGCTGCCTGCAACCGGCGTGCGCCCCTGTTTGCGTTCTTGTGCGAATTCCAGTGCCAGCTGATACGCCCCTTCGCCAGCGCCCAAGCCCTGAACCCCGACCCCAAGGCGGGCGTTGTTCATCATTGTGAACATTGCCTTCATACCCTGATGTTCGGCCCCGATGCGCCAGCCGCGAGCGCCCTCAAACGCCATAATCGCAGTCGGAGACCCATGCAGGCCTAGCTTGTGTTCCAGACTGACCACATGCAAATCATTGGCCACGCCGGGCTTGCCATCGCCGTCTGGCAGGTATTTTGGCACCAAAAACAGACTGATCCCTTTAGTTCCTTTGGGCCCGTCAGGCAGGCGTGCCAGCACCAGATGGCAAATATTTTCGCTAAAGTCGTTATCGCCCCACGAGATGAAAATCTTTTGGCCGGTGATGGCATAGGTTCCGTCGCCATTATCCACGGCTTTTGCCGATAATGCACCAACATCTGAACCCGCCTGCGGTTCGGTCAAATTCATGGTTCCGGCCCATTCTCCGGAAATTAGCTTGGGTAAATATAGCGCCTTAATGGCGTCACTGGCGTGATGTTCCAGTGCTTCGATCTGGCCTTGGGTCATCAAAGGGTTCAGCTGAAGCGCCAGACAAGCCCCTGACATCATTTCATTTACTGCCGTTTGCAAACTAAGCGGCAGTCCCATGCCGCCATGTTCTGGATTTGCCGCCATGCCGATCCAGCCGCCTTCGGCAATCGCGCGATAGCCGTCTGCGAACCCTGGACTGGTGCGCACTTTGCCGTTTTCCAGAACGGCGGGATTTTCATCGCCGGAGCGTTGCAGCGGGGCCAAAACTTGCTCAGACATGCGCGCCGCTTCGCTCAGGATTGCTTGCACCATATCGGGGGTCGCATCACCAAAACGGGGGGTGTCAGCCAGCTTGGGCAGATCAACCACGTGATCAAACAAAAACAGGAAATCATTCGTTGGCGCAGT
>DAOUQO010000160.1 GCA_030625565.1 Aliiroseovarius sp. | reverse complement strand
GGCAGGCGCGCCGCATCAGCCTTGGCACCGATCACTTGGGGGGCAAACCGTTTCACCAGATCGTCAATACCATCGATATGATCATAATGGTGGTGGGTCAGTGCAATATGGGTCAGCTTCCAGTTAAAGGCCGTCAGCGCGCTGATAATCGGCTTGGCATCAGGCGCATCCACCAACAAGGTTTCGCCGGTTTCTGTGTCATGCAGCAAAAAGGCGTAATTGTCGGAAAGGCAGGGGATGGTGGCAAGTTGAAGGCTCATTTGGGGGCTACCTGTTGGTTAAGGGTTCGGATAAGTCTTGCCGATTGCGCACAAGATGGCAATATGTGCTTTAGAGGGTGCAAGCCTGCTGAAAAGGAAAATATTCATGGCCCCGATTAAATTACTTGGTATATGCGGATCGCTTCGCGCGGCTTCGTTTAATACCTTGTTGCTGCACGAAGCAACACGATTGCTGCCAAAATCAACCTTGGCCATGGCTGATTTGAACATGCCCTTATACAATGGCGATATTTTTGATGCGAACGGCATTCCTGCCATTGTTCAGAAAATGGCCGACCAAATCGCCGCTGCTGATGCGATTGTGATTGCCACACCTGAATATAATCAAAGCTTTTCTGGCGCGCTGAAAAATGCGCTGGACTGGGTTAGTGTTTGCGATGGGTCGCCCTGGCACGATAAACCTGTGGCGCTGGTTTCGGCGGCAACAGGGCGGTCGGGTGGCGCGCGGGCGCAATACGCCTTGCGCCTTGCCGTGACCCCTTTTCGCCCGCGCCTGATAACCGGCCCCGAAGTAATGGTTGCCGCCGCCCACACCGCTTTTGACGAAAATGGCCAGCTGACAAATGCGCTGTCGCTGAAAATGTTAACCGAACTAATGACTGGGCTAAGCGATCTGGTCACCACCTCTAATTAGGGGGCAAAACACGCGTGCATCTTGATGTAAAAGACCTGCGAAATTTTTATTACCGTTCGGCTTTGGGTCGCGCGGCGCAGCGGGTTGTGCGTGAAAATGTGCTGGGTTTCTGGCCCGAGGCCAAGGGCCAAACCGTGGCGGGGTTTGGTTTTGCGGTGCCGCTGCTCAGGCCGTATCTGCAAAATGCGCGCCGTGTTATTGGCCTGATGCCTGCACCGCAAGGGGTGATGCCGTGGCCACCGGGGGCTGCAAATGTCGCGACCTTGGTCGAGGATAATATGTGGCCCATCGATACCGGTGCGGTCGATAAACTGGTTGTCATGCATGGGCTGGAAACCAGCGAAACACCGGATTTATTGTTGGATGAATGTTATCGGGTGCTTGGCCCCGGCGGGCGCGCTTTGTTCATTGTGCCCAATCGTGCGGGGCTGTGGTCGCGATCTGACAAAACCCCGTTTGGCTATGGCCGCCCGTATTCTGCGGGGCAACTTGATGCTCTGCTTAAGCGTCATGGGCTGATTTCTGAACGCAATGCCTCGGCGTTATATCAGCCGCCGTCGTCGAAACGGTTTTGGCTAAAAACTGGAAAATTCTGGGAACGCACAGGCTGCGCTTTGCCGCTGATCACGGCCGGTGGTGTGTTGATTTTTGAGGTCTCGAAACAAATCCCCGCACCAACCCGCCCGGGTCTGGCCAAGCGGGTGAAACGCCCGCTTCGGGTGCTGGAAGGGCTGGGCGTGCCTGAGCCAAGCGCCACCTCCAGCCCGTCAGGCATGCCGGTTGCCCGTGGTGATTAAGGCTGGATAAAAATAGTTTTGGTGTGCGAGTGACGCAGTGGCTTTCCATGGCGCGCAGGATATGACACCACAAGATAATGACGATAAAACAGTCCGTAAGGTCGCTGTAATATAAGGAACGCAGATCATGGAATTAATGCCGTTCACCCAAGCGCGCGAACGCGCCATTGCGCGGGTTGTTCCGATTTGCGAGGTCGAAACTATCGCGTTAACCGCGGCCCTTGGGCGGGTGCTGGCCACGTCAATTATTGCGCCTGAAAATGTTCCTAACCACGATAATACTGCCATGGATGGCTATGCCGTTCGGTTTCAAGACCTTGAAAAGACATCTGAAACCACCTTGCGCATCGTTGGCGTGGTGCAGGCGGGCAGCCGTATGGATGAAACCCTTGGTGCGGGCGAAGCAGTGCGAATATTAACCGGCGCACCTATCCCTGATGGCTGCGATTGCATCGTCATTCAGGAAAACGCCACGCGTGATGGTGACCTGTTGCACGTACCGGCGGGCGAAGTGCAAAACCGTTGGATTCGCCGCGCTGGATTAGACATCACCAAAGGCTGCGAAGTGTTTGCCAAGGGTCACCTGCTGACCCCGCCTGATATCGGAATGATCGCATCCCTTGGACACGCGCAGGTGCAGGTGGTGCGTCGCCTGAGGGTCGCGGTTGTCTCAACCGGAAACGAAGTGACCGCGCCGGGTGCTGCGCTTGAAGCAGGCCAGATTTATGACAGCAACCGCCATTCGATGATGGCGGTGCTGCACGCGCTTGGGGTTGATGTTGTTGACCTTGGGATCATCCGCGATGACAAGACCAGCATTGCCACTGCCTTGCAAAAAGGGGCCGACAGCGCCGATGTCGTGCTGACCTCGGGCGGGGTTTCTGAGGGCGATTATGACCTTGTCAAAGACGTGATCAATGATATCGGTACCATTGATTTTTGGAAGGTCCGCATGAAGCCCGGCAAGCCGCAGGCGCATGGCACGATCGGCAAGGCGATGTTCTTTGGCCTGCCCGGAAATCCGGTTTCTGTTCTGGCCACTTTCTTGTTGCTGGTGCGTCCGGCATTGCTGGTGATGATGGGCTGCAAACCCGCGCCGCAAAAACGCATGACGCTGCCTTACAAAGGCGCACCAATCACCAAGGGCCACGACCGGATGGAATTCGCGCGCGGCACAATCACCTTCGCCGGTGCCGACACCCATGTCGCCAGTACTGGGTCGCAAAATTCGGGTGTGTTAACCAGCATGGCCAAGGCAAATTCCTTCATCGTGCTGGACGAGGCCCCTTGTGAAATCCGCGATGGCGACTTGGTGACTGTCATCCCGATTGAGTACTAATTTACGCCCTTAGCCAACGGCAAGCGCCAAAAATTCGCCAACAAGGGCGGGCTTGTCGCTGCCTTCGATTTCCACCGTACCGGCAACGCGGATCAGTTTGCGCCCGTCACCCCGTGGCTCGACCGCCTTCAGTGAAAACCGCGCACGCACAATTGCCCCCGCTGGAACGGGCGCCAGAAAACGCACATTTTCACAGCCATAATTAAACACGGCCTTGGCGTCAGTCGGGACCACGCCGCATTCGCCCATGATGCCACCGATCAGGGACAGGGTTAAAAAACCATGCGCAATAGTGCCGCCAAAGGGGCTGTGCTGCTTGGCACGCTCTACATCAATGTGGATCCACTGATGGTCGCCCGTTGCATCGGCAAATTGGTTGATCCGGTCTTGGGTGATGGAAATATCCTTGGATACCCCGAAATCGTGGCCGATATGGTCCTGTAATGTTGCGAAAGTGTAATCTGTTGGATGTGTCATTGGCTGCCTTATGGTTTGTTCAGGATACGTTTCGCGCGGGCCAAAACTGGTGCGTCGACCATTTGGCCGCGAAAGGTAAATGATCCGGCTTGTGCATCTTGGGTGGCTTGCAAGACCTCGCGCGCCCAAATTTGTTCTTCTTTTGATGCGCTAAAGGCCGCATTTAAAATCGGCACTGCCGCCGGGTGGATGCAGCTGGCCCCGTCAAAACCGTATTTGCGGGCCTCTTCGGCGGCGGCCTGAATGGCGGGAATATTTGAATAATCAACGACTGACCGGAACAGACCAAACGACATAATACCATGCGCCTTGGCCGTAAAATGAACCAGCTGTTTTGGAAAACGCAGCACATCGGGGTCTGGTGTCGCCCCGATGGCGTTTGCCAGATCCTCGGCCCCGATTGTCAGGGCGATGACGCGGGAATGGCGGGCGATTTTTTCGGCCTGCAATACGCCCTTGGCGTCCTCGATCAAGGCAATGATCGCCAGTTGTTTCAGGTTCAGGGATTTTTCCAGTGGCTTAAGAAAACGGTGCAGTTTGCCAATACGTTTGGCGCGGGCCTTGGGTAAATAAACCCCGTCTGCCCCCGCTTGCAGTGCGGCACTAGCATCGCTTTCACGCATTTTTCGGGCGGCATTTATACGAACAAAAACGGTGGCACCTGATTGCTTGCACAGTTTTACAGACGTTGCCAAGTTTTGTCGGGCATTAGGTTTGTTCGCGTTCAAAACGGAATCTTCTAGATCTAGAATGATCGCGTCCGCCCCGCGCAGATGGGCCTTGGCAATAAATTCATCATTGTCGGCCGGAACATATAAAAGGGACCGCAGCGTCATTTTGCAGATGCCATTGCAGCGGTGATTTCATCCATGCTTAGGCCTGCCTCGGCCAGTATTTCTTGGGTATTCGCCCCTAATTGCGGGGCTGGATGGCGAAACCCTCCAGGGGTTTTGGATAGGCGCGGAACGATATTGTGCATAGGAATTGGCCCAAGTTCGGGGTCTTCAACATCCAAAAACACCTCGCGTTCAAGAAAATGCGCGTCGGTGGAAATATCGGCAACAGAATAAACCGGCCCAACGGTTGCGCCTGCATCGCGCATGGCCTGCAGGGCTTCGGGGCTGTCGTGTTTCATGAACCAGCCACCAATCGCGGCATCGACCAGTTCGCGGTTTTCAAGGCGGGAGGAATTGCTGTTAAAGCGCAGATCATCAATCATATCCTCGCGCCCGATAACGGTAAAAATGCGCGCGGCAATGGTTTGTATGGATCCTGAAAGTGCCAGATATTTGCCATCACGGCACAAATAAACATTGCGCGGCGATGCTGTTTTCGAAGCACTTCCAAGGCGCTCGTTAATCTTGCCGGTCATACGGTGGATGGCCACATCGGGGCCAAGGATTGAAAATATAGGTTCAAGCAAAGACAGATCAATAACCTGCCCGCTGGCCACACCCCTTTGGCGTGCCAGCAGCGCCATGGAAACGGCGGATGATCCGTACAGCCCCGCGATCATATCGGCCAAGGCCAGAGGTGGCAGCACTGGTTCAC
>DAOUQO010000069.1 GCA_030625565.1 Aliiroseovarius sp. | reverse complement strand
TTGTCTGCCATTGCCCAGCAATATCTGCGCATCGCGGGCTGGGGCCTGTTTCCGGCGCTGCTGGTGATGGTGTTGAAAAGCTATCTTTCGGCGCTCGAACATACCCGCGTGGTGCTGTACGCAACGCTGGCGGCGGCTGCTTTGAACGCGGCTTTGAATTATGCGCTGATTTTCGGCAATTGGGGCGCGCCCGAACTTGGGGTGCGCGGGGCCGCGATTGCCACAGTGGTTTTACAATCTGCAACGCTGTTGTTGTTGGTGGGCTATTCCATACGGGTTTTGCCGCAGCACCAGTTGTTCCACCGGTTTTGGCGCCCTGATTGGGATGTTTTCGGCCAAGTCGCGCGTATGGGCAGCCAGATTGGTATCACCACCTTAGCCGAAGCAGGGTTGTTTTCGGCCTCGACCATTATCATGGGCTGGATTGGCACGGCCGAGCTGGTCGCCCACGGCATTGCGCTTCAGATTATCAGCCTGTTTTTCATGATCCATGTGGGGCTGGCCAATGCGGCAACGGTGCGCGCCGGACGTGCCTTGGGGCGGCGCGACGAGGCTGGTTTGCGCCACGGGGCAGGGGTTGCGCTGGGCATATCCTTTGCGGCGGCGATTGTGTCAGTCGCAATTTTTTTGATCTTTCCAAACCAGATGGTCGGTGTTTTTCTGGCCCCCAGCGAAGCATTGCGCCCGCAAATCCTGGAAATCGGGCGTGCTTTGCTGGCGGTTGCCGCGCTGTTTCAAATGGCAGATGCCGCGCAGGTCATGGCGCTGGGCCTGCTGCGCGGGGTGCATGATACCAAGGTCCCGATGATTTATGCGGTGCTATCATACTGGGTGGTTGGAATGCCAATGTCATACCTGTTGGGGATCACGTGGCACTGGGGTGGCGTTGGTGTCTGGACAGGGCTGGTTATCGGGCTTTTGCTGGCTGGTGTGCTGATGATGGCCCGCTTTTGGCGGCGTTCATCGCATATTGGCCGCGCTTAGCCCTTCATCATCCGGTCGGCTTTCTTGCGCACCAGCACTGTGCGTAAATCATGCATCGCCAGCAGCAGCGCGTCGGTAATTGCCTCAAGTTCATCTTCGGTTGCGCGGCTTTGCGCCCAATGCGCGGTTATGTTCAAATGGTCCACATTGCGCAAAATATCATCGATATTGCGTTCGGCCAGCACCATCTGGCGTTCCTGCATCCAGTTTGAAATTGCCTGAACATCATCGTCGCTTAGGGCCCGACCACCATGGGGTTTGATTTCGCCGTTTTTAACGTTGACCACAGCAATCTGGTCCATATCAATTCGGCGCTGACGGTTTTCGACATCCACACGAAAGACGAACGCCCCATTTTCGCGCACACGAAAAAAGTAGTCGGGTAAATCGGATGCCATGTCTGTTCCTTATCTATGTGCTAGCTAAGCGCGGCACAAAATTCCTGTATGCGTGTGCAGGCAATTTTCAGCGCCGCGTCTGAGGTAGCGTAGCTTACCCTGAAGTTTGGTGATAGCCCGAAGGCGGCCCCAAACACCACCGCAACGCCGGTTTCTTCCAATAAAGCGGTGGCAAACACCGCATCATCGGTGATTTTGGTGCCCGCTGGGGTGGTTTTGCCAATGCAGCCTTCAATCGAGGGGTACACGTAAAATGCACCATCGGGAACTGCGCAGCTTACCCCTTGGGCGGCGTTCAGCATTTCAACCACCATGTCGCGGCGACGGGCGAATACCTTGTTGTTTTCAGCAATGAAATCCTGGGGGCCGTTCAGGGCCTCAAGTGCGGCCCATTGCGATATTGAACACGGGTTTGATGTGCTTTGCGACTGGATTTTACGCATCGCTGAAATCAATTCAGTCGGCCCGCCCGCATAGCCAATGCGCCAGCCGGTCATTGCATAGGTCTTGGAAACCCCGTTGCAGGTCAGGGTGCGGCTGTACAATTCAGGTTCAACCTGGGCAGGGGTGCAAAATTCGAAATCATCAAACACCAGATGTTCATACATGTCGTCGCTCATGACCCAGACATGGGGGTGGCGCAGCAACACATCGGTTAACGCCTTAAGCTGGGCGCGGCTGTATCCGGCCCCTGTGGGGTTCGAGGGCGAGTTGAAAATCAGCCACTTGGTTTTTGGTGTAATCGCTGCCTCAAGCTGCGCAGCCGTCATGCGAAAACCGGTTTCAATTCCGGCCTCGACAATCACAGGTTCGCCCCCCGCCAGCAGCACCATATCGGGGTAACTGACCCAGTAAGGCGCCGGAATAATCACTTCGTCACCGGGGTTTAGCGTCGCCATCAGCGCATTATATAAAATCTGTTTGCCGCCGGTGCCAACGCTGATCTGTTCAGGGCTGTATTGCAGGGCGTTGTCGCGGCTGAATTTGTCGCAAATCGCCTGTTTCAATGCGGGCATACCGTCGGGCGCGGTGTAACGCGTGTGGCCTGCATCAATCGCGGCCTTGCCAGCCTTGCGAATATTTTCAGGCGTGTCAAAATCGGGTTCGCCCGCGCCCAGCCCGATCACATCGCGACCGGCGGCCTTTAATTCATTGGCCAAGGTTGAAACTGCAATGGTTGGTGACGGTTTCACACGTGCAAGTGTTTTTGAAAGAATGCTCATAATCAATGTTCCGGTTTGAAGTTGCGCCCATGTTGTTTTAGTCATGGGGCATGAGGCGATCAAGTGGGATCGGCAGAAAGGGTGTCATGGCAGACCAATACCTGAATGATGACTGGTACAGCGAAGAAACCGCAACCTTTGGCGACCGCATGGCTGGCGCGCGCGAAGCGGCGGGGCTGGACCGCAAGGGGCTGGCCAAACGTCTGGGCGTCAAGCTGAAAACCGTGGCGGTATGGGAAGACGACCTGTCAGAACCCCGCGCCAATAAATTGCAAATGCTGGCCGGCGTGCTGAATGTTTCGCTGGTTTGGCTAATGACCGGACGGGGCGAAGGCGTGCCTGCGCCCGGTGACGAAATCGCGCTAAGCCCGGATTTGGAAAGCATTTTGTCGGAAATGCGTGCCTTAAAGGGCGAAATGGCGCGTTCTGCCGATAAGCTCGGGCGGCTGGAAAAGGCTTTGCGCCTGCAATTCAAAGATGGGGCCGTGAAATCATGACCGAACTAAAAGAACACCGCCTAAAGCGTCTGGCGATGCGCGCGGCGCGGCGCGGCACCAAGGAAATGGACCTGATTCTTGGCCCCTTTGCTTTGGCACATTTGGGTGACATGGATGACGCTGCCTTGGATTTATTTGAAAATTTGCTGAACGAAAGCGACCTTGATCTATATCGGTGGGTTACGGGGCAAGAATCTGCTCCGCCGCAAGTATCTGTTTTAATAAAGGAAATGACCCATTTTGCGGAACTTGACTGAGGGTAGTTAAAATTTTCGGGTTATCCGTTCTGCATTTAACTGAATGTTTTCCTTTTGCGCCGAATGTTCTTTCAAAGTTCATTGCGGAGAGAAAAATGAGTATGCATTCCCAAATCGGGGCGAAGGCCGGACAAAGTACGCCTCAAAATTTTGCAATCCAATATCTGGATGTTTTATCCCTTGTCGAACGTCTGCACCGGCTGCTTCTTGATGTGGTCAAGGATGAGTTTGAGCGCGTTGGCGTGCTTGAAATAAATTCGGTTCAGGCGCTTTTGCTGTTTAATATTGGTGATAATGAAGTTACGGCGGGCGAGCTGAAATCGCGCGGTTATTATCAAGGCTCGAATGTCAGCTATAACCTGAAAAAACTGGTCGAAATGGGCTATATGCACCATCAGCGCTGTGAAATTGATCGCCGTTCGGTTCGGGTGCGCCTGACCCAAACAGGCCGCGAGGTTCGTGATATGGTTGCCGGTTTATTTGAACGCCACGCCGAAGGCCTTCAAAGTCGGGCGGTCCTTAGCACCGATGGGATTGAAGACATTAGCAGTGCTTTGAAACGGGTTGAACGTTATTGGACCGACCAAATTCGCTATATCTATTAGCCTGCCTTTCGCGTGCTCTTATCTAGGGGTTACAACACGCGCTAAGGGGTAAGGGCCGCTTTGATCCTTGGCCGGATGAAATCTGTGAACAGTTTAATCTTGCTGTCTTTCATCTTGCGGTGCGGGGTAAGGCAGGCCAGTTGGATCGCATTCGGTTTGGTTGCCTTTGCAATCTCGACCAGGCTTCCCGAGGCAAGGTGGCTGGCAACCTCGAAAACCGGCTTCAAGATGATACCGTGACCTTCCAAAGCCCAAGCCGTTAAAACGTCGCCGTCATCTGATTCAAACGGCCCGCTAACCGAATAACGACGTGGCCCGTCCGGTGTGGTCAAGCTCCATTGAAATTCTTTTGATCCGGGAAACCTCAACGCAAGGCAGGCGTGATTATCAGATAAAAGTGCGGCACCATCAACAGGGTTGCCCCGCGCCGCAACATAAGAAGGGGCCGCGCATAACACCCGATTGCAATTGGCCATTACCTGAATTTTTAGATTGCTGTCTTCGGGCAAACCAAGGTGGAACACCATATCCAGCCCTTCGACCATGACATCAATGGCGCGGTCTGACAGGCGCAGACGAATATCAATATTCGGGTATAGCTTTTTAAATTCAGGCAAAGCAGGCGCAATAATCCGCCGCCCAATGCCCAGACCTGCGCCAATAAATAAAGTGCCGCGCGGGTTTTTAACAGCATCGGCAATCGTGGCTTCGGCTTGGGCAATCGTATCCAGTATCCGGCAGGCCCCTGTATAAAACAGCCGACCATTTTCATTAGCTTGCAAAACCCGCGTTGTGCGGTTGAATAATCGCGTGCCCAGATATCGTTCAAGATCAGCAATCCGGCTTGAGGCCACCGCAGGCGAACACCGTTGATCGCGCGCAGCCGCCGACATTGAGCCAAGTTCATACACGCGTACAAACATTTTGATATTATCAAGATAGGCCATGATGTTTTTGATTTCTTTGAAAGTCCTGCGTAATTTTCAGGATACACAGAAAAATACAATATGCTATAGCTAGCAAAAACGGGGGAAACATGTTCGATAGTATTTTTCTGATGGAATGGCTTGAATTTGCTGTGCGCTGGCTGCACGTCATTACCGCGATGGCCTGGATCGGGTCGTCCTTTTATTTTATCGCGCTAGATTTGGGCCTGCGTCCGGTACCCGACGGCGAGCCGGGGGTTTCGGGCGAAGAATGGCAGGTGCATGGCGGCGGATTTTACCATATCCAGAAATACATGGTGGCCCCGGCCCGCATGCCCGAGGACCTGATTTGGTTCAAATGGGAAAGCTACACCACGTGGCTTAGCGGCTTTGCCATGCTGATTTTGGTCTATTATCTGGGCGGTGAGCTGTATCTGGTTGACCCTAACGTGCTGGATATCCCCGTCTGGCAGGCAGTTTTGATTTCGCTTGGATCCCTTGGTTTTGGCTGGCTGGCCTATGATTTGATTTGCAAAAGCAGATTTGGCGATAACAATACTCGGCTGATGGTGTTTCTTTTCATCGTTCTTGTCGTCATGGCGTGGGGCTATACGCAAGTATTCAGCGGTCGCGCCGCGCTGCTGCATCTTGGGGCTTTTACCGCGACAATCATGACCGGCAATGTTTTTATCGTCATCATGCCGAACCAGCGTATCGTGGTGGCTGATTTGAAGGCAGGAAAAACGCCGGATGCCAAATACGGCAAGATTGCCAAGCAGCGTTCAACTCACAATAATTACCTGACCTTGCCGGTAATTTTCTTAATGCTATCAACCCATTACCCGCTGGCCTTTGCGTCGGAAATGAATTGGCTGGTTGCGGCGTTGGTGTTTTTGATGGGGGTTTCCATTCGCCACTATTTCAATACAAAACATGCGCGCAAGGGCACGCCTAACTGGACATGGGTCATTACGGCAGGGCTGTTTATTTTGGTCATGTGGCTGTCAACGGCATCAATATTCCATGACCGAGACGCCGCGTCGCTGGGGCCTGAGGCACAAAAATTTGCCGCCGCCGAAGGGTTCGATGATGTGCAGGATATCATCATGGGCCGCTGTTCAATGTGCCATGGTCAAGACGTGTACTGGGATGGTTTAAACCATGCCCCCAAAGGTATCGTGCTGGATAATCCCAACGATATTGCCCGTCAGGCGCGCCTTATTTATCTGCAGGCGGGCCTGACCAATGCCATGCCTCCGGCCAATTTGACCTTTATTGAGCCTGAAGAGCGCGCGACAATCATCGCGTGGTATCGCGCCGCAACCCGCAGCTAACCGGGAAATACCGCCCTTCATAATTACAAAGGCGCCTAACAACAGGTAAGGCGCAGCGATGTTTTTGTGCGGCCTTGCTATGGCTGGGTCAGGCTGGTATCTGGCGAAAGATGCCCTTGCATGTCTGATGGTTTCCATCAGGTTAGGGGCAAGCAGGAGCGTAGATTTGACACAAGAGCCCCTACGGCTGGAAGTACGCAATATTCGGCGCAGCTTTGGTGGGCGCGCGGTGGTTGATGACGTGTCATTGCAGGTTAAACCGGGGCAGGTGACGTGCCTTCTTGGGCCTTCGGGCTGCGGTAAATCAACGACTTTGCGCATCATTGCGGGGGTCGAAACCCAAGACGAAGGCGAAATTTATATCGATGGCGCGTTGATTAGCAACGCCACCACCGCATTGCCGCCCGAACAGCGTTCGGTTGGCCTGATGTTTCAGGATTTCGCGCTGTTCCCGCATCTTTCTGTATCTGAAAATGTCAGCTTTGGCCTGACCGGAACGCGCACTGAAAAACGACTGCGGGTGCGTGAATTACTGGATAAGGTCGGTTTGAGCAGATTTATCGATGCTTTCCCCCATGAATTATCGGGTGGCGAACAGCAGCGGGTGGCGCTGGCGCGGGCCTTGGCGCCGCGCCCAAAAATCATGCTGATGGATGAACCATTTTCCGGGCTGGATAACCGGCTGCGCGATGATATTCGCGACCAAACGCTTGAGGTTTTGAAAGGCGAAGGCACAGCCGTTTTGCTGGTCACGCATGAACCTGAAGAAGCCATGCGCATGGCCGATGAAATTGCATTAATGCGCGAAGGTCGCGTGGTGCAGGTTGGCGCGCCCTATAATATTTACAACGCGCCCGTGGATGAATTGGCCGCGGCGTTTTTTTCGGATATCAACGTTATCCGCACCGAGGTTAAGGGCGCGCTTAGCGAAACAGCCTTTGGCCAGTTTTTGACCCCAGGATATAATGATGGCACGCCCATCGCGATTGTTATTCGCCCGCAACATTTGCGGATTGATTTTGATCGGGCCGGTCATGGGCCGACCCCGACGCCCGAACACGGCACATGGGCGCGCGGCGTGGTTGAACGCGCGCGCTATATCGGCAAGGAAAGCCTGATTGAATTTCGCATGAGCGATGGTTCGGCCCTTAAGGCAAGTGTGGCGTCGGTTTTTTTGCCTGAAAATGGCACTGCATTGTGGCTGGCGCTGCGTCGGGACCGGTGTTTTGTGTTTGCTGAGGGCTTTGGGTGCGATTTTTCGTCCCCTTAGCCAAAAATCTGGCTTTTGCTTCTTGGAACTTTCGCAAGGACGCAATACATACGTTTAGCAAAGATTAAGGGACGGGCGTGGCCCGTTTTCATAAGGGAGATACTTCATGCTCAATAATATTGGCCTTCCAGGCCTTCTTTTGATCGCCGTCGTCGTGCTGGTTCTGTTCGGTCGCGGTAAAATTTCGTCCTTGATGGGCGAAGTTGGTAAAGGCATCACTTCGTTCAAGAAAGGCGTGTCGGATGGCAACGCTGAAATCGAAGAACAGGCCGCTGATACGGCCAAAGACGTGACCCCTGAAAGCGAAAAAGAAGAGGCGTAAGCCGCTTTTACCAAAAGGGGTACGCCTATGTTTGACATTGGCATGACTGAGCTTTTGCTCATTGGCATCGTCGCGCTGATCGTGGTTGGCCCGAAAGACCTGCCAGGAATGTTCCGCACGCTTGGGCGGGCCACTGCAAAGGCGCGAAGCTTGGGACGTGAATTTTCCAAGGCGATGAACGAGGCCGCTGATGAAAGCGGCGTTAAGGATATCGCGGCGGATTTGAAAAAAGCGGCGGACCCGAAACAAACCGGTCTGGATGCGTTAAAAGATGCGACTGACCAGTTTGAAAAGTGGGATCCGACTAAGGGTTCGGCTGCGGTGCATGGTCAGGAAACTGCCAAACTTGCCGCCAAACGCGCCCGCGAGGCCGAAGCACGACGTGAAAAAATTGCAGCGATAGAAGATGGTGCTGAACGACTGGCATCAGAAGCCAAGTCTGTGAAAGAAACCACAACAAAAACTACAGCCAAAGCAAAACCGCGCAAGCCTGCCGCCAAGAAGGCACCGGCAAAGAAGGCCGCAGCAAAAAAAGCGCCAGCCAAGAAAACGGCGACCAAAAAAGCCGCCCCCGCCAAGCCCGCAAGCACAGGAAAATCTGACACATGAGCGACACTGACGAGATTGAACAAAGCTCGGCACCGCTGATTGAACATCTGGCCGAGCTGCGTAATCGGCTGATCCGTTCGGTTATGGCGTTTATTGTCGGCATGATCATCTGCTTTACTTTTGGCAGCTGGATCCTTGATTTCCTGTTGGTACCGATCGAAAATACCATGCGCCAATTGGGGGATCCGAACCCTGTGATGATCTACACCGCGCCGCAGGAATATTTTTTCACCTTGATCCGTATTTCCATGGTTGGCGGCTTGATGCTGGCCTTTCCAGTGATTGCCAACCAGATGTGGCGTTTCGTGGCGCCGGGCTTGTACAAGAATGAAAAATCGGCATTCTTGCCTTTCCTTGTTGCCTCGCCTTTGTTGTTTTTGCTTGGCGCATCCTTTGCCCATTTTGTTGTTGTTCCGCTTGCGATGACCTTCTTTTTAGGCTTTGCTGATCTGCCTTCATTTGTCGCCGCAATTGTGTCGGGGGAAGGTGACCCAACTGGCGTTGATACCGGTATCGACATTGTTTTTAACGGTAAAATCAACGAAAGCCTTGATATTACACTGAAAATGATCGTGGCCTTTGGCCTGTGTTTTCAGCTTCCGGTTCTGCTGACATTGATGGGCAAGGCGGGTCTTGCCTCGGCAAATGGCCTGCGAAGCACCCGTAAATACGCCGTTGTTGCTATTCTTCTTGTTGCCGCGCTTGTCACTCCACCTGATGTCACAACGCAGGTTATCTTGTTTGTTGTGGTCTATGGCCTGTATGAAATTTCAATTTTCCTTGTTGCCCGTGTCGAAAAGAAACGCGAAGTAGATTTGCGTGAAAAAGGCCTGTGGTTCGAAGACGATGATTTTGATGATGATGATGATGAGGGCGAAGATGATGACCCCGCATCGGATGACAAAACACCATGAATGATGCGGCGTTAAACCGGATTGCTGGCGCGCTTGAACGTTTGGCGCCGGCCCCGGGTGGCGCGCCTGATTTTGATGCTGCCGATGCATTCGTTTGGCATGTTGCACCTGACAGGTTGGTGCCGGTGGGGCAGGTTAATCGCGTTGGGCTGGAATTGCTGCTGGGCATTGACCGTTCGCGTGACACATTGCTGGCAAATTCACTGCAATTTGCCCGTGGCCTGCCTGCCAATAACGCCCTGTTATGGGGCGCGCGCGGGATGGGGAAATCCAGCCTGATCAAGGCAGTACATGCTGAAATTCTGGCACAGGGTGAAAACCTGAAACTGGTTGAGCTGCAACGCGATGACCTACCTTCGGTGGGCCGACTTTTGAATATGCTGCGCGGCAGTAACAAACGGTTTTTGCTGTTTTGCGATGATCTTAGCTTTTCCCACGATGATGAACATTACAAAAGCCTGAAGGCAGTTTTGGATGGCGGCATCGAAGGGCGGCCCGAAAATGTGCTGTTTTACGCGACCTCGAACCGCCGCCACCTGATGCCGCGCGACATGATCGAGAACGAACAAAGTTCGGGCATAAACCCGTCCGAGGCGGTGGAAGAAAAGGTATCCCTAAGTGACCGTTTTGGGCTGTGGCTGGGGTTTCATCCCTGCACCCAACCTGAATATCTGGCCATGATTGATGCTTATTGCGCCGCCTACGGTGTCACGATTGACGCCGAAGTTTTGCGCGCCGAAGCCATTGAATGGCAGGCCACACGCGGGTCGCGATCTGGTCGCGTTGCTTGGCAATTCTTTACCGATTTAGCCGGACGCCACGGGCATAAAATTTAAGAACCGCAAGGCCTTAGGCAAGGTTTCCGTCGGCCGTGATGCGGGTTTTCCCGCCCAAATAGCCACGCAGAACCTCAGGCAGATCAATTGATCCGTCTTCCTGCTGGCCATTTTCTAGAACCGCAATCATGCAGCGCCCAACGGCCAGACCTGATCCGTTCAGGGTGTGTAAAAATTCCGGCTTGCCGCCATCTTCGGGCTTAAACCGTGCATTCATCCGGCGCGCTTGAAAATCTCCGGCGATCGAGATTGAACTGACCTCGCGGTATGCATCCTGACCGGGCAGCCACACTTCGATATCGTGGGTGCGGCGCATGCCAAAGCCCAGATCTCCGGTGCATAAAACCACGGTCCGGTAGGGCAGGTTAAGGCGTTCCAAAATACCTTCGGCACATTTGGTCATGCGGTTATGTTCGGCCGCACTTTCATTGGGATGGGTGATCGAAACCATCTCGACTTTTTCAAACTGGTGCTGGCGCAGCATTCCGGCGGTATCACGTCCGGCGCTGCCGGCTTCGGAACGAAAACACAAGGTGTGGGCAACGTGGCGGCGCGGCAGGGTCGTCGCGTCCAGAACCTCGCCGTTAACCAGATTTGTCAGCGGCACTTCGGCGGTTGGGATCAGCCACCAGCCATTGGTTGTTTGGTACGAATCTTCGCCAAATTTCGGCAATTGTCCGGTGCCGTACATCATTTCTTCACGCACTAGAACCGGCGTATTTGTTTCTAACAGATTGTTATCGTTGACATGTGTGTCCAGCATGAACTGGGCCAGAACCCTGTGCAGGCGTGCCATTGTGCCGGTCAGAACCACAAAGCGGCTACCGGACAGTTTGGCTGCTACGTCGAAGTTCAGGCCGTCTTTGGCGGCGGGGATGTCGTAATGTTCACGCGGGGTGAAGGCGAAATTGCGCGGGGTTCCCCAACGGTTGATCTCAACGTTGTCGTCTTCATCTGCACCGTCTGGTACGTCATCGGCGGGCAAGTTGGGCAGGCCCAGCAATAGATCATTCAGAGCGGTGCTTTTTGCTTTGACCACATCGTTCAGATCTGCATTTTTCGCTTTGTTTTCAGATACCAAGGCGCGCAGACGTTGAAATTCTGCCTCGTCCCCCGCAGCCTTGGCAGCGCCCACGGATTTCGCGGCTTTGTTGGCGTCA
>DAOUQO010000287.1 GCA_030625565.1 Aliiroseovarius sp. | reverse complement strand
GGACCTGTAACGCCGCCCAAGGCCATTATCGGCGTCATAATCAGCACCACCCAGCCGACGGGAATCGTGATAATTCCAATGAATCCGATCGCGTTGAATGCCAGCCCCAGAAACACTGTGCGCCGCTCGCCAAACCGCCGTACAAGTGGGCGCAGTAACAGGCCTTGGGTGAATGCCATCGACAGGCCAAAGGCCGCCAGTGAAACACCGGTCATCATGGGGTCCCAGCCAAAACGCGCTTGGGTGAAGTATGACCAGATTGATGGGTAAACCATGAATGTCACGCTGTATAGAAAGCTAAGCAGGATTAGTTGTTTCAGGCCCGGAAGGTGCGCAATTGCGCGTAACGCGCCAAATGGATTGGCCCGTTTCCATTGGAAATCACGGCGATTTTTGTCGGTGACGGTTTCTGGCAGGATCAGCGCGCCCAGCACAAAATTGCCCATCGCAAGGGCCGCGGCGGCAAAGAACGGCGCGCTTGGCCCAAAGGCACCTAAAATTCCGCCTATCAATGGCCCAATGACAAAACCCAGACCGATGCCCGCACCGATCAGGCCAAAATTGGCGGCTTTGTCTTCGGGCTTGGAAATATCGGCCATATACGCCCCCGCAGTTGATTGCGTGGCCGAGGTAATGCCCCCGACAATCCGCCCCGCCACCAGCAGCCAAATGGAACCTGCAACCGCCATCACCAGATAGCCGCCAGACATTACAAATAGCGATATCAGCAAGACAGGGCGGCGGCCATAACGATCTGAAAGGCTGCCCAAAAGCGGGCCGAACAAGAATTGCATAACCGCAAATGACGCCGAAAGAATGCCACCCCATTTCGCGGCAGACGCCAAATTTCCGCCTGTGATATTTTTGATCAGGTCCGGCATGACTGGCATGATCAGGCCAATGCCCATTCCGTCGATCAGCACGGTTAGAAATATAAATATAATGGGTAATCGACTGGTCATAAAGGCTCCGGTTTTAGAACAGTTAAGGGCCAGCCGCGCAACATCAAGATGTGGGCACCAATATGCGCGGGCTTCCTTCGGATTTGTCGAAAAGTGTCAGATTGTTGCAACAATTTGGTCGGCAAAGGTATCAAGAATTCTGGCCAACTTAGCGGGACATGCGAAAAACGGTGAATGGGCGCTGTTGATTTCAAAAATATGGTCGCTCAGCAGTCGGGCTGCCATTTCACGCTGCATGTCCGGTGGGACTGCACGGTCATCGTTACAGATAATATAGCCGCGGGGCAGGGTGGGGGCATGGGCCAGATCAACCGGAATTTCCATTGGTGCAACCGCCTGAACGCTTAGGCGCGGGCGGGCATAATCCAGCGTTTCGGGCGGGCAGTCATGATAGAATTTCGCCTCGACCATATCGGGGTCAAGGGTCATGGTGCGCCGGTCTTGGGAGATGCGGATTGCTTCGCGCAGGGGCTGTGAGGCGGCGCATTTTCGCATGTCGGCCAGCCCCAGTCCGGCCCATGGGGTATAGGCGCACAGATACATAAGGCCCGCCACTTTTTCTGGGGCCATTTCTGCAGCAAGCGTGATTGGATAGCCGCCCATAGAATGGCCAACCAAAATCACCGGTTCATCAATGGCGGCAATAATCGCGCGGCCATAATCATCCAGCGTCACCCCTTCGGGCGGGGTGGGGTCATCGCCATGTGACGGCAAATCAATTGCCTGCGCCGTGTGGCCCAGCGCTGCAAGTTCCGGCAATACATCGCGCCAGCACCACGCCCCGTGCGAAGTCCCGTGGATCAGCAAAAAATGCGCCATCAGATATGGCCAATATCGCGCAGAAATTCCCCCAGAACCTTGGCGTATTCATCCGGTTTTTCAACACAGGGCAAATGTCCGGCCCCGCGTATCAGATGAAATTGTGATCCTTTGATCAGATCGCAGGCCTCGCGCACCAGATCGGGCGGGGTTGA
>DAOUQO010000007.1 GCA_030625565.1 Aliiroseovarius sp. | reverse complement strand
TTGAAACAAACATCCCACTTTTCGCACTCCGAGACCGTCCAGTTGGACCGCCTCCAATTTTTTCACTTAAGGTTGTAGCCTTGTGTGCAGTAGCAAATTTTTTTGTTACAAACTTACCGCTTTTTGCACTTCGGTGTATTGATCCCGGCACTTGAACACTCCTCTTTGTAGAATCATCGATACCCTCCACTACATATAGGAACGTAACACGAACACAAAGGTGTAAAAGATGGTTAAATTCCGTACGTATAGCAAACTTCTGGCCGACCCACTTACATATTGGCGCTATAAATTCTTACTCCCTCCTCAGCTATAAATTCTTACTCCCTCCTCAAAAGTACACTCACATCATATAGACGGGGTGGACGCGAGAGGCATCAAAGGTTGTACTGACACGGGAACCCAATAGGAAAGACGAATCATGAATCTACATCACCTACTTGCTGCCCGTATGGACGCCGGAAATCCTGTGCGTGTTGGTCTTATTGGGGCCGGTAAGTTCGGGTCTATGTTTCTATCACAAGTACCAACCACGCCGGGAATGGAAATCGCCGTGATCGCCGATCTTTCCCCTGACCGCGCCCGTGCGGCCTGCGCCCATGTGGGGTGGGAAGACACCCGCATTGCCGCCACACGGTTCACCGATGCTGGCGAAGACCTGATCCGTGATTCAAATGTCGAGGTGGTGATCGAGGCCACGGGCCATCCTGCCGCCGGACTTGCCCATGCATTGCTCGCCCTAAAACACGGCAAACACATCATCATGGTCAATGTCGAAGCCGACGTTTTGGCCGGGCCTTTGCTGGCCGAAAAATTCCGCGCCGCAGGGTTGGTTTATTCCATGGCGTATGGCGACCAGCCCGCCCTGACCAGCGAACTTGTCGACTGGGCACGCGCCACAGGATTTACCGTGACCGCCGCTGGTAAAGGTACAAAATATTTGCCGGAATATCATGATGTTACACCAGATGGCGTGTGGAAACATTATGGCCTAACGGCTGATGAGGCCGCCGCCGCCGGCATGAATTCACAGATGTTCAACTCATTTCTGGATGGCACAAAGTCGGCGATTGAAATGGCAGCGATTGCCAATGCGTGTGACTTGTCCGCCCCTGATAACGGCCTGATTTTCCCCCCGTGTTCCACCGATGATTTGCAAAACATCCTGCGCCCGAAATCCATAGGCGGCGTGCTGGACCGTGACGGGATGGTTGAAGTGGTGTCATCCCTGAACCGTGACGGATCTGACGTTGCGCGCGACCTACGGTGGGGTGTTTTTGTCATCCTGAAAGCACCAAATGACTATGCCGCCGGATGCTTCAAACAATACGGCCTGCCCACAGATGAAACCGGCCAATATGCGGCGATGTATAAACCGTTTCACCTGATCGGGCTTGAACTGGGAATTTCGGTTTTGTCAGCCGCCTTGCGTGGAGAGCCAACCGGCCAAAGCCGTGCCTTCAACGCCGACGCCGTGGCCATTGCCAAACGTGACCTAAGCCCCGGTGATATGTTGGATGGCGAAGGCGGATATACTGTCTGGGGCCGCGTAATGCCCGCGGCTAAATCGCTGGAAATGAATGCGCTGCCCATTGGTTTGGCGGGCGGTATCAAGGTGGTCAAAGCAGTGAAAAAAGGCGCGGCTATCAGCCAGTCAGACGTGGCGCTGAACCTTACAGACTCCGCCACAATCTTGCGCCACGAAATGGAAGCAGCCGCGCGCACTGCGTCTTAGCGAACCTTCAAAACAATTTTTCCGATATGGTCTCCGGCCTCCATGCGCGTATGGGCGCGGGCGGCGTCGGCAAGGGAAAATTCTTGATCCATGACCGGTGCAATACGGCCAGAATCCAGCAGCGGCCAGATTTTTTCGCGCAAGGCATTGGCGATGCGGGTTTTGGCAAGGTCGCTTTGCGGACGCAGGGTGCTGCCGGTTATTGTCAGGCGGCGCATCATGATCTGGGCAAAGTTCAGCTCGACCTTGGGACCGGTCAGAAACGCGATTTGAACCAAGCGGCCCTCATTGGCCAGCGCCTTGATGTTGCGGGCGATATAGCTGCCGCCGACCATGTCCAAAATCAGGTTTGCCCCGCCTGCGGCCCTGACGATTTCAACGAAATCTTCATCGCGGTAATTGATCGCTCGTTCAGCCCCTAAATCACTGCAAATTTTGCATTTTTCGTCCGAGCCAGCGGTGGTAAATACCCGTGCGCCAAATGCGTTTGCCAACTGAATTGCAGTCGTGCCAATCCCGCTGGAGCCCCCATGCACCAAGAAACGTTCGCCCGCTTGCAGGTCACCGCGCATGAACACATTGGAATACACAGTGAAGTATGTTTCGGGCAAACAGGCGGCTGATTTCATGCCCATTCCAGTGGGAATTGGCAGCGCATGTGTGGCCGGACAGGTCACATATTCGGCGTATCCACCACCCGGAAGTAGCGCGCAAACCTTGTCGCCAACCGCCCATTCGGTGACGCCTTCGCCCAGGGCGGCAACTTCGCCCGAGGCCTCAAGTCCCGGCAAAGGGCTGGCAGTTGGCGGCGGGGCATAAGCACCTGCGCGTTGCAAAGCATCGGGGCGATTAACCCCTGCATAAGCCACGTGAATAAGAATTTCACCATAGGCAGGCACAGGGATTGGCCGGTCGCAAATTTGCAAAACATCCGGTGCGCCCGGTTTGGTTATCTCAACTGCCTTCATGGTCATTTTTGGCCTCCGTTTGGTGCTTTTTCCGGCGCTTTTATCTGGTCTAAAATACGCCCCGGCCCACGCATAAATGCCTGAACCAAACCGTTATCTTTGGCCTTTTGCTTGAAGCCTTCAAAGCGCATCACATTGTCAATTCTGCGATCCAGAAATTCCCATGTATCAACACTGCCTTCGCTGTCATCGCCCAGCCAAAACAATATTGTCGCGCTGTAAACCGCTGATAAAGTCGCGCGTTTTGTATACCAGTTCACATCGCGTGAACTGTCGCCCAGAGTTTCCCAAATCAACCCGCAAGTACCCCAAACAGCCCCCGTTCCAACTGCGCTATTTTGCGGCAATGCAAACAGTGCCATACCCTTGCGCACCAATTCACGATCAGCAACCTCAAGCCGCAAACGCACGCCTGCTTTGATCCGGTCGCTGTAACGCATCGCACCAAGGTCTGCGCCCTGCATCCGCGTCACCATCGCTGTGTCACCGCGCTGGTGATAGGCCAGCGCCATATCAACCGGTCCACGTGGAAATGTAGCGCGGGAAATTTCAATGTTAACGCCACAATCGGCCGCCGCCGCCTGAAGGGCTGTATCGCTCCAGCCATCAAAAGGCACATGCGGCAGGACCGCATCCAAAAGTTTGCTTTTCATATTGGTTTCGTCCATGCCAACCGGCCCCTTAGTTAATCATTTCCGAGCGCTTGATTTCCAAAATAAACCCTGCCCCAAATGCCATTGAGGGTGTCTGAAACCCAACCGGAACCTTGCCCAAAACAACCCGCCCCGCAATTTCAACCGCAGTTCGGGCAGTCAGGTCGTAAGGCTCGGCTGTGCGCATATGCAAGGTAACGCTTTCGCCTGCATCATTCCAGACCGTACCAGTCACAAGGCCGCGGCCTTGTTCGCGCTCGGCCTCATTCGGCCCTGCCGGCAGGCGGGAAATTCTGGCCTGCATAATCTTGGCCCCCAACCGTGTGCCCAGAAATTTTCGGACAAATCCGGGCAGGCGCATGCTTGCCTCCATCTCACGCGAAGGTTTCATAAATACATCGATATTTTTGATACCGGTGCTGTGGGCCGCTGTTTCGATATCACCCCATGTGGTGGCGTAAACCTGCTCTGGTCCGGCACCAAAATCAACCATTGTCGTTGGTGCAGCTTGGCGTGGTACCAATTTGTTGTCTTTGCGATGATATGTGGGCGCGGTTATAAACATTGTGGCTGTGCGCATTGTGCCTTGGGATGCGCGCTCAAGCCCACCAAAGGCCAGTTGCAGGCGTGTCGCATCGGGCAGCTTTTCGGCCAGCATCGCCGCCATGCAATCGGTTGGCACAACATCAAATCCACAGCCGGGCATTACTGTAATTTTGGCAGCGCGCGCCTTGTGATCCAAACCGGCACAGGCGGCTAAAACCCCAACCTCGCCAGTGATATCCAGATAATGAACGCCCGCTTTCAAACATGCCGCCAGCATTGGCCGCGAGGTAATGCAAAACGGGCCGGCGCAATGGATTACCGCCGCAACCTTGGCCAGTTCCGCGCCAATCATAGCATCGTCATCAAGGGCAAAAGCAGTGTGTTCCAACCCCAGATCCGCGCCCATTTCAGCCAGCTTGGCCGCGTCACGCCCTGCCAGAATCACCCGCAGCCCCGCAGCCACGGCACGCGCCGCAACAAGCCGTCCAGTATAGCCGTAAGCGCCGTAAATCATGGTTATTTCGTTCATTTTCACCCTCTGCCACTACCTTATATTGCGACAGTATAGACACAAGCGCCGACCCCTGCTATAGGACGCTTCTGCGATTTTGCAGGATTTTAACCTAGAAAGGTGGTGACACCACATGCAGGTCAGTGTTCGCGACAACAATGTCGATCAGGCGCTTCGCGCCCTGAAAAAGAAACTGCAGCGTGAGGGCGTTTTCCGCGAGATGAAGCTTCGGCAACATTTTGAGAAACCCTCCGAGAAAAAAGCACGCCAAAAAGCCGAAGCAATTCGGCGGGCGCGTAAATTAGCTCGGAAAAAAGCACAGCGCGAAGGTATGATGTAAATCATACCCAGCATTTTGCGAAAAAACCCCCGTGGCTCCGGCTGCGGGGGTTTCTTTTTGCCACAAAACGCAACCATCTTTGTTCTAAAATATCCTCGCCGAAGGCTAAAATGCCCACGCGCAGCGTGCTTGGCCCAACCGGATGCGCACCCCGCAGGGGTCAAGTCCGGGCGGGAGCACGCCTCCACTGATCCAGAATATAACGACTGGTCATCAGGTCCAGATGTGCGCCACCGCCATTTTTGAACAGGGTGATCTGATCCTTGCTTTGGCGCTGAAAACTACCACCCGCAATATCATAAAAATCACCCTTCACGCTATCGGCGCTGATCACGCCACGCGCAATGGGGTCCTTTAGTTCGCCAATATGTTCCAGCACAGTTTCACGGCTATCAACAAAAATTGTGGCGCGTTGCAGCGCCATGTCATCGGCCTCGCGCATATCTGGCCGATAAGCGCCAATCAGATCAATGTGCTGGCCAGGTTGCAGCCATTCACCCTTAATCAGGGGGGCGCGTGACATGGTGGCGCATGTCACGATATCGGCCATTCGCACCGTTGTTTCCAGATCGCTCGCCACCAACATGTCTGAATATTGTGCCGCCATTGCCTCGGCCTTTTCGGGGGTTCGGTTCCAAACCATGAAACGCGCGCCGGGAAAGGCATCTGCATAAGCATCATGTAAGGCATGCGCCACATTTCCTGCGCCAACAATTAAAATACAGCGGCTTTCGGGGCGGGCTAGATGCCGGGCGCCCAGCAGGCTGTCACCTGCGGTTTTCCACTTGGTTACCAGATGGAAATCAACAATTGCCTCAAGCATCCCGTCATTATCATTATAAAGGTTTACAGCACCATTTATAGAAGGTTTTTGTTTTGCCGCGTTGTCCGGAAAAATTGTCGCGGTTTTTACCGCACTCCCCAGCCCGTCAATCCACGCTGCGCGGGTTAGCATGGTGTCGTTTGCGCGGTATAAAAATGTGTCGGCAATTTCGGCCTTGGGCAAAAGGTGCCCGGCTTGCAAGGCATCCATAAGGCCCGACCAACCAAGAAGTGGTTCGGCCTTGTCAAAGGGAATGATTTCAATATTCAGATCCATACGCGCAACTAAAACCATTAATGTGCTATTTGCACGAAAAATCTGGGCTAGGCGGCTCTTGTTGTGTGGTATTCAACCAATGCTGCCAAATCTTGCGGCGCGACGTGTTCAGGTAAACAGGCGCAGACATTCGGGAAATGTGTAAAAACCGCGCCATCTGTAAAGAACGTCGATCCAGTGACAAAGATCACCTTTGTTTCAGGGCATTGATAAGCCGCGTAATCTGCAATCGACAGTGCATCACTATCGCCTAATTCCAAATTCAGAATGATAACCTGGAAACTTGCCGTCATAAGGGTGTCTATGGCGCAATCGCGGTCAGGGCACAGGGTAACCGTTGCGCCTAATCTCCTAAGATGACTGGACCACACCTCGCCTTGCCACGGATTGCTTTCTGCAATCAAGATATTCATACCGTCTCCGCATTCCAGAAAATCGTTATTCTTTGAATGTCCTACTAAGACCCTTACAAATGGTTAAGAATGTGAAAGAAATTTTTAATAAACCTGAATCAGTGCTTGGTGATTGTGTTTTGCGCAGTTTTCCGCTTCAAGCCTGTGGATAAATACATGCGAGGCAAAGATGACCACTTGGATAACCATATGCGATACCTGCAAGCGTGATGGCTGGGAAGATACCGGTATGGACCAGACTGATGGCGAAGCTTTGGCTGCGTTGGTCGAAGGTGCTGCGCAAGGAACCAATATTAAAACACGCCGTGTGTCTTGCCTTATGGGGTGTGAACGCAGTTGCAATATTTCCATTCAGGCAGAAAATAAACTGGCCTATACATTGGGGTCTTTCACGCCCGAAATAGATGCAGCAGAAGGTATCGTTGCCTATGCCACAGCACATGCCGAAAGCGACAATGGGCAAGTGCCTTATCGCCAATGGCCAGAAGCAGTAAAGGGCCACTTTGTAACGCGCCATTTACCATTGGATGATGGTGAATGAATCCCCCGCGCGATCACGGCGGCGGGCTGGATGCTGCCATTGCAAAATATGGTGGCAAACGGGCTGACTGGATTGATCTGTCTACGGGCATAAACCCTGTTCATTATCCTGTGCCGGATGTGCCGCAATACGGCTGGACTGCCTTGCCTGACATGGCCGCAGTTAACGCATTGGAAGCCGCGGCGCGTGATTTCTGGATGGTACCTGAACAGGCCGCTGTTCTGGCCGCCCCCGGTGCATCCGCATTGATTGCAAACATGCCGCATTTATTACCAACCGGGCGGGTGCAAATCGCCCAGCGCAGCTATAACGAACACGAAGCCGCCTTTCGCGGGGCGGGGTGGGAACTGACCTCGGAAAATGCCGAAGCGCGGGTTGTTGTTCACCCGAATAACCCAACCGGTATGATGTGGAGCGGCCAAGACGAAGCCCACACCACCCGCCGTCTTTTGGTTATTGACGAAAGCTTTTGTGACATTGCTTTGGGCAATACGCATGTGCGTGAAATGTCACTTCAGCCCGGTGTGGTTATTTTGAAATCTCTTGGTAAGTTTTGGGGCCTTGCGGGTCTGCGCCTTGGCTTTGCCATTGGGGACCCCGTAATGATCAACCAGCTAAAAGACAGGCTTGGCCCGTGGCCCGTTTCGGGGCCCGCATTAGAAATTGGGCGCCGTGCGCTTGAAGATATGCGCTGGGCCAATGCCACCCGCCAACGGCTGACCGTTGATGTGGCACGCATGGATGCAATCGTTCAAACAAAGGGCGCTGAATTGATTGGCGGCACGGCCCTGTTTCGCCTGTATAAAGTTGATAACGCCCTGAAATGGCAAAAGAAACTTGCGCGTAGACGTGTTTGGAGCAGGGTCTTTCCATATGATGATACATGGCTGCGTCTGGGCTTGCCCCCTGCTGATAAATGGGGCCAATTAGAGGCTGCTTTGTGAGTCACGCAAGCCTTCTACTTATTGCCTTAATGGTTGATGCCCTGTTGGGCGAGCCGCGTTGGTTGTGGTCCCGCTGGCCCCATCCTGCGGTTGTTATGGGACGCGCAGTGGGTTGGCTTGATCGCAAATACAACCACGGTGAAAATAGATTTCAGGCAGGGCTTTGGGGCTTTGCATTCTTGGCAGTGGCCGCTTGGATACTTGGAGCCATGTTGGCATTTTTGCCTTTCGGGGGCATTCTGGAAATCATTGGCGCCGCCATATTGATTGCCCAAAAATCCCTTGTTACCCATGTGAAAACAGTGGCCGATGCTTTGCGCCTTTCCATCGGGGACGCCCGCCTTGCGGTTGCCCAAATTGTTGGTCGCGATACAACAGATCTGGATCAATCCGCCATTGCACGGGCCGCAATCGAAAGCGCTGCCGAGAACTTTTCCGATGGGGTTGTAGCGCCAGTTTTTTGGTTCTTAATCGCCGGCCTGCCCGGTCTGATGTTGTATAAAATGACCAATACAGCGGATAGCATGATTGGATATCTAACGCCGAAATACCGTGATTTTGGCAAAGCAGCAGCACGATTTGATGACGCGCTAAACTGGGTTCCTGCCCGTCTAACGGCGCTACTGATAATTGCAGTTTACTGGTGCCCCAAGGCATGGAAAACCATTCGGCGCGATGCGCCCTTGCACCGTTCCCCAAACGCTGGATGGCCCGAGGCGGCGATGGCATCTATTCTGGAAATTTCCCTATCCGGACCGCGTGCATATGCGGGAAAAATGCAGGTATTTCCGTGGGTGAATGGCGAAGGAAAACGCGATGCGGGACCCGATGATATCGACAATGCTGTTACGGTGCTTTGGCGGGCATGGGGCGGGCTTTTACTGGTCGTTGTAATCATCGCATTTGCCTGAGGCTTCAACCCTGCTAAAGTAACCAAGTTACTTTTTAGGGAGCATATATATGCGCAAATTTCTTACCATCGCAGCCTTGGCAATGTTTGGTGCAACCTCGGCGCAGGCCAATGTGGCATGCGGGGGGACATTTTCATCTTTTATCAACAATATGAAAAACGAGGCTGCTCGAAAGGGTTACAGCCAATCAGATATTAATGGGTTTTTTGCGTCTGCACGTCAGGATCCGGCCACGTTGCGTGCGGATCGTGCCCAAGGGATTTTCCAAAAAACCTTTGTCGATTTTTCACGTTCGTTAATATCTCAGAACCGAATGGACCATGGGCGCGCTAACCTTCGTAAATGGGATTCTGTGTTTGACACAATGGAGCAACGTTATGGTGTTAGCCGTGGCGTTTTGACTGCATTCTGGGCCTTTGAAACCGATTTTGGGGCCTTTCAGGGGAACTTTAATACCCTTAATTCACTTGTGACCCTAGGCCATGATTGCCGCCGGCCAGAGCTGTTTCAACCACAGGTTTTCGCAGCCCTTGAATTATATAAGCTGGGTAATTTTGACCCCGTGAATTCAACCGGCGCATGGGCGGGGGAAATTGGCATGGTTCAAATGCTGCCCGAAGACATCTTGGAAAACGGGGTGGATGGCGATGGCGACGGTGTTGTTGATTTGCGCAGATCAGCCCCCGACGCGCTGCTTTCAGGCGCACATATGTTAAGCGAGCTGGGCTGGCACGCAAACGAGCCGTGGCTGCAAGAGGTGGTTGTGCCATCAAATCTGGATTGGTCCGAAACCGGCCTGAACCACACGATGAAAGTCAGCCAGTGGGAACGTTTGGGCATTCGCGCGCGCAATGGTAGCCTTGGGTCGGGCAATATGCAGGCGTCAATATTGCTGCCGCAGGGCCGCAAGGGGCCAGCCTTTATCGCTTACCCAAATTTCAGTGTGTATTTTGAGTGGAACAAAAGCTTTGTTTATGTGACTACCGCTGCCTATTTCGCCACGCGCCTTGAAGGGGCACCTGTTTATGATGCAGGCAATCCTGACCCCGCGCTATCGGCAGAACAGATGAAGGCGTTACAGCGAAAGTTGAAATCCCACGGCCATGATGTTGGTAAAGTTGACGGTATTTTGGGGGCAAAAACCCGCGCCGCAGTGCAGGCTGAACAGCTGCGCCTTGGCCTGCCTGCAGATGCGTGGCCAACGCGTGAATTGCTGAACCGTCTATAACGTTTTATGCAAAAGAAAGGGCGGCGCTGTTGCATGACAGCCCCGCCCTTGTTGTTTGTGTTGATGCGCCTTTGGGCGTTGACTTACCAGCCGATACGTTCCTCAAACAGGCTAGTGCTTTCAAGCCACAGGGTGTAAAGTTCGCCAAAGTCGGCATGGCTAACGCCATCATGGCCGGTGGCGATATCCATTTCGATCCGGGCTGCGCCTGTATCTGTGCCATAGGCACGTACAAAACGGCGGTCAGCATTCCAGCCGTTTATCGTTGCCAGATCTACGCCTGCATCCAAACGATATCCTGCATAAAATTGCAGGGCCAGACAGCCGGAATTGTCGGTGCAATCATAAAAGAACACTTGCATTGTGTCGCTATCAACGCGGAATTCAACCAGCGGGTCGCCAACAGAATCTGTGGTCAACTGCGCCGGAATACCGTTGTTGAAAAAATAATCAATAAGGCTTTGCGGGTTTGATGCCAGCACTTGTTGCGCTGCGGCCGGGGCTGCAAGGCCCAGTGCCAATGCAAGACCTGTGATTACTGAAATTGGTTTCATATTGCTCTCCTGAAATGATTTATTCCGGCAATCTTACACATGTAGGGGCGCGAACTGCAACACTATCGACAAAAGTTGAAGTTTTGGATCAGGCAACCATGGCTTCGGCTTTTTTCAAATCGACGCTGACCAGTTGGCTAACGCCTTGTTCAGCCATGGTTACACCAAACAGGCGGTCGGCGCGGCTCATGGTGACGGCGTGGTGGGTGATGATCAGGAAACGCGTTTGGGTTTGGCGGGTCATTTCATCCAGCAGGTCGCAAAAACGGGTGACATTGGCGTCATCCAGTGGCGCGTCCACCTCGTCCAGCACGCAAATTGGCGCGGGGTTGGCAAGGAAAACCGCAAAGATCAGCGCCAGCGCGGTCAGGGTTTGTTCACCACCCGAAAGCAAGCTAAGGGTCGAAAGTTTTTTGCCCGGAGGCTGGCACATGATCTCAAGCCCGGCCTCAAGCGGATCATCGCTTTCGACCAGAACCAGCTTGGCTTCGCCACCACCAAACAGGTGGGTGAACAGCAAGGTGAAACTGGAGTTAACCTGCTCAAACGCAGTTAGCAGCCGTTCGCGGCCTTCGCGGTTCAGGCTGGCAATGCCGTGGCGTAGTTTGCGAATGGCCTCGTCCAGATCAGCCTTTTCGTGGGCAAGGTTGTCATGTTCTTCGCGAACCTCGCGCGCGTCTTCTTCGGCCCGTAAATTCACTGCACCCAGCGCGTCGCGTTGGCGTTTTAAGCGGTTCACATCCTGTTCTATTTGTTCAGACGAAGGCATGTTTTCGGGGTTGCTGCCAAGGCTTTCCAGTAGGGCTTCGGGTGTGACTTCTTGTTCGTCATGGATGCGGCTTGCCGCGTGGGCGACGGTTTCGCGCGCGGCTTCCGATCGGGCCTCGCTGCGCGCACGGGCTTCGCGGGCCTCACTGGCATTGCGTTCGGCATCACGTTCATCTGCCACGGTTTTACGCAATGTGCCTTCGGCAGCGGACAAAACATCATTGGCAGTGGCTTTGCGCGCCTCGGCCTGGTTTATCGCGCCGGAAAGTTCATCGCGTTTGGCGGCTAATTCTCCGGGTGTGGCGCTGGCTTCTTTTAGATCGGCTTCGGATTCGGTTTTGCGCAGCTCCAGTTCGCCAATGCGTTTGTCCGCATTTTCCAGACGCAAACGCCAGCCGGATAATTCCTTGGTTATTTCTTGAGAACGCCGCAGTCTTGCGTCGCCCTCGCGTTTTAATTCGTCATGCCCCGAACGGCGCGACAGCATCGTAAGGCGGGCGGCTTCGACGTTCAGTTTTACATCTTCGACCTCGGCGCGGGCGGTGGCAAGGTCGCCCAAATCAGCCACAGATTTTTCGGCTTCGTTCATGCGGCCACGTGCGGCCATGGCCTCTTCGCTGTGGCGGGCTACGGCCAACCCCATGTTTTCCAGTTTGCCGCCGGCGATATTTCGGTCGGCTTCGGCGCGGCTTAGGGCGCGGTTGGTGTCGGACATGGCGCGGTCTGCATTTTTGCGGGCTTCGCGGGCGTTGCGATCGGCCTCGGCCAGTTTTGTCAGCTGGGCACGCAGGTGTTCATGTGCTTGCGCCGCCCCTTCGGCGCGGGCGGTGGCCCCGACCAATTCCTGTTTTAATTCTTCCAACCGATTCAGTTGTTCCAGCCGCAAGGCTGCAGCCGAAGGCGCATCTTCGGCACCAGCGCGAAAACCGTCCCAGCGCCATAAATCACCTTGAAGCGAAACCAGCCGTTGGCCGGGTAGTAATGCCTGTTGCAAATCGGCGCCATCAGCCTGATCAACCAGCCCAATTTGTGCCATCCGGCGCGTCAGAACTTCGGGAACCGTTACATAATTGGTTAGGGCTTTGATGTCTTGGGGCAACGTTTGCGGATTGGCATAGCCCGCCAAATCCACCCAACCCGAGGCCGCATCCCTGCGCACAGAAGGCGCGCGCAAATCATCCGCCAAGGCCGCGCCCAGCGCTTTTTCATACCCCGCATCAACCCGCAGCATATCTAGAACCTGACCGCCTTCGGCCGTGTCACGTTCCAGCAGGCGGGCAAGCGCGCCGACTTCGGCAGATAGCGCGTTAACTTCGCCTTCGGCCTCGGAACGTGCGGCGCGTGCGTCGGCTTCGTGCGATTGGGCATCGGTGCGGGCCTCGTCGGCAACAGTCAGGGCAATTTCGGCGGCATCAGCCTGCGCGCTTGCATTGATCTGCGCGGTTTCGGCGGCATTAAAGGCCAAGCCCGCCGTGGCCAAAGCGGCCTTGGCCGCATCCACTGCACCACGCGCGCGGTCGGCTTCTGCTTCGCTTTTGACCAAGGTTTTTCGGTTGTCATCCAGTAAGCGGTGCGCCGATTGGTGGCGGGCAGACAGGCGGGCGACATCTTCGGTTAGTTGCGCAAGGGTTTCTTCGCGTTCTGATAAAATGCGGGCGGCTTCATGCGCCATTTCGCTGGCTTCTTTCAGGCGATCTTCGTGGCCTTCACTGGCTTGGGCAAGTTGGTTTTGTTCCCATTCCAGACGTTCAATTGTTTCACCTGCATCGCGGTTCAAACCCGCCTCGCGCTCCATGTCTTTGGTAAGCTGAAGGATACGGGCCTTAAGTGTTTCAATGCGTGCAGCGGCCTGTGTTTCTTGGTCTTTCAGGGTGTCGCGCTGCACTGACAGGCGTTGCAAAACTGCGGCAGCAATTGCTTCTTCTTCGCGCAATTTTGGCAGGGCATCTTCGGCGGCCGCGCGGGTTTTAGCGGCGGTGCGCGCGGCATTTTCTGCGGCCCCTGCCATTTTAAGGCGTTCGGTTAATTGTGTTTCGGCAGCGGCGCGTGCCTGATCCGCTTCTTGCCAGCGCCGGTATAAAAGCAGCCCTTCGGATTTGCGCAAATCATCCCCGATTGCGCGGTATCTGGCAGCCTGTCGGGCCTGTCGTGCAAGCTGTGCAAGCTGGGTTGCCAGCGCTTCGATCACATCATCAATGCGGGCTAAATTTGCCTCGGTGCCATTAAGTTTCAGCTCGGCTTCGTGGCGGCGTTGATACAGGCCGGAAATTCCTGCGGCTTCTTCCAGAATGCGACGGCGGGCTTTGGGGCGCGCATTAATCAGTTCGCTAATCTGGCCTTGGCGTACCAGCGCCGGGCTGTGCGCACCGGTCGAGGCATCAGCAAACAGCATTTGCACATCGCGTGCGCGCACATCCTTGCCATTTACCTTGAAGGCGGAACCGGCATCGCGGGTGATCCGGCGGACAATTTCAAGATTGTCGCTATCGTTAAAACCGGCAGGGGCAAGGCGTTCACTGTTGTCGATGGTAATCACGACTTCGGCAAAATTGCGGGCCGAACGTGTGGCTGCACCGGCAAAAATCACGTCCTCCATGCCGCCGCCGCGCATTGCTTTGGGGCGGGTTTCGCCCATGACCCAGCGCAGGGCTTCCAGCAAGTTTGATTTTCCACACCCGTTTGGTCCGACAACGCCGGTTAACCCGTCCGAGATCACCAGATCGGTCGGGTCAAGAAAGCTTTTGAAGCCATTAAGCCTGAGTTTAGAAAACCGCAATCGGGCTGCCCTTGAATGATTCTTGTCGTTCAGTAATTTTCCCGACCCACAGGCCCAGAGTCAACGATGATCCCTGTATGTTGCGCAAATAGGCGACTTATCCACAAGATACGCACGTTTTTGGTGGTGATATTGTATTATCCGCGCAGAATTTTGGCGCGGACCTCAAGCAATGCGTTGCTTATGTAATCAACAAATATTCGAATGCGGGCGACTTTTCGCAGGTCTGTGTGCAGCAAAAGCCATGTGTGTCGATTATGGATGATTTTGGTGTCAGGTACGCGCTGTAGTTCTGGAAACATCCCTTCAAACCATGTTGGCAAAATTGTCAGGCCAGCGCCCGCCCGCACCAGATGCAGGTGCATTTCGGTGTCTTGAACATGGTGGCGCAGCGCGGCCTTGGGGAAGGGTGAATTTTCAACCCACCATTGCTGTTCAGGCACATCACCATAGCCGATCCACGTTAAATTTTCGCCTGCGTGTCCGGCCTTGGGCAGCATTTCATCAATATAGCTGCGGCTGGCATAAATGCCGCTGGCGGTGGGGAAAAGTTTGCGGGCAACCACGTCATCGGTGATTTCTGCGGCATTACGAATGGATACATCGGTTTGCAGGCGGGTGATGTCTTCGATCGCGTAAGTCAGGCGAATTTCAAGGTCTATATCCGGGTGCAGCTTGCAAAATTCGGCAAAAATGGGTGCCATCAGGTAATGGCCCATCATCGGATCAAGCGAGATGCGGATCAACCCCGCGGCCACCCTGTCCAACCCCTGCACTTGGTTGCGCCCCCGAACCAATAGTTTTTCAGCCTGGGTGGCATCCTTCAGCAGCATGTTCCCCGCTGGTGTCAGGCTAAGCCCCGTGCGTGAACGACGAAAAAGCTGCACACCAAGGCTGGTTTCCAGTGTTTGAATATGGTTGCGAACGGTGGCGTGGGTTGCGTTCATTTGTTCAGCCGCAGCGCGAAGGCTGCCCGAACGGGCAACTTCGATAAAATACGGCATTTGTTTCCAATTGTTCATAAGGTCACGCCCTTTGATGTAGGTGGTGAATATTTTAACCACCACGGGGTATATTAAGCAGTTCCTAAGATAAAAAACAAACCGTATTGGGGCGGGAAACATCCAGCGAAGGATACGGAAATGGATCAGACAAATACACACAAAACAGCCGCTCGAATGTTTGGCGGCTTGTTCATTCTTGCATTTTTATCTTACGGAATTGGCAGCGGGTTAACGGCCAAGGTGACGGGTGCGCCTGATGTGCTGGCTGCAATTTCCATTGATCAACCAGCATTGATTATTGGCGCAATCTTGATGGCTATTGTTCATTCCGCTGTGAATGTTGGGGTCGGATCAATCATGTTGGTAATTCTAAAACCCTTTAATAATACAATGGCTTATGGGTATTTTGGGGCGGTAATGTTGGCCACTGTTATGTTGGCAATTGGCGCAGTTTTCCTGCTGATGCTGGCCCCGCTTAGTCAAAGTCAGGCCAGTGCCGCCACCATCACAACCCTTGCAAGTTTGCTAAGTGCCGGAAATTTTTATGCCTATCAGATTGGCATGGCACTGTGGGGTATTGGTGGGCTTTTGTTGGCTTGGCTGTTGTATATATCGCGGATTGTCCCACGTATTTTCGCGTTCTGGGGTGGTATTGGCTATGCTATTTTTATCGCAGGCACTGTGTTTGAACTATCGGGCATTGCCATTGGCACATTCCTGTCGATTCCCGGTGGGTTGTTTGAAATTGCGCTAAGCCTTTGGCTGATATTCAAAGGTTTTACCCCCCGCAGCGCCGCAAACTAGGCCCTGCATGTCGCAATCAACCTTGACGCAGGCCGTGATTTCACGCCAAATGCACCTGCATGGTTCCCCACATATGGATGCAAAGCATTCAGGGGAGAATAGGGAATGCGGGAAAGGGTGACCCAAACAGGGGCCCTGTGCCGCAGCCGCCCCCGCGACTGTACGTGGCGCGCACCTGTCATATGCCACTGGGCAAACACCCCGGGAAGGCGACAGGATGCATTAAGCCGCGAGCCAGGAGACCTGCCATGCGCGAACGTAAACCACCCGTCGGGGAAGACGGGAAAAGGAGTAAAGCACATGACAACAACGACCCTTACAAACACACGCACCGACAGCAAAATTTTGCCCATCGCCACGGTTTTTCTGGCTGGCGTAATGCTGTTGCTGGTATCTGGAATTGCGCAGGCAACGGTTTTGCATGACGCAGCCCACGACCAACGCCACGCTATGGCATTTCCCTGCCACTAACGCCGATCGCGTTTTACCTGAATGGCCATGACAGATTGCGTTCCTGCCCGGGCTGACCTTGGGCGGGCGATATGTTTTATGCTATGCGCCAATAAAAAGGGTTTTGGCTATGACCAAACACTTACTTACCAGCGCCTTGTTTGCCGGCGTTGTGACGGGGCTGATTGCGGCGCTGCTTCAGTTTCATTTTGTTATTCCCCTACTGCTTGAGGGCGAATTATATGAGGCCGGCGCGCGTATTCACTTTCCTATAAATGGCTCCCCCCAAAGTCCGGCTGAGGCGCCTGATCTTGGTGCCGATTGGGGCCGCCACATGATGACGCTTACCTTTAATCTTGTGACCTATACAGGTTATGGCCTGATGCTGGTTGCGCTGTATGCATTTGCAAAAACCCGTGCCATATCGGTTACCCCGCGTCAGGGTATTATCTGGGGTCTGGCAGGGTTCTTTGCGGTGCAGCTTGCCCCGGCTTTGGGCTTGCCACCCGAACTTCCCGGCACCCTAACGCCCGAGGTTCTGCCGCGTCAAATCTGGTGGTCGCTGACCATCCTAAGCACTGCCACGGGCCTTGGATTAATTGCCTTTGGGCGTGGTTTTTTGCCGCTATTGGGTATTGGGTTGTTGGTTGTGCCGCACATAATCGGTGCACCACATCTAAATACATATTGGGGCGTGGCTCCGCCTGAATTATCAGCGCATTTTGTAACGCTAAGCCTTGGTGCAGCCCTTGCCGGCTGGGTGCTTTTGGGCTTTTTCACAGCATATTTCTGGAACAGACTGGACCCTGAACAATGAAGGCTAAAATACCTGCAACCATCGTTACCGGTTTTCTTGGCGCTGGCAAAACCACCCTGATCCGGCACATGCTGGATAACGCAAACGGCAAACGCATCGCGCTGATTATCAATGAATTTGGCGACCTTGGCGTCGATGGCGACATCCTTAAGGGGTGCGGCGATGCTGCCTGTGCCAAGGATGATATTGTTGAACTGTCAAACGGCTGCATTTGCTGCACTGTTGCCGAAGATTTCATTCCAACACTGGAAAGCCTGATTGGTCGTGAAAATCCGCCGGAACACATTGTGATTGAAACCTCGGGCCTTGCTTTGCCGCAACCTTTGGTGCGCGCTTTTGGCTGGCCCGAAATCTCAACACGGGTAACGGTGGACGGTGTGGTTGCGGTCGTTGATGGCAAGGCGGTTGCCGAGGGACAGTTTGCCGCAAATCTGGCCGCCATCGATGCCCAACGCCGGGCCGATGATGGGCTTGACCATGAAACGCCGCTGTCAGAATTGTTTGCCGACCAAGTCGCCAGCGCTGATATGATTGTGGTTAACAAGGCTGACCTGATGGGGGATGATCAGGCCGATGCGCTGGTTGTGCGCCTGACAGACCAAGCCCGCGATGGCGTGCAAGTTATACGCACCAGCCACGGCGCGCTTCCGATCAAGGTGCTGCTTGGCCAAGGCGCAGGCGCCGAAAACGATCTGGCTGCCCGCCACGAAATTCACCATCACCACCATGATCACGACGATGATGATCACCATCACGAACACAGCCATGATGATTTTGAAAGCTTCGTTGTCGAACGCGATGAAATCGCCGATCCTGTGGCCTTTGCAAATCAGGTTTCTGAAATCATCCGCACGCATAATATCTTGCGCCTAAAAGGTTTTATCGCGGTTCAAGGCAAACCCATGCGCATGACGCTTCAGGCGGTCGGGCCGCGGGTTGATACCTATTTTGACCAACCTTTTGGGCAACAGCCGCGCAAAACCCGCCTTGTGGTTATCGGCCAAGCCGGGCTGGACCATGCGGCGATTACCAAAGCACTTAGCGCATGAGTGTCGTCGTGCGTATGGGCGACCCATTCGAGCCAGCCGCCGCCGTTTTGCTGAAACAAAGTCACGCGCTGATGGAAACCCTGTTTCCGCCCGAAGATAACTTCTTTCTTGATCTTGATGCCCTGACCGCCCCGCACATATCGTTTTTCATCGCTGAAAAAGATGGCCAAACCCTTGGCACTGCTGCGCTTGCTGACAAATCCACCTATGGCGAAATAAAATCTATGTTCGTGATGCCAGATGCACGCGGCCTTGGTGTCGGCGCCGCCCTTTTGGCGCGACTTGAAAAAGAAGCTCGCGCCAAGGGGTATACAGCCATGCGGCTGGAAACCGGTAACAAACTTGAAGCAGCAATTGGGCTATATACCCGCGCTGGTTTTACAAATTGCGACCGCTTTGGTGACTACCCTGACGCTAAATCCAGCCTGTTCATGGAAAAGCTTCTGACGTAATCTGTTTTCCTCTTGCCATAAATACCCCCGCCGGAGGCATCCTTGCTTTCCACCAGACAAAGGCCCTGAATTATGCACCTGCTTGCCGCCACACCCGGAAGCACCGATGACGGGCTTGAACCCGTCGATCTGGGCCAAACCCCTGCCGATCTGGTGTTTATTTCGGCGGCCGATACAGAACTGGCCGCCCTAAGCGAAGCACGCAGCGAAATGCCTGCCCCGCCAACACTGCGACTGGCTAACCTGACCCACCTGATCCACCCGATGTCGGTCGATTTACATCTGGATAATTGCGCCACAAAATCACGCTTGGTTATTGCCCGCGTCTTGGGTGGGGCCGGATACTGGAAATATGGTGTTGAACAATATGCCGCCCGCCTGCGCGAGGCCGGCGTGGCGCTGGCATTATTGCCGGGGGATGACAAACCCGACCCGGACCTGCACGCGCTATCCACAGTTTCAGATCGTGATTATGCAGCGCTCTGGGCCTATCTGGTCGAAGGTGGCGGCGAAAACGCAGTCGCATTTCTGCAGTATGCGCAGGCAATGCTGACAGGGGGCGAAAAGCCAAATCCAGCCCGTCCTTTGTTGCGATCCGGAGTCTATTGGCCCGGCGAAGGTGTAGCCGATTTGGCCGCCGCCCAAAGCGTTTGGAAAAATGGCGCACCAATTGTGCCAATCATATTTTATCGTGCACTTGTTCAGGGCGCGGGGCTGAACCCGATTAACCGGCTGGTCAGGGCGTTATTGAAACAAGGGTTGAACCCTTTACCTGTTTTTGTTGCCTCGTTAAAGGATCCGGTATCTGTGGTGACGCTGCAGGCCTTATTTACTCAGGCCCCGCCAGCGGTAATTTTGAATTGCACGTCTTTCGCTGTTGGCTCCGCCCAAGAGGGCGCGCATCTGAACGGGGCATTGAACCCCCTTCAGATGCCTCAGGCCAATGGCGCGCCTGTATTTCAGGTTGTTCTTGCATCCTCAAGCGAAGACACTTGGGAACAAGGCCTTTCGGGGCTAAGCGCGCGTGATATCGCGATGAATGTTGCCTTACCCGAGGTTGATGGCCGCATTTTATCGCGCGCGATCAGCTTTAAGGGCGAAGCCTTTTTCGATGAGGCATGTGAATGCCCGATCGCAACCTACCGCGCGCGTGGTGATCGCGTTCAGTTTGTTGCTGAACTGGCGGCAAACTGGGCAAAGCTGCGCCAGAAACCTGAACCAGATCGGCGTGTCGCGCTGATTTTGGCAAATTATCCGAACAAAGACGGGCGCTTGGCCAATGGTGTTGGGCTGGATACACCCGCCGCCACAATCCATGTTTTGGATTTGCTGGCGAAGGCTGGATATGGGGTTAATGCCGCCCCTGCCGATAGCGATGCTTTGATGCAGGCAATCATGGCGGGGCCGACAAACTGGCTAACCGATCGCGCAAAACGTGATGGCGGGGTGCAGATGCCCCTTGCTGATTACCAAGCCAGTTACGGCCACCTTCCTTGGGAGGTCCGCGCCCAAATAGAAGAACGCTGGGGGCGACCCGAAGATGACCCGTTTTATGTGGCGGATCGCGGGTATTTCACCTTGTCGGTTCTGGAATACGGCAATGTCGTGGTCGGGGTCCAGCCTGCGCGTGGCTATAATATTGACGCTACAGAAACCTATCACGCGCCTGATCTTGTGCCGCCGCATAATTACTTGGCGTTCTATTTCTGGCTGCGCAAATCGTTTGGCGCGGATGCGATTGTGCATATGGGAAAACATGGCAATATGGAATGGTTGCCGGGCAAGGCGCTGGCGCTGTCCGAAACATGCATGCCTGAAATTGTGTTTGGCCCGATGCCGCATATTTACCCGTTTATTGTTAATGACCCCGGCGAAGGCACCCAAGCAAAACGTCGGGCACAGGCGGTAATTATTGACCACCTGACGCCACCCTTGACGCGCGCCGAAACCTATGGCCCCTTGCGCGACCTTGAAGCGCTGGTTGATGAATATTACGAAGCCGCAGGCATTGACCCACGCAGGATCACATATCTGCGCCGAGAGATACTTTCGCTGACATCCGCAACTGGTCTGGATGTTGATGTGGGCATGGCAGGCAATGATGAAGATGGCGATCTTGCTAAACTGGACGCTTATCTGTGCGAACTAAAAGAAGCCCAAATTCGCGACGGGCTGCATGTCTTTGGCGTATCCCCCAAGGGGCGGCTTGAACGCGATCTGGTGCAAGCCTTGGTGCGGGTTCCACGGGGCATGGGGGCCGGTGCGGATGCATCATTAATTCGGGCAATTGCCGATGATCTAGGTTTGGATTTTGACCCGCTGGATTGCGAGATGGCTGCACCTTGGGGTGCAATTCGGCCTGAGGTTTTGACCCGTATCAGTGATGATATCTGGCGCAGCCAAGGCGACACCGTTGAGCGGCTTGAGCTGTTGGCTGCAGCCTTAATTGCGGAAGATACAGCACCGGTTGGGCCGCAAAGCAAAGCAGTGATCGAAGGGGTTAAATCCACCATTCGCCCAAAAGTGACAGCATGTGGTCCGGGTGAAGAGGCGGGGCTTCTCACCGCCCTTGCAGGGCAATTCATCGCCCCCTCGCCATCCGGCGCCCCCACACGCGGGCGTTTGGACACCCTTCCGACGGGGCGAAATTTTTATTCGGTGGATACACGTGCTGTGCCGACCCCGACCGCTTGGGCGCTGGGTTGGAAGTCGGCCAACCTGTTGATTGATAAGCACCTTCAGACCCATGGGGATTGGCCGCGCAGTATGTTGCTGACCGCTTGGGGCACCGCAAATATGCGCACGGGCGGCGATGATATTGCCCAGGCCTTGGCCTTGATGGGGGTCAAGCCACGATGGGATAATGCCAACCGGCGCGTTGTTGGGTTTGAGGTTATTCCAGCCACAGCTTTGGGCCGGCCACGCGTGGATGTTACTTTGCGTATATCGGGGTTTTTCCGCGATGCATTCCCTGGATTAATCGACCTTGTTGATGCTGCTGCGCGCGCGGTTATGGCGCTGGATGAGCCTGATGATATGAACCCTGCCGCGTTGCGTGCGCGTGGGGGCGAAGCGTTAACGCGGGTCTATGGCTCAAAGCCGGGCGCGTATGGTGCGGGGCTTCAGGCGATGATTGATGAACACCTTTGGGCAGACAAGGCGGACCTTGCCGACAGCTATCTGGAATGGGGCGGATATGCTTACGGTCAAGGGGCTGAAGGCAGCAAGGATCGTAAAGGGTTTGAGGCACGCCTGATGCAGGTCGAAGCCATCGTCCAAAATCAGGATAACCGCGAACATGACCTGTTGGACAGCGATGATTATTACCAGTTCGAAGGCGGCGCGGCCGCTGCGGTTGCAACGCTTCAGGGGCGCGATCGCGTGATTTACCATAATGACCATTCGCGCCCTGAACGGCCTGTCATTCGCACGCTAGAGGATGAAATTGGCCGCGTTGTACGCGCCCGTGTGGTCAACCCGAAATGGATTGATGGGGTCAAACGCCACGGGTATAAAGGTGCCTTTGAAATGGCGGCAACGGTGGATTACATGTTTGCGTTTGCTGCCACCACTGGTGCGGTTAAGGGGCATCATTTTGACCTTGTCCATGCCGCATTTTTGGAAGACGACGACACGCGCGATTTTATTGCCGAACATAATGCCCCGGCGCTGCGTGAAATTGCCCAACGCCTGAACGAAGCGATTGAGCGCGGGCTATGGGTACCCAAATCAAATTCGGCAAGGGGGTTGATTGAAGCCTTGATCGGAGCCAGTGATAAGCGGTGCTAAATCGGTACTAGCACGCATTCAATCGCATCAATGACTGCGGTGCTGGTGGCCATATCCCAGCCATCAATAATGTCACATTCATACCTAAGATGGGCGGGGATTGGGGGTGTTTCAGGTTGACCCTGACAGGCAAGGCTGGCCTTGATCAAGGCCTGATCACCTTGCAGGGAACCATTTTTTACCTCGCAACCAGTGGCCTGCATGATCGCCAGTTTTGCGCGTTGTAAAACCTGTTCACGCGGCGGCAGCATTTCAAACGATGTGCGATAAACCTCAACCTTATCTTCGCGCCGATGCACAGAAAACGTACTGTTTTCAATCATTACCACGGTATTAAAGGCCCCCATAAAGGCAATGCTGGGGCTGTCGCATGCGCTTAGGGCCAGACAGCATAAGACGGGGAATATCTGTTTAATGATCGGCATTTTACCCTCCTGAGGTTGGGTTGCAGCCTAAAAATACTTAGTTAACAAATCGTTACTATGGCACCTCGGGGTGGGGTGGTCCGTGGTTTTGAAAGGTTTGGAATTTCATGCGTTATTGGCTTGAAGTGGCGGCATACGGCGCGCAAAATACCCCTGCGCAACAGGAGAAATGCCATGACCCACGATAATGATCGCCACGCCATGAAAATGGCCAAGAAAAAGGCTGCCCGGGATAAGATTATGGCCACAAAAACCGGCCAAAAGGGGCTGATCATTGTGCATACCGGCAAGGGTAAGGGCAAAAGTTCGGCTGCGTTCGGGATGATTTTTCGTGCCATTGCCCATGACATGCAATGCGCCGTGGTCCAGTTTATCAAAGGCGGCATGGAATGCGGTGAACGCAACCTGATCCGTGACCATTTCAGTGATACCTGTGAATTTCACACAATGGGCGAAGGGTTTACATGGGAAACCCAAGATAAAACACGCGATATTGAAATGGCAGCGGCGGCTTGGGAAAAGTCAAAAGAGCTGATCTTGAACGAAGCCAACACAATGGTTTTGCTGGATGAAATCAATATTGCCCTACGGTATGGTTATATCGATATTGCTGAGGTGGTCGCGTTTTTACGTGATGAAAAACCGGCAATGACCCATGTGATTTTGACGGGGCGCAATGCCCATGCGGACCTGATCGAAGCGGCTGATCTGGTAACGGAAATGGAGCTGGTGAAGCATCCGTTCCGTTCTGGAATCAAGGCGCAAGTCGGGGTTGAATTTTAAGAATTTGGCCAAAGGCCGCCTGTTCAATGAACAAGCGGCCTTTTTGTTAGTGTACTACCGCGTCATCAGGTGCGTCGCGGTGCGAGGCACCAATGCGTTCCCCGATGATCAGGCCATCGGTTCCGGCGCTGACGGTAATTGCGTCGCCATCCATCACATCCCCCGCCAGTAGTAATTCAGCCAACTGGTTTTGCAATGCGCGCTGGATCACACGTTTCAAGGGGCGTGCGCCAAAGACCGGGTCATAGCCTTCGTCGGCTAACCATGTTTTGGCGCCTTCGTCCAAATTCAGCGTGATATTGCGCTGGGCCAAACGTTTGGCCAGCAGTCCAAGCTGGATATCAACAATGCCGTCCATATCGCCCCGACTGAGCCGGTCAAAGATGATGGTTTCATCTAGGCGGTTCAGGAATTCAGGGCGGAAATGTGCCCGCACTGCATCCATTACATCGCGCTTGGCTGCCCCAACATCTGCCCCATCAGGAAGCTGGCTAAGCGCCTGCGCCCCAAGGTTCGAGGTCAGGATAATCAGCGTTTGCTTGAAATCCACGGTGCGGCCCTGACCATCGGTCAGCACCCCGTCATCCAGCACCTGCAACAGCACGTTAAAGACATCTGGGTGCGCCTTTTCGACTTCGTCAAACAAGATCACCTGATAAGGCCTGCGGCGCACTGCTTCGGTTAAAACCCCGCCTTCGTCATAGCCAACATAACCGGGGGGGGCCCCGATCAGGCGTGCAACCGAATGTTTTTCCATGAATTCGGACATATCAATGCGCACCATGGCACTGTCATCGTCAAACAAAAATTCGGCGACTGACTTGGTTAATTCGGTTTTGCCGACGCCTGTTGGCCCAAGAAACAAGAACGAACCCAAGGGGCGGTTTTCGTCGTTCAGCCCCGCGCGCGCACGGCGAACCGCGTTGGCGACAGCGCGCACAGGGGCGGCTTGACCAATCACACGTTTGCCCAGATCGTCCTCCATCCGCAGTAGTTTATCGCGTTCGCCTTCTAACATGCGCGCGGTTGGAATGCCGGTCCAGCGTTCGACCACAAGGGCGATTTGCTCGGGGCGCACGGCTTCTTCGACCATTACGTCGCTTTCGGCGGCCTCTGCGTTTGCCAGCTGTTTTTCAAGCGCTGGAATAACGCCATAGGAAAGTTCACCCGCGACGGCCAAGTTGCCTTCGCGTTTGGCTATGTCCAGTTCGGCACGGGCCCGATCAAGCTGCTCTTTCAGCCCGCGCGCACCTTCCAGTTTGTCGCGTTCCGCCTGCCAGCGTGCGGTTAGGCTGGTTGATTCCTCTGTCAGGTCTGACAGTTCGGATTCCAGTTTTTTCAGACGGTCCTTTGAGGCCTTGTCGTCCTCTTTCTTCAACGCTTCAGCCTCGATCTGCTTTTGCATAATTTCACGGTCCAGCGCGTCCAGCTCTTCTGGTTTGCTGTCCACTTCCATTCGCAAACGGCTGGCGGCTTCGTCCATCAAATCGATGGCTTTGTCCGGCAGGAACCTATCGGTAATATAGCGGTGGCTCAGCGTCGCGGCGGCAACCAGCGCGCTGTCGGAAATCCGCACGCCGTGGTGCAGTTCGTATTTTTCCTTGATCCCGCGCAGGATGCTGATCGTGTCTTCGACGGTGGGTTCTTCAACCAATACCGGCTGGAAACGCCGCGCAAGGGCTGCGTCTTTTTCCACATATTTTCGGTATTCATCCAGCGTGGTTGCGCCAACGCAGTGCAGTTCACCACGCGCCAAGGCGGGCTTGATCAGGTTGGCCGCATCCATCGCGCCGTCGCCTTTGCCGGCCCCGACAAGGGTGTGCATTTCGTCGATGAACAGGATGATTTCGCCTGCTGCATCCGTGACCTCGTTCAGGACGGATTTCAGGCGTTCTTCGAATTCACCCCGATATTTGGCACCGGCAATTAGCGCGCCCATATCCAGAGATAACAGTTTTTTGTTGCGCAGGCTTTCAGGCACATCACCGTTGATGATGCGCAGGGCAAGGCCTTCGGCAATCGCGGTTTTACCAACGCCGGGTTCGCCAATTAGAACCGGATTATTTTTGGTGCGGCGTGACAAAACCTGCATGGTGCGGCGAATTTCTTCGTCGCGGCCAATGATGGGGTCGATTTTGCCTTGCTCGGCGGCCTCGGTCAGGTCGTGGGCGTATTTTGCCAGCGCTTCATAGGTATCTTCGGCGCTGGCACTATCGGCTTTGCGCCCTTTGCGCACATCATTGATGGCAGAATTCAGCGCTTGGGCGTTGACGCCTCCGGCTTCGAGTGCCTCGCGGGCCTTGGATTTAACCAGTGACAGCGCCGTCAGCATCCGTTCAACCGGCACGAAACTGTCGCCTGCTTTTTTGGCCAGTTTTTCGGCCTCGGCCACTACTTTGCTGGTTTGGTTATCCATATACAGCTGGCTTGCGTCACCGGTGACTTGCGACATTTTTCCAAGCGTCGCATCCACGGCATCAAGTACAAGTTTCGGTTCCCCCCCCGCCTTGCGGATCAGGTTGGCCGCCATGCCTTCTTCGTCATCCATTAGGGCCTTAAGCAGATGTTCGGGCAACAGGCGTTGGTGGTTTTCGCGTATCGCGATGGTTTGGGCGGCCTGTATAAAGCCGCGCGACCGTTCAGTGAATTTTTCCAAATTCATATCGTTCTCCTTCATATAAAGCGCCCGTGGTAAACTGCCCGCTTTGCGGCACAGCCTGTTTCGGGCCTTGTATATTAGATGGGGGCTTTAGGGCGTATGAACAAGGGGGGCAGGCGATGCTTGACGAAATTCACTGTCCGGCCCAAAAGGGGTAAATTCACAAAAGGAGCCACCCCATGTCAAATGACCGCCTAATCGTTGGCCTTGATGTCCCTGACGCCCTTGCTGGGCTAAAAATGGCGGCGGCTTTGGGCGATGCTGTTTCGTTTTATAAAATCGGGTTGGGTATGTTGACCGGTGGCGGGTTGGCCTTGGCGCGCGAACTAAAAGACGAAATGGGCAAGCGCATATTTTTGGATATGAAGCTGTTTGATATTGGCAACACGGTCGAGGCAGCGGTGCGGGGCCTTGCCCAGCAGGATCTGGATTTTTTGACTGTCCACGGAGACCCCCACGTTGTGCGCGCCGCCATGCAGGGCGCGGCTGGGTCCGATATGAAAATCCTTGCCGTGACCATTTTGACATCGCTGGACCGCGCCGATCTGGATGCGGGCCTGATCAAAGCGGGCGACATTGGTGAATTGGTGCTGGAACGCGCTGCATTGGCGTTTGAGGCAGGCGCAGATGGCGTTATTGCATCACCGCATGAGGCAGCTGTAATCCGTGCTTTGCCCGAGGCCGCTGGCCGCCTGATTGTGACACCGGGCGTGCGACCCACAGGTGCGGCGCTGGGCGATCAAAAACGCGTGGCGACACCCGCGCAGGCGGTTAAAAACGGGGCTGACCACATTGTGGTTGCCCGCCCGATCATTCACGACAAAGACCCGCGCGGCATGGCCCAGATGATCCAAAGCCAACTGGGGGCCTAAACGCAAAAGGCCCACGATAATCGCGGGCCTTTATACCATATTTTCAAGGTTTAGTTTTCGTTTATATCCGTGTCAAAATGTTTGACCTGGCCTTTGCGAATACCGAAAAACTTACGCATCCCGACCCATGATAACAGTGCCACAGAGGCGGCGATAACCAACAACCAAGGCAGGTTCGCCGTGACGCCTAGCGCGATCAATATCCCGACCGCCGCCGCGCCAAAGGCAAAGCCCAGAAAGATGAAACCGGGGGCCAGAACCTCAAGAATGGCAAGGATCAGGGCCGCGGCAATCCATGCCCACCATATGTCCCAAATCATCATGATTTACCTTTCAGCATGGCGAACGCATTACCGAACGCGTCCAGTGCATTTGAGGGCAGCAAAATGGTTTGCTTGCCTTCGCCACCACCAACCGCAACCAGGGCTTCGACCTGTTTCAGGGCGACCTGATATTGGGCGGCTTCAATGCCGTTTTCTTTAATGGCTTTGGCAACGACTGCTGTCGCATACGCTTCGGCGTCGGCAGTAATCCGGCGCGCATCGGCAGATTTTTCGGCGGCATATAATTCGGCGTCCGCGTTCAATTCAACCGCGCGTTTGTGGCCTTCTGCTTCGGTAACCGAGGCCCGGCGCGCACGTTCCGCGTTCAGCTGTTGCAGCATCGCTTCGCGGGTGGCTTGGTCAAGGTTCACGTCCAGAATTTCGGCGCGCGTCACTTCGATACCCCAATCATCCACCGCATTTGCGACCTGTTCTTTGATTTTGGTGATCAGCATTTCGCGGTTTGATTGTACCTCGTCCAGCTCCATTTCACCAATGCCCGAACGCACGATACCGGCAACCGTGGTTGCGATCGCGGCGTCC
>DAOUQO010000058.1 GCA_030625565.1 Aliiroseovarius sp. | reverse complement strand
CGCGTCAGTATCAAATTTCGTAACCTCAAACTGCACCCAGATCGTATGGCTTTGGTGGTCGTGGTATTCGATTTCTGCCTCGGCCAGTGCAGTTTTTTCAACTGGGGACCACATCACGGGTTTTGAGCCGCGATACAGGCTGCCGTTCATAACGAATTTCATGAATTCTTCGGCGATCACGGCCTCAGACTCAAAGTTCATGGTCAGGTACGGGTCATCCCATTTACCTTGGATGCCAAGGCGTTTGAATTCTTCGCGCTGGATGTCGACCCAGCCTTGGGCGAATTTACGGCATTCGCCGCGCAGTTCATTAATCGGCACGTCGTCTTTGTTTTTGCCTTTGGCGCGATATTGTTCTTCGATTTTCCATTCAATCGGCAGGCCGTGGCAATCCCAACCGGGCACGTAGCGTGCGTCTTTGCCCATCATTTGTTGGCTACGCACAACCATGTCTTTCAGGATCTTATTCAGCGCATGGCCGATATGCAGGTGCCCGTTCGCATAGGGGGGGCCATCATGCAGGATAAACGGCGTGCGGCCTGGTTTGGCGCGCAGGCGTTCGTAAAGGTCCATCTTGGCCCATTTTGCCAGCCATTCAGGTTCGCGCTTGGGCAGACCCGCCCGCATGGGAAAGCTGGTTTTGGGCAGGTTCAGGGTGGATTTATAATCGGGAGCTTGGGCAGTGTCGGTGGGGGTGTCGGCGCACATTTTAAGGCTCAGTCATGTAAGGGGAAATTCAGTTGGGCGGTACGGCAAGCCATGCACCTTGTCCCGGCGGCTCATTGTTCAGAGCGCCGGGCGGCTAATTCGTATGGCTGCGATCATTAACATGCGGGCGTTATACGCGGGCACAAGGCGCACGTCCAGAGGGCAAGCGGGGCTTGCAATCAGAAGATTTAGGCCTCCGGCGGGGATATTTATGGAACAAAGATGGGAGTTATTTTCCAAATAATCCAGTCAGGGCGCGTTTTATCAGGCCTGTGACCGAGGGGCGTTTGGTTTTGTGGAAGGGTAGCGGGCGGCAGACCTCCATTGCAGCGACGCCGACACGTGCGGTCAGGGCGCCGTTTATCACGCCTTCGCCAAAGCGGCGGCTGATTTTGGACATCAGCCCGCCACCAGCAACCGAGCCAATCAGGTCGTCGCCAATTGCAACCGCACCGGTTGCCACAAGGTGGGTCATAACCGCACGCATCAATCGCCAGCTTCCCAGCAATCCGGCGCGGCCACCGTAAATTTCAGCAATTTGGCGGATCATACGCATATTGGCAGTCAGCGCTGTGGCAACATCGGCCAAGGCCAGCGGGATAATTGCGGTGACCATCGCAACCTGTCGTGCGGCCGCTTCAACCTGAGCGGTGGCGGCCATATCCAGCGGTTGAAGTAGTTCAGTTTCAGCCAAATCCAGCATTGCATCGGCATCGATAAATTCATTTTTGCGGTCCCGAAGGCGCTGAATCCCCCAACTTACATCGGCCCGACCAGAATAGTGCTGTTCCAGTTTGGCAACAACATTTTGGGCGGCCTTCAGGTTATTATGGGCGCGCGCGGACATACCGGCCTGGCGCAGCACTTCAACCCGCCCAAGCCGCACAAAGGCCAGCCATTCGCGCAGCGCAATACCCAGTAGAACAACAACCAGCGCTGCAGACAAGCCCAGCGCCACCGCACCCAAAATTGGGTTGCGCGCCAGCAAAGCTGTGATGTAATCCCACGCCGCCAATGACAAAACAAAGCCAAACAGCCCCATTGAAAGCGACCAAAACCATCGTCGCAAATACGAAGGTTTTCGTGTGCCAAGAGCGGCAATCGTTTGCATTGCCTGACCTTTTGGCCGCTCAAAATCCGGGTCCGGCACCGGAGGTGCGGTTGCCGGGCTTGCAGTGCTGATCGCATCCATTTCGATCAGCACTGGGCCGGTTTTTACAGGGTCTGGATTTGTCGGATTATCAGCCATGATGCTGCCTCCATTCAAGCCGGATATCCGGCAGGCCTTCGTCATTATTTGCCCCGTCCGAACGTTCAACTTCACAAAACCCCTGAGCAGCATAAAAATGTTGCGCCCGAATATTTGCCACATGTACCCACAATGAAAGCCAATCAGCGCACCCGCGCGCATGGTTCAAAAGTGCGCTGCCAATACCCGCCCCTTGAAAGAATGCGTGCACATATAGTGCCTGTATCCGGTTCGCATCCCGCGCTAAAAACCCCACAACCACACCTTTGCGCCGCACTACAAACACTGCATCACGGGCAATCATTACACCAAGAATGTCACTGTTTTCACGCCCGCAACCATTGTTGGGCATCCATGGGGTTTGCGCGCCCCAACCAGATATCAGGGCAGCACAAGACACGGCATCGCTTGCTTGGGCTTGTTCAATCACAGCTTGTCACCAATCAAAAATTCGGCCGCTTTATCCAGACGGATATGGGGTGGGCCCTGACCGGCAACAAGTTCAATCGGGGACGGTGCAAAGCGCATTATTTGATAATCTGCGTCCAGCCATTTTTCACCACCCTCACGGGCGGGGGCAAGCAGGCGGGCGGGGTCGTTTGGCAGTTCACCAGGATAGAACGCCGCAGATTTACCGCCCTCAAGCAAAGTGCCGCGCACGCAATCAAGGCGGCGGCCCTGATGGTTCAGGGTTTCTTCGGTTGTTGCACGCAATGCGGCGATCGACATGGCAGCAGTTTGGGCACCGGCGAAACCTGCCTTGTCGCTGGCTTCACGCACCATCGCCTGACAAATAGCTGTCAGGCGGGCATGTTGGCTGTGATGCAGGTGGTCGGCCTTGGTTGCCGCAAACAAAATCCGCTCAATCCGGCGACCCCGAAAAATTCGGGTCAAAAAAGCATTTTGGCCCGGGCGAAAGGCTGTCAGGATTTCGGCCATGGCGCGGCGTTGATCCTCAAGTGCGGCGGGGCCGGCATGAATTGCGCCAAGCACATCCATCAATACAATCTGGCGGTCAATGCGAGCAAAATGATCCTTGAAAAATGGCTTTACGATCTTGGCTTTATAAGCATCAAAGCGGCGCTCCATTTGCCGCCAAAGCGATGTGCGTTTGGCTTTTTCCGGCTGGGCAAGCGGCGCGAAGGTTAGCGCGGGGGATCCGGCAAGATCGCCGGGCAGCAAAAACCGCCCCGGTGTGCAGTCGGAAAATCCGGCATTGCGCGCGGTATTTAGATAAGTGGTAAAACTGGCAGCAAGGGCCTTGGCCTGCACTTCGTCCAGCGGGGCTGTGCCATCCGTATCAGCAGCCAATTTCAGATAATCAACCGCCATTTCGCGGCCTTTTATATGGCCAAGGGTTGCGGCAGACCATTCGCCATATGTCTGATCCAAAAGTGCCAGATCCAGCAGCCATTCACCGGGGTAGTCCACGATATCCAGATGCACAATACGGGGCCTGCGCAGCCCCGCCAGCATCCCGCCCGGCTGCACCCGAAAAGACAGGCGCAGTTCACTAATTGCAGTGGTCGATGCGGGCCAATGAGGCGAAGGGCCGGTCATGGCGGACAAGTGTGATTCGTAATCAAAGCGTGGAACGGTAACATCAGGCTGGGGCTGCAAAAACACCCCGTCAATCCGGCCTTCGGCAGCAGTTACAAGCTGGCCCATACGGGCGCGATTTAAAAGATTCGCAACCAAAGACGTAATAAACACCGTCTTGCCAGCGCGGCTTAGACCGGTCACGCCAAGGCGCACCACCGGTTCAAATAATGCCTCATGTGCAGAGGCACCCGCCGCCTCTATTTGGTGGGTAATGGTGTCAGCAATATCTCCTAGGCCCACAATCTGCTCCTGATATATTTGCTTAGTACATAAGGTGTGTGGCGCGCATCGACTAGGGGTCAGGGTGTTTTTCACCCAATCATGGCTGCGCGGTGCCAGCGGGTGTTGCCCAACAGGCCACGAAGATGTATCCCCCCGACATGCCCCGTTATGCGTTGAAAATAGAATATCACGGCGCGCCTTTCGCAGGTTGGCAGCGTCAGAACGATCAGCCCAGCGTGCAGGGCGCGATCCAAACCGCTTTGGCAAAACTTGAACCCAATGTGCCATCCATTATCGCTGCTGGGCGTACCGATGCAGGCGTACATGCCTTGGCGCAAGTGGCCCATTGCGATATGGCCAAAGACTGGGATCCGTTTCGTTTATCCGAAGCCCTGAACCACCACCTGAAACCCGCCCCTGTTGCCATTGTTGCCTGTGCGCGCATTTCCGATGATTTTCACGCACGGTTTTCTGCCACAGAACGCCGCTATATGTTTCGCCTGATCAGTCGCCGCGCGCCATTGACCCATGATGCCGGCCTTGCGTGGCAAGTGCGGTTTAATCTGGACCTGAACGCCATGCAGGCAGGTGCCGATCGACTGCTTGGCAGGCATGATTTTACCACGTTCAGATCAACCATGTGTCAGGCTGACAGTCCGGTCCGCACCTTGGATGAATTGCGTATCGAAGAAGTCCCCCACCCAATGGGGCGCGAATACCGGTTTCATGTACGGGCGCGGTCATTTTTACATAATCAAGTGCGCAGCTTTGTTGGCACATTGGAACGCGTCGGCGCAGGCGCGTGGTCACCCGATGACGTAACACGCGCGCTAACAGCATGCGACCGCACCACATGCGGGCCGGTTTGCCCGCCTCAAGGGTTGTATCTGGCTGCGGTGAAATACCCGAATGACCCGTTTAAAGCGGCCTAAATCTGTCCTACGCCGGCCTTTATCCTATGACACGCTTCCACTGTTCAATGCGCACTTTTTCAAACAATCCCGCCTTGGCATAAGGGTCGTTTTCTGCCCAGCTTTTGGCAGCGCCTATATCCACAACATCCAAAATAACCAATGAACCGCACATTTGTCCGTCAGAATCTAAAAACGGCCCAGCTTGCGCAACTACACCCGTTTTATCAATGTACGAAAGATGTGCATTCCGGTTGGCCATGCGTACATGCAAGGCATCTGGTTTATCCGTGCAAATGACAGCAACAAGCATGTTATTCCTCCCTCAAAGGTCGTGAAAGCAACATATTTGTTGCCTCCTCAATGGTCAGATCACCGGTCAAAACGGCAACCACCATATTGGTAATTGGCAAATCAATGTCGGCGTTTTTGGCAATATTAGACACTGCTTTTGCAGTAAACATGCCCTCGATCGTACCGCTTTGGGGCATGCTTTTTGTTTCACTTCGACCCAACGACAAACCAAAAGCATAATTACGCGACTTTTCCGATGTTGCGGTTAGAACCAAGTCTCCCAACCCGGAAAGCCCCATCAATGTTTCGGCTTCGGCCCCGCGAAAACGGGCAAATCTGTTCATTTCAGCAAATCCGCGTGTCAACAAGGATGCCCGTGCACTTTCACCAAGTCCGGCCCCGATCGTAAGCCCGCAAGCAATGGCAATAATGTTTTTCAGGGCTCCACCCAATGCAACACCTGCAAGATCACCGCTGCGATATATTCGAAGCGTGTCACTTGACAAAGCCGCTTGAAGATCCGCGCCCTCATGTGTTGCCAAGGTCAGTGCTGTCGGAAGGCCCTTTGCAATATCCACGGCAAATCCGGGACCGGAAAGCACGGAAACTCGCGCCGTTGGGCAGGCCTCTTTGGCTATTTCAACAGGACCTAAACCAGAAGAAAGATCAACACCCTTGCAACAGGTTACAAGCGTTTTCCCCTGAAATAGGGTCGCATTTTCCTTTAAAAACCCTGCAAGGGCCTGCATCGGCGTCACAAGCAACAAGATATCAGCCTTAGCGGCCTGGCCAAGATCGCCGGTAATAGTAAGCGATTGGGGGAAACTATGCCCTGGAAGGCGTTTTTTGTTCTCACGACTGGCTTGCATATCGCAAGGATCGCGCGCCCACAGCGTTATTGGCTGGCCATTTCTGGAAAGCGAGATTGCCAGTGATGTTCCAAAAGCACCTGCGCCAAGGATTGCTACGGTTTTAGTCATGCTTTTGCCCCTTTTTTTCCAGATCCAAGCATAGCAGGGCTGGTTTGATCCAAAGGCCAACGTGGTCGTGCGGACAAAGTCATATCGTCCGATTGCCCAGCGCGAAATCGTTCAACCCCGGCCCATGCAATCATTGCCGCATTATCAGTACACAAAGCCAAAGGTGGCGCCACAAAACGGGCGTTAAATTTGGTGGAAACAGTCTCTAATGCAGCACGAATTGTCATATTTGCAGCAACACCACCCGCAACAGCAAACAACGGTTTTTCTGGGGAATTCTGCATGTAAACCGTCAAGGCGCGGCGGGCTTTTTCGGCCAGAACATCCGCAACCGCCGCTTGAAAGCTTGCAGACAGGTTTGCACGGTCTTGTTCTCGCAGCCCCCCGTGTTCGGCAACCAATTTATCGCGGGTACGCAAAAGCGCAGTTTTCAGGCCTGAAAAGCTCATGTCGCAGCCCGGGCGATCCAGCAACGGGCGTGGCAGCTTGAACGCGGTTGCATCACCAGCTTTGGCGCAGATCTCAATTGATGGTCCCCCCGGCTGTGGAAGGGCCATAAGACGCGCGGCTTTGTCAAAGGCTTCGCCGGGTGCATCATCAATGGTGCCGCCAAGGCGGGTAAAATCCGTGGCCGAATTCACCTGCAGAAACTGACAATGGCCGCCCGAAACCAAAAGCATCAAATATGGAAAAACAGCGCTATCTGTAAGGCGCGGTGTCAGGGCGTGACCGGCCAGATGGTTAATGCCGATAAGCGGCAATCCGCTGCCTGCAGCCAAGCCTTTGGCAAACATTACACCGGCCAAAACCCCGCCAATCAAACCCGGCCCCGAAGTAACCGCGATGGCATCGATTTCAGATAAGGAAACCCCAGCATTTTCCAGTGCCTGTTGTGCGCAAACATCCAATTTTTCAACATGCGCACGTGCCGCAATTTCAGGGACTATTCCGCCAAAGTCGGCGTGAAATTCTTCTTGTCCAAAAACCACCGACGACAAAATAACCGGGTTCTGCACACCATCATGGCGCACAATTGCCGCGGCCGTATCGTCACAGCTGCTTTCTAGTCCAAGGATTGTCAGTGTTGTTTTCATAGCGCCCAGTTGCTTGTCCGTCGCCAGCGGAGTACCACCCCCGCAATATTACCACAATCCCAGCAGGCGAACATGAGCGGCACACCTTTACTTGTTTTGATCCGGCCCGAAGCACAATCCAAGCAGCTTCTCAGCAAATGCGAGGCTGTGCTTGGCACGCCCGTTTCTGCTCTTATCTCACCAGTGCTTAAAATTGTACCTACTAATACCCCAGTCGATCTGTCCCGTTACAAGGGTATGATTGTCACCTCGGCCAATGGGGTTGATCATGGCGGTGATTTACGTGGAAAGCGGCTCTATTGCGTGGGAAAGCATACAGAAATTGCTGCGAACAGGGCTGGGGCAGATGTTATCTGGACAGAAAAAACCAGTCGTGCGCTGCAGGAATGGCTTATGGGTGAAAACCCACCTGCGCCTTTGGTGCATCTACGTGGGCGTCATGTGGTGGAAAGCCTGAATATCCCTTCAATAGAGACTGATTCAGTGATCGTATATGATCAGGAATCACAACCTGTTGGCGCGGATTTACGCCAAGCTGTTTGTGGGGATGCACGCGCAATTTTACCGCTTTATTCCCCACGTTCAGCGCTATTGCTTGGTCAAGGTGTTGAAGCGGTCGGCCCGCACCTCCATGTTATAGCAATAAGCAATGCTGTGGCACGCGTTTGGCGTGAACAAACAGATCAGAGCTGTGAGATTTGTGATGCCCCCGAGGGGGCAGAGATGATAAAAAGAATTACCGCCGCATTACAGGCGTGAGTCGTTGTAAGGCAAAATATCCGACACCGTAATTTTGGTGCTAATATATGATAAGGAAAGGTTCAGTTGTGGCCAAGGCGACCCCTGATATCGACAACGAAACAAATGTTGAAAGCACAGCCATGACACAGGATGTCATTGTTGAAGCGCAGCCCGCTTTTGATGAAGCGCCCGCAATTTCCCACCACCGCCGTGGTTTTTCAGTGCTTCTGGGGTTGCTGCTTGGTGGCGTTCTTGCTGCAGCAACTGGTTTTTACGCCGCGCGCTATATTGTGCCCCAAGGCTGGCCTTTCCCCGGTGTAACACCTGAACCAAACCCGATTTTAGTTGAACAAGTCGCACAAGCCGAACGGATAACCACGCTTGAAGCGCTTATCGCAGAACACAGCCAAGCGCTTTTGGACCTTCGCGATGACACATCAATACAGGCCTTTGCCGAAACCACCGCCACAAATTTAGAGGTAACCAGAACAGAGCTGGCTGATTTAGCTGCGTTGGTTACGGCGCTAGATATACGGCTGGCTGATGTTGAAAAAATCCCCCAAGGGGCTGGAAATGAAGCCGCCAACATTGCCGCGGCTGCATATGAACGCGAACTTGCGGCGATACGCGAAATGCTTGCAGGTGAATTGCAGCGGATAGAGGCGGCTGGATTTGATGTGCGCGCCTCGGAACAAGATGCCGAAGCCATTGCCAAACACGCCGCGATGCAGGCGGCGCTGGCCGAACTACAAACTACCCTTAACAGCGGGCTGCCATTTGCGGATATCCTGATCGAAATCAGCACCGAAATCGGCATATCTGTGCCTGATGCCCTGACCATTGCCGCGCAAAATGGCGTGCCTACATTGCCAGCCTTGCAGGCAGGTTTTCCTGTCGCTGCCCGCGCCGCACTGGATGCTTCGATTATGGCGGGTATTGACGATGGTTCTATCGGTCGTTTTGCCGGATTTTTGCAACGCCAGCTTGGCGCCCGTTCGCTTGAGCCACAAGAAGGCGACAGCCCAGATGCAATTTTATCGCGCGCCGAGGCAGCCTTGAAAATCAACCAAATCGCTTTGGCATTGCAAGAAATATCAGCCCTGCCAGATACCGGCCGCGCCGCAATGATCGCATGGAACAGCCAAGCCCAGCTGCGTCTGGATGTTATGGCGGCAATAACCGTACTGACGACACAAGTGAACGAGGAATAAGGACAGAATATGCTTTGGTCACTTTTCAAGATTATAGTATTTGTCATCGCCATCGCACTGATGACCATTGGTGCCGGTATATTGATGGAATCAGATGGCGGGGTCAGCATCGCCTTTGCTGGAACCGAATTCACCTTGGGGCCATTACAGGCGGTAATTGCGCTGATTTTACTGGTTGCGGTAATCTGGGCTGCGATGAAAATCTTTAACCTTCTGGTCGCGGTATTTCGTTTTCTAAATGGCGATGAAACTGCAATTTCGCGCTATTTTAACCGTTCGCGCGAACGCAAAGGGTACGAAGCACTGGCCGATGGCATGATGGCGCTTGCTTCGGGCGAAGGTCGGCTTGCGGCCTCTAAGGCGGCGAAGGCTGAAAAATATCTGGCACGCCCTGAACTGACCAACCTGATCGGCGCGCAAGCGGCGGAAATGAACGGTGACAAAGCCACAGCCAGCACCATGTATAAACGCCTGCTAAGCGACGATCGTACTCGTTTTGTCGGGGTACGCGGAATTATGCAGCAAAAGCTGGCCGAGGGTGACACAGATACCGCCATGAAATTGGCGGCCAAGGCCTTTGCCCTGAAGCCCCAGCATGTTGCAACGCAAGACGTTCTTTTGGGCCTGCAGGCCGATAGCGGGGATTGGAACGGGGCGCGTGAAACACTGGGTGCCAAGCTGAAATATGGCGCTTTGCCACGCGATGTGCATCGCCGCCGTGACGCGGTTTTGGCCCTTAGCCAAGCACGTGAAATAATCGCCAAGGGTAATTCGGTTGAGGCGCGCGAAGCCGCGATTGAGGCAAATCGCCTGTCGCCCGATCTGGTGCCTGCTGCCGTTTTGGCCGCGCATGGCTATATCGACGCAAATAAGCCCAAATATGCGGCGCGTGTCATAGTGAAAGCCTGGCAATCACAGCCACACCCCGATCTTGCGGCGGCGTTTGCCGCGATTGATCCTGATGAAGATGCCGAGACCCGGATCAAACGGTTCACATCCCTGACCAAGCATAACCCCGATACCGACGAAGCCAAAATGCTGCACGCTGAATTGCACATAGCTGCAGAAGATTTTCCCGCTGCTCGCAAGGCGCTGGGTGATGTTGCCGAAGAAAATCCGACACAACGATCCTTAACGTTAATGGCTGCCATTGAACGCGGCGAGGGTGGCGATGATGATGTTGTGCGCGCATGGCTTGCCCGTGCAGTTACCGCCTCACGTGGCCCCCAATGGGTTTGTGAAAGCTGCAATCATATTCACAGCCAATGGGCCCCTGTTTGCGATCATTGTGATGGCTTCGATGCGCTGGTTTGGACTGCCCCGCCCAAAGGCGAAGTTCCTCTTTCTGGCGGCACAGATATGCTTCCATTAATCGTTGCCGCGCCAAAATTATCTGAAGATACAGAAACTACTGCCGAAACGAATGCTGAGATTGAGGAAGCCGAAATCATTGCTACTGAAACCTAAGATAGCTCAAATATACTAAATATTTTACCCATAAAGCTATCAAGCCCAGAATTTACACTGGCGAACATTCAGCGTGTAATGTGGTTTGAATATTCCAAGCACCAACAGGCAGTACTAAATTATACCCAGTGGGCGGCGCAAAGATACAAGCCTGCGCCGCCAATTGTTTTTGCTAGATAAAGTCAAAATCTGCAGCTGTCAGCTGGTTAACAGCAATGCCGTTAATTTGGATTGTGCCAGAACCATAATCCACCGTAGCATTACCACCACTATAGCTGATATTAAGTGCTGCAAAGTTCAGTGTGGTGCCATAGAATCGAACAAGATCATCCGCACGACTAAAGTCTGTAATAGTGTCGTTGCCCATGTTGTTCGTAAAGACAAACACATCGTTTCCTAAACCGCCTGTCAGCAAATCACCGCCGGACCCACCATTAAGAATGTCATTTCCGTTGCCGCCATAAAGCCGGTCAGCATGGCCGCCGCCATAAAGCCGGTCAGCATGACCACCACCACGGAGGGTATCAGCACCATTACCACCAAAAAGCCGGTCAACCCCTGCATGGCCAAAAAGCCGGTCATTTCCGTTGGCGCCATAAAGCCAATCGCCACCACCGCCGCCAAATATCCGGTCATTGCCTCCGGCACCATACAAAGTATCATTCCCAGCATTACCATGAAGGCGGTTTGCCACACCATTACCAACGACAACATCATGACCTGAACCGGATATATAATTTTCGATTACAGTGCCAACTGCGATTCCCATAGAACCGATAGCGCCACCAATATCAGAAAAAGCGCCGCCCCGCAGGCTAATGTTATCGTCGGTAGTGCTCATGTTGAAATTAATAGTATCGATCCCGCCAACATCATAGAAAGTGAATGCCATATCAGTGGTGCCCGCAATAATTCCCGTAGGTGAGCCCCCGGAGAAAACGCCAAAAAGTTCACCAAGGTAACCACCAAGGTTTGAGCCAACACCGTAAACCGTATTACCGGCTGTCTCGCTAGAGCCACCCGCAGCACCGTAAAGATCCTGAATGGCAATAATATCGACCATCATTGCCGAGATGTAATAGGCGTAATCCGCATTAACTGTCGTATTTTGGGTTTGAGAAAAATACGACATGACGCTTGTTTGCCAGGAATCATTAGTAAAGGTATCATCAACGCCATAAGTGGCGCTGCCATTATAGTTACCTTGATGACCCAGCCCCAAAGCATGGCCAATTTCATGAATATAAGTTCCGAAGCTATAGCTATCTATAGTGGTGCCATAGCTATTTAACCAGGTAGTGGAAACGTTCACAGTTGCAGAAACCGTAGTGCTTCCCGAATATGTATAGTTTGCAAATGCGCCCGACTGATTATCATCAAAAGTAATATCGGCACCGGATGTAACCTCATTAAATACGATATCAGCCACATTTTCCCAAGCATCAAATGCCCAGCGCGCCAATTGCCTCCCATCGGCAGTTAGACCTGTCAAATCAACTGTAATTACATTGCTGCTGGAGGTATCAAAAGAATGGCGCGACCGTCCGGTATCATTCCAATAACCATCGGTAAGATATGTCGCCATTTCAGTAAAAGTTCCAGCAGTGGGAGCAGTGCTGGAAACAGAAACAGTGTATGTACCTGAAGAACTGTTTTGCCAGGATTCCGCATCAATATAATAGCTTCCGGTTGTGGTTGCTGTGAATGTTAGGCTTGAGTCACGGTTAGTGGGATAGGAAATATCGTCATTAGATGCCACCTGGGTGCCGCTACTGTTCATC
>DAOUQO010000147.1 GCA_030625565.1 Aliiroseovarius sp. | reverse complement strand
CGTGGTTTATTTGCACATGCAAGGGGCCTGCGCCAATTGCCCGTCTTCGACATTGACCCTGAAAATGGGCATCGAAAACCTGCTGAAACACTTCATCCCAGAAGTAACAGAAGTACGCCCGGTCGCGGTTTAACCAATGCCCACATCGCCAGTGATCCTTGCGTTTGATACCAGTCAGGCGTGGTGTGCTGCGTGCCTTTTGGGCGCAAGCGACACGCCGATTGTGCGCGTTGATCACATGGCACGCGGACAAGCCGAACACCTGATGGTCCTGCTTGAAGAAATGCTGGGCAATGCAGGCCTGACATGGCACGACATTGATATTATCGGCGTCGGAATTGGCCCGGGTAACTTCACCGGCATTCGCATTTCGGTTGCCGCCGCGCGCGGGCTGGCCATGTCGCTGGGCATTCCAGCGGTTGGCGTCAGTGCCTTTCAGTCGGCCACACGCCAAGACCCGCCTTACTGGGTTAGCGTCGATGCGCCGCGCGATCAGGCCTATATTCAGCGCTTGGGCGCAGATGAAACAATACCCGAACTGGTCAGCGCCACACAGCTTACGGACCTTGACGCACCACTGGTGCACGCCAGTGATGCCAGCCCCGAAGCGCGCATTGAAAACATCGCGACATACGCCCTCAGCCTAAAAAACCAGCCGCATTCCGCCCCTGCCCCGCTTTATGTGCGCGCACCGGATGCGGCCCCGCCGCGCCATGCAGCACCGGTTATTTTGCCGTGATTTTAGCGTGACCCCCACGGCATTGGCAGCCCTGTACGCAGCCGCATTTCCCAACAGCCGACCATGGTCTGCGACTGAATTTGACGGCCTGCTGGCCATGCCCACCACATTTCTTGTCACAACCCAAAACGCGGGCTTTGCCCTTGGGCGTGTTATTGTTGACGAGGCAGAACTTATCACCTTGGCCGTAGCCCCGGATGCACAGCGGCGCGGGTTGGGGCGCATGTTGCTGGCGGATTTTGAAATCACCGCCCATAAGCGCGGCGCGTGCCGATTATTCCTTGAGGTCGCGGCAGATAACCCCGCCGCCCTAACGCTGTACCAAGGGCAGGCATGGCGCGAATCTGCACGGCGGCGCGGCTATTATAAACGTGCCAACGGCCCTGATATTGATGCATTGATCTTTGAAAAACACTTGACGTAACGCAAAGCATTCCTGCCGTGTAAAAGAATCGCCTGTAAATGCAGGGTTTCGGCAAAACAGCCCAATATTACCTTGACCCAGCCCTTGCCCTGCGGGCTAAATTGCGGATGATCCACATCAGCGATCTGCTCGCACGGGGGGAATCACAGGCACAAGGCCTGCGAAGCCACCCCTTATTAACTATTGGGAGAGAAAAATGACCCTGACACAAAAATTCCTTGGCGCAGCGGCGACACTGGCTTTGACAGCCGGCGCAGCCCTTGCCGATCCTGCCATCATCTTTGACCTTGGCGGCAAATTCGACAAATCATTCAACGAAAGCGGCTTTAACGGCGCGGAACGTTGGGCGGCTGAAACTGGCGGCACATATCTGGAAATCGAACTGCAAAGCGACGCACAGCGCGAACAAGCCCTGCGCCGGTTTGCCGAAGTTGGCGCCAACCCGATTGTGACCATGGGCTTCCAGATGACTTCGGTTATCGAACAGGTTGCACCTGATTATCCTGACACGAAATTTGTAAACATTGACGGCTGGGCAAACCTGCCAAACGTGCAAACAATTTCGTTCGCTGAGCATGAAGGTTCTTACCTTGTTGGTATGCTGGCCGCGATGAAAAGCGAAACAGGCACAATCAGCTTTGTTGGTGGCATGGACATCCCACTGATCCGCAAATTCGCTTGTGGTTACGCCCAAGGCGCGGCTGCGGTTAACGCTGACATCACCGTCATCGCCAACATGACAGGCACCACGCCTGCCGCTTGGAATGACCCGGTAAAAGGTTCGGAACTGACACGCGCACAAATGTCGCAAGGTTCTGACGTTGTATTTGCTGCGGCTGGTTCAACCGGTCTGGGTGTGCTGCAAACTGCGGCTGACGAAGGCATCCTGTCTATCGGTGTTGACGCTAACCAAAACTATCTGCACCCCGGAAGCGTTCTGACATCCATGCTGAAGCGCGTTGATGTTGCTGTTTATAACGCAATGATGGCTGGCGATGCTCTGGAAACAGGCTTCTTTGGTCTTGGCGTTGCAGAAGAAGGCGTTGGTTACGCGCTGGACGAACATAACGCCGGTCTGGTGACTGACGATATGGTTGCACAGGTTGAAGCTGCGAAAGCCGCGATCATCGCAGGCACATTGTCGGTACATGATTATTCTTCCGACGATACTTGCCCGGTTCTGAACTTCTAAATGACCGGCAATAAAATAAATACGGAGCGGCAGGCAACTGCCGCTCCGGCTATCGAGCTTCGCGGCATCTCCAAGGCTTTTGGCCCGGTGCAGGCGAACAAAGATATCTCCATTTCGGTTCAACCCGGCACCATTCACGGTATCATCGGTGAAAATGGCGCGGGTAAATCAACCCTGATGTCGATCCTGTATGGCTTTTACAAAGCTGACGCCGGACAGGTTTTCATCAACGGGGTCGAAACCCAGATACCTGATTCACAAGCAGCGATTGCTGCCGGCATCGGCATGGTGTTTCAGCACTTTATGCTGGTTCAGAACTTTAGCGTTCTGGAAAATGTCGTGCTGGGTGTCGAAGACGGCGAAATGATCCAGCCATCCCTGCGCAAGGCCCGTAAGTCATTGAAGGCATTGGCAGATGAATACGAATTGCACGTTGACCCCGACGCCATAGTCGAAGATCTGGGCGTCGGTATGCAGCAGCGTATCGAAATCCTTAAGGCGCTGTACCGACAGGCCGACATCCTTATTCTGGACGAGCCCACGGGGGTTCTAACCCCGTCCGAGGCCGACCACCTTTTCCGCATCCTGAACGGGCTGCGTGACCAAGGCAAAACCATCATCCTGATCACCCACAAGCTGCGCGAGATCATGGAGATCACCGACACTGTTTCGGTCATGCGCCGTGGTGAAATGACCGCAACAGTCAAGACATCTGAAACCAGCCCTGAAAAACTGGCCGAACTGATGGTTGGCCGTAAGGTATTGATGAAAGTCGATAAAAAACCAGCGTCCCCCGGAAAAACTGTGCTTGAGGTGGATAACCTGCGCATGGTTGACGAAGCCGGAGTCGAACGCGTTAAAGGCATATCGTTCAACGTAAAAGCCGGTGAAATTCTGGGCATTGCGGGGGTTTCCGGCAACGGTCAGTCCGAGCTTTTGAAAATCCTTGGCGGCTTTGCTGACGGTACCGGAACGATCAAGGTGAACGGTCAGGAAATTGACCTGACAGGCAAGCATTCAGACGGGCGTTCACGCCGCGCGCGCTCCATCGCCCACGTGCCCGAAGATCGCCACCATTATGGCCTGATCATGGATTTCCCAACGTGGCAAAACACAACCTTTGGCTATCACCACGCGCCGGAATATCAGAAAAACAAGTTTCTGATGGACAATAAAGCGATGGTTGACGACGCCACTGGCAAAATGGAACGTTTTGACATTCGCCCCCCCAATGTGCATCTGGACGCCAAAAGTTTCTCGGGCGGCAACCAGCAAAAAATCGTGTTGGCCCGCGAAATTGAACGTAATCCCGACCTGTTGTTGGTTGGCCAGCCAACACGCGGCGTCGATATCGGCGCGATTGAATTCATTCATAAACAAATCATCGCCCTGCGCGACCAAGGCAAAGCAATTTTGCTGGTCTCGGTTGAACTTGAAGAAATTCTGTCGCTATCAGACCGGATTGCAGTGATGTTTGACGGCCATATCATGGGCGAACGCCTACCAAATGAGACAAACGAGACCGAGTTAGGCATGCTGATGGCAGGCATGACCGGCAAGGACCAAGGGGAAATGGCCTAATGGAAAAGATGCCTCGCTGGGCCGATGTCGCCCTTATTCCGCTGATAAATTTGCTTATTGCTTTTACGCTGTCGGCGCTGGTTATTCTGGCGATCGGTGAAAACCCGTGGAGCGCCGTAAAAATGATGGTGAGCGGCGCACTGGGTTCCACCTATGGCTGGGGCTATACGCTGTATTATGCCACCAATTTCCTGTTCACGGGCCTTGCGGTCGCCGTGGCATTTCAGGCGTCGCTGTTTAACATTGGCGGCGAAGGTCAGGCGGCCTTGGGCGGCTTTGGCGTGGCCTTGGTCTGCCTGTATATCCCGTTTCCCCATTGGGCAATTGCACTGATATTTGCCATGGCCGCGGGGGGCATATTTGGCGCACTTTGGGCGCTGCTTCCGGCGTATTTACAGGCCAAACGCGGCAGCCACATCGTGATCACCACGATCATGTTCAACTTTATTGCCGCCGCATTACTGAATTATGTTTTGGTTAATGTGCTTAAACCCGTCGGCTCAATGGACCCGTCATCAGCGCGCTTTCCAGATGTCACCCACCTGCCAACATTCCATGAAATGCTGGCCCCGCTGGGCATTGCATTTTCAAAATCCGCACCGGTGAATGTTTCGTTTCTGGTCGGGCTGGTTTTGGCTGTTGGCGTCTATTTCTTGCTGTGGCGCACCCGCCTTGGCTATGAGATTCGGGCCTTTGGCAAAAATCAGACAGCAGCCACTTATGCCGGTATTTCCATCACCAAAATCACCCTGATCGCAATGATGATTTCTGGCGGTCTGGCCGGAATGATGGCGATCAACAACACCATGGGCGAAGCCGAACGGCTGGTTTTAAATTCAGTCGAAGGCGCAGGTTTCATTGGCATCGCGGTGGCCCTAATGGGGCGCAACCACCCGTTCGGCGTTCTGCTTGCAGCGCTTTTATTCGGTTTTTTATACCAAGGCGGCGGCGAACTTGCACTGTGGACGAAAATCCCACGCGAGCTGATCATCGTCATCCAGGCACTGGTAATTATGTTCACTGGTGCGCTTGATAATCTGGTGCGTGGTCCGGTTGAACGCGCCTTCATACGCGCCGCAAAACGAAAGGCAAGCTGATGGATTTCCTATCAATTCTGCAAATCTTTGACAGCGGCACACGCCTTGCCACGCCGCTTTTGTTTGCCTGCCTTGCCGGCTTGTTCAGTGAACGTGCCGGAATTTTCGACATCGGGCTTGAGGCCAAAATACTGGTTTCCGCCTTCCTTGCAGCAGCCGTTGCCACGCAGACCGGATCGGTCTGGCTGGGCCTGATCGCTGGGGTGAGCGCATCTGTTGTGTTTTCGGGCATCCACGGCCTTGCCTCGATCACGTTTCGCGGCAACCAGTTGATTTCCGGCGTTGCACTGAATTTTCTGGCATCCGGTTTGACAGTCCTGATTGGCCAAGCATGGTTTGGCCTTGGCGGCCGCACGCCCGGACTTAAGCCTGCCGAACGGTTCTTGCCGCTTGAGCTGCCTTTTGCCGAAAGCCTGTCTGGCGTGCCTGTGTTTGGCCCGATCTATAAGGAACTAATTTCCGGCCACACCCTGCTGGTTTATGTTGGCCTGCTAATGGTGCCGCTGTCGTGGTTCATCTTGTATCGCACCCGTTTCGGCCTGCGCCTGCGCGCGGTTGGCGAAAACCCTGCCGCGGTTGATACGGCGGGCATTTCGGTGGTTAAATTGCGGTATTCATCGATGCTGATTGCCGGCATCTTGTGCGGTCTGGCGGGGGTTTATCTGTCCACAGGTCTGGGCGCAGGGTTCGGCAAAGAAATGAGCGCGGGACGTGGCTATATCGCGCTGGCTGCGCTGATTTTTGCCAAGTGGCGGCCGTGGTATGCGCTGGGCGCAACATTCCTGTTTGGCCTGCTTGAGGCCATCGCCAACCGGTATCAGAATATCGACCTTGGCGGCTTTATCGTGCCGGTGCAATTCATGCAGGCGCTGCCCTATATCCTGACCGTGATCATCCTTGCGGGCTTTATCGGGTCTGCCATTCCACCACGCGCAGGCGGCCAACCCTATGTCAAAGAACGCTAGTGAATTA
>DAOUQO010000298.1 GCA_030625565.1 Aliiroseovarius sp. | reverse complement strand
GGCTTTGACCATATAAAGCGTATATTCACGCAGGAAATACAGAACCGCGCCGGTAACGCTAAAGCCAATGCCACCGCCCCACATGGCCGCACCCGCTTGGAAATCATCATCGCCAAATGCGCCAATTCCCCAACCAACGCCAGCGCCTACGCCAGTTGCAACGATATAGGCCACGGCAATTGCGAAATATACTATGACGCGAAACACCACAAACGGTGCGGTTTGGCGCATAAGGCTTATTGAGGTCGAAATAGAAAAGTCAGTCATGGAAAATACCTATTGTTAATTTCAAATAATAACGTTGTCTGTGTTCAGCCAATTTCACCACGCGGGCCATTGCCCACCTGCCCCCGGTGCAGCAACAGATGATCAAGGATCACGCAAGCAGCCATTGCTTCGCCCACAGGAACGGCCCGAATGCCAACACATGGATCATGGCGGCCCTTGGTTATTATCGCAGTCTCGGTGCCAGATTTGGTAATTGTTTTGCGCGTGGTTAAAATTGAACTGGTCGGCTTCACCGCGAAACGCACAACAATATCCTGACCGGTTGAAATACCGCCCAGAATGCCACCAGCATGGTTTGAGCTGTAAACAGGACCGTCTGGGCCCATCGAAATCTCGTCCGCATTTTCTTCTCCGGTCAAGGTGGCAGCCTCCATGCCTTCGCCAATTTCGACACCCTTTACCGCATTGATAGACATCATTGCAGCGGCTAAATCAGTGTCTAACTTGGCATAAATCGGCGCGCCAAGCCCAGCAGGTGCGCCAGAAATGACCACCTCACATACCGCGCCAACCGAACTTCCCGCCTTGCGAAGGCCGTCAAGATAGGTGGCCCAGTCAAGGGCGGCTTGAGCATCGGGAACCCAAAATGGATTGCGTTCAATTTGGGCCAGATCAAAGGCCGAGCGGTCGATTTTATGTGGCCCCATTTGCACCATATAGCCGGTGATTTTCAGATTTGGCGCCAGCGTTTTCAGAACTTCCCGCGCAACACCGCCAGCGGCAACACGTGACGCAGTTTCGCGCGCGGACGAACGCCCACCGCCCCGAGGGTCCCGGATGCCGTATTTTTGCCAATAGGAAATATCAGCATGGCCGGGGCGGAACTTT
>DAOUQO010000079.1 GCA_030625565.1 Aliiroseovarius sp. | reverse complement strand
TAATGCGTTCAATTTCCGGCGCCATAGTGGCCGAGAAAAACAAGGTTTGGCGGGTGAATGGCGTTAACGAAAAGATCTTTTCGATATCGGGAATGAACCCCATATCCAGCATCCGGTCGGCTTCATCCACCACCATGATTTGCACGCCGGTCAGCAACAGGCGACCGCGCTCAAAGTGATCCAGCAGGCGGCCCGGTGTCGCGATTAGCACATCCACACCACGGTCAATCAGGCGGGTTTGTTCGCCAAAAGAAACCCCGCCAATCAGCAGTGCTTTGGTTAATTTTACGTATTTGGCATAAGAATCAAAGTTTTCCGCAACCTGCGCTGCCAATTCACGCGTCGGGCATAAAACCAGACTGCGCGGCATCCGTGCGCGCGCGCGGCCGCGTGCCAGCATGGTAATCATGGGCAGGGTAAAACCCGCGGTTTTACCAGTGCCGGTTTGGGCAATGCCCAAAACATCGCGCCCTTCCAAGGCTGGCGGAATGGCGCCTTCCTGGATCGGTGTTGGGCTTTCATAGCCCGCGTCCTCGATGGCTTTTAAAACTTTCGGGCTGAGCTTCAGATCAGTGAATTTGGTCATGTATGTCCGTTGTCTTACGGACGCTTCAGGCCCGCATAAATTGTGGTGCATCAGCCCGGATGGCCGGCCCCCCTGTGGGGACCAATGATGCACGCCTTGTGCCTAAAGAAAACCAGCGCCGGGGTCAATCTGGCATGGCGAACTGGAAACAAAATGGCGGTTTAGCAGGTTTTGTTGCGCCAATTGCAACAGTTTTGGCCCACCTAAGGGGGAAACATTAAAAACAGGCAGCCCTTTGATTGATTTTGCAGGATTTTGCAGGCCGGTCTTTGTTGTTCCTTACGTCATCATTTCCTTGGTTGCCGTCAGGGTCAGGTCGGGAAAGTCGCGTTCAACCCGATCAATATCCCACTGCAGACGTGTCAGAAAAACAATGTCACCATCATGGTCACGGGCGATGTGTTGTTTGTTAACGTTCACAAAGGCATCCACCTTGTCCTCGGCCCCGCTTACCCAGCGCGCCGAGGTGAATTGAGATTGTTCAAACCTTACAGGAAGACCGTATTCCAGCTCGATCCGGCTGGCCAGAACTTCGAATTGCAAGGCCCCGACAACCCCGACAATAAAGCCCGAACCAATATTAGGGCGAAAAACCTTGGCGGCCCCTTCTTCGGCGAATTGCATCAGGGCCTTTTCAAGGTGCTTGCCTTTCAAAGGGTCGCCCGCGCGCACCGTTTGCAAAAGTTCGGGGGCAAATGACGGAATGCCCGTGACGCGCAGCGCTTCGCCTTCGGTCAGGGTGTCGCCAATGCGTAATTGGCCGTGGTTGGGAATGCCGATAATATCGCCCGCCCAGGCTTCTTCAGCCAATTCCCGGTCCGAGGCCAAAAACAGCACCGGATTTGAAATTGCCATGGGTTTTTTCATGCGCACATGGGTCAGTTTCATGCCGCGCTTGAAATGCCCCGAGGCAAGGCGCAAAAACGCCACGCGGTCGCGGTGTTTTGGGTCCATATTGGCCTGAACCTTGAAAACAAAACCCGTCACCTTTTTTTCTTCCGGAAAAATATCGCGCGGCTGGGCTGCTTGCGGTTGGGGCTCAGGCCCGTAATTGGCGATGCCATCCATTAATTCGCGCACGCCAAAGGAATTGATCGCGGATCCAAACCAGATCGGCGTCATGTGGCCTTCGTGTACCTGTTTTGCGTCAAGTTCAGGAAGCAGCGCGCGCGCCATTTCAACATCTTCGCGCAGCTTTTCGGCAAGATCCGCAGGGATGTGTTCATCAAGTTTCGGGTCATCCAGACCTTCGATGGCAATGGTTTCGCCAACCTTGTTTCGATCGGCGCGATCCATCAGTTCCAACCTGTCATTTAACAGGTCATAACATCCCAAAAACTCACGACCAACCCCGATTGGCCAACTGGCAGGGGATACATGAATTGACAAAAGTTCTTGAATTTCATCGATAATTTCAAAAATATCGCGGCTTTCACGGTCCATTTTGTTACAAAATGTTAGGATTGGCAAATCGCGCATCCGGCAAACCTCAAACAATTTTTTGGTCTGGCTTTCTACGCCTTTTGCGCCATCAATTACCATCACTGCAGCATCAACTGCCGTGAGCGTGCGATAGGTGTCTTCCGAAAAATCCGAGTGGCCGGGCGTATCAACAAGATTATAACGATAAGGGCCATAATCAAATGACATAGCACTGGCGGAAACCGAAATGCCGCGATCTTGCTCCATCTTCATGAAATCCGACCGCGTGCGCCGTGCCTCGCCCTTGGCGCGCACTTGTCCGGCCATCTGAATGGCGCCACCATACAACAAGAACTTTTCAGTCAAGGTGGTCTTGCCCGCATCCGGGTGGCTGATAATGGCAAAGGTGCGGCGCCTGGAAATTTCAGGCGGCAAGGCCGGGCGGGGTGGGGAAATATCTGACATGGGCCGGATATAGCTGCACCAGCGGCGTCCTGCAACTCGCGCTTTTGACTTTCCGAAAGTATCCTCGCCGAAGGCCTTAAATCGCCGCAAAGCGGCAAGCCGAACAAAGTGAGGCTCCCTTGCGCCCCTTTTGAAAAAACTCAGAGCGCCGAGGCACGCCGCAAAATATCAACCGCATCCTGTGACGCCAGATCGCGCGGGCCCAGCTCGCGGCCAGATTGCACTGGGCGGGCATTCAATTTCAGACTTTCTTGCACTTTTGCAGGCACAACAGGGCGGGTTTTTGTATCAATAAACAGGCTTTCGGCGGCGATGCCTTCGGCAAAAATGATTTCGTGTTTGTCAAATAACAGCTGGAAATATTCCACAAATCCACCCTCGGCGCTGACAACACTGGTGCCATTGACAAGATTGCAGGCTTTAACCAAAATTTCCTTTTGTCCCGCACCTATTGTGTCAACGCGCTGATAAATAAACAGGCGGTGATTTGGGCTGACAGTCAGTTGGTTAACGTTATTCAGCGCCCCCGCTGCAATCACAATCGGCGCAAACGCCCCCGAGGCCCGCACAGTCTGCTGGCCAATCCAGCGCACTTTTTGTGGCCCGCTATCTTTGGTCAGAACCCGGTCGCCAACACGTAATGCCTGAACCGGAACCTGACGCCCATCGGCCATGGTGATATTGGTGTCGTGGGTAAATGAAACACAGGCACTTTCTGCCAGCTTGGCGCGTGCTCCGGCCTGATCAACTGTCACCAATGTATATCCGGTTTTGGGCATAATTGGCGTTAGGGTGTGCAGATAGACCTGCGCGACCATTCCCGTGGCGCTATCGGTTTCAACCAATACCAGCGCTTCTTCGGTGGTGGCGTGTGGGCCCATAAGGGTCACCAGACAATCCAGATAAAGCGGGGCCCCCGTCTGGCCAAGTTCGGAATTTTCCCCGATTGCCAAAGCGCCGGTATCTTCATCTATTGTCATGGATATATGTTTTTGCACGCCAGCTTGGTTCAGTTCGTAAATATCTTCGTGCACCAGATCCTGCGCGGCCCCAATGGGGTCGCCTTGGTTAACCCCGTGGCTCACACAAAACATATCGGCACAATAAACCGGCAAAGTGTGAATGGGTAAAGGTGCTGTTTGGTCTGGTCTGGACATTACTGGCTCACTTAATAATTGCATTATGGCTACGCAATTTGCCATCCGCCGTATTTACACAGCGCATTACAATCTCAAACACGTACCCCACCACCAGAACCCCAAATTAGCCCATGCGCCCCGTTGTGGTCAACAAAACCCTGCTGAAATCCCCCAAATTGCTTTGGTGCAGCGGAGTGATTGTCTCTAAATTGTAAGTGGTGTTGGGCTTATTTGCTTATTGTTGAATGGAATGCAGTCAATTTCCGCATTTCGAAAATTATCCCGATATTCCGAATCACAGCCAGCCTGCATTGTCAGGCCGCATTGTCAGGCCTGACCTTGTGCTTCACGTGACTTTCATCTTAAGCCGTGCCCAAGACTTAAATTGCTATGGAAAAGGTGGAACATGGATTTTGGTATAAAAGGTAAAACCGCACTGGTTTGTGCATCCTCAAAAGGTTTGGGATATGGCTGCGCGGCGGCTTTGGCCGAAGAAGGCGTTAATCTGGTTATCAATGCTCGCTCTGAAGGGCCTTTGAACGAGGCCGCGGATGTTTTGCGCAGCCGTTTTGGTGTAAAAGTCACGCCCGTTGCCGCTGACATCACCACAGCCCAAGGGCGCGAACAAGTGCTTGCCGCATGTGATGGTTCTGTCGATATTTTGGTCAATAATGCAGGTGGCCCGCCTCCGGGCATGTGGACAGATTGGGGGCGCGATGATTTTATCGATGCAATTGACGCCAATATGCTGACCCCGATTGCCCTGATACAGGCGCTTGTGCCTGGAATGATGGCGCGCGGTTGGGGACGGGTGGTTAACATTACCTCGCAATCGGTAAAGGCCCCGATTGGGGTTTTGGGCCTGTCTAATACGGCTCGTACAGGGCTAACCGGATTTGTTGCCGGAACCTCGCGTCAGGTTGCAGGGGCTGGGGTGACCATCAACAACCTGCTGCCGGGCATTCATGCCACGGATCGCGCAACCGCGTTGGATAACGGTGTGGTTCAAGCCAAAGGCATCACAATGGAAGAGGCCCGCGCCGAGCGCGCAGCAACCATTCCGGCCGGCCGTTATGGCACATCTGAAGAATTCGGCGCAGCTTGTGCTTTCTTGTGTTCGCAACATGCAGGCTTCATCATCGGGCAGAATATTTTGCTGGATGGCGGCGGGGTTAACGCCACATTCTAGGGTGCAGCGCTAACTTGTGTGCAGTCGCAAATTTCAGGATGCGCTCCGCAGCAATCGTTCAGTAAATAACCGATCACTGCGCCTAAACGCGCGTGGTCGGCCTGATATATGACCTGTCGGGCGGATTTGGTTGACGTGACCAGACCCGCCTGTTCAAGGGCCGACAGGTGAAATGAAAGCCCCGAGGCTGATATGCCTATTTTGCAGGCAATTTTACCAGCTGCCAGCCCTTCGGTGCCAAGCGGAACCAGCAGGCGGACAATTTGCAGCCGTGTATCATTTGCCATGGCCGAAAGGGCGTTCAGGGCTTGTGGTTCATCCATATTTCAAATACTCATGAAGTGTTGAATTGACCCTACATAACGTAACGGCCCTATCTGGGCAAGCGGTAGGTCTAAGTAAGGACAAGATAGTGCGAACAACAATCACAACAAGCAAAGCGCCGACAAATGGCTGGCACACTATAAAACGTGTGGCCCCGTATCTATGGCCCGCGCAACACCCTTGGATAAAATTCAGGGTGGTTATGGCCATGTTGGTGCTGTTAATGGCGAAACTGATTGCTGTTGGCACGCCGTTTTTGTTCAAGGCGGCGGTTGACGCGCTTTCGGGGGACGGCACCGATGCGGCATGGATGCTGGGGCTTGGCGCGGTTGGGCTGACGGTGGCTTATGGCGTTGTGCGCCTGCTGGCCAATGGTTTTCAACAGCTGCGCGATGCGATCTTTGCCCGTGTTGGTCAGCGCGCTTTGCGCCAGTTGGCACTGGAAACTTTCGTGCCTATTCACCGCCTTTCCATGCGTTATCACATCACACGCAAAACCGGTGGACTTAGCCGGATTGTTGAACGTGGTGTCAAAGGTGTCGAATTCCTGCTGCGTTTCATGCTGTTTTCGATCGGCCCGCTTATACTTGAGCTGCTGATGGTCGCGGCAGTGCTGTTTTTCGTCTTTGATGTCTGGTATCTTACATCGGTTGTCGTGGCGATTGCGCTGTATGTCTGGTTCACCTTCAAGATCACCGAATGGCGGGTGAAAATCCGCAAGCAGATGAATGATCAAGACACCGATGCCAATCAGAAAGCTATCGACAGCCTGCTGAATTATGAGACCGTTAAGTATTTCGGCGCCGAAAAACGCGAGGCTGCACGCTATGACATTGCCATGGCCGGATATGAAACTGCAGCACTTAAGACTGCGTATTCATTGGCTTTTCTTAACTTTGGCCAAGCGGTAATTATTACCACAGGTCTGGTTGTTGTTATGGTTATGGCCGCAATCGGTGTTCAGGACGGGGCGTTGACGGTTGGCGATTTCGTTATGGTTAACGCCTATATGATACAGATAATGTTGCCGCTGAATTTCCTTGGATCGGTTTACCGCGAAATCCGTCAGGCGCTGGTTGATATGGGCGAAATGTTTAACCTGCTGGAACAGCCCGCCGAAGTTCAAGACAAACCCGATGCACCAGAAATCAATGTGACTGGCGGCGAAGTGGCGCTGGATAATGTGTTTTTTGGCTATGATGCCAAACGGCCCATTCTAAAGGGCGTTTCGCTTACGGTTCAGGCCGGAAAATCACTGGCAATTGTCGGCCCGTCAGGGTCAGGGAAATCCACCATCGGGCGGCTTTTGTTCCGGTTCTATGACGTCAGCGGCGGCGGTTTGAAAATTGACGGGCAAGATTTGCGCGACGTGACGCAAGAAAGCCTGCACAATGCTATTGGGGTGGTGCCGCAAGATACGGTGCTGTTCAATGATACGATTTATTACAATGTTGCTTATGGCCGCGCCGATGCGACGCGCGAAGAAGTATATGCCGCAGCCCGTGCAGCAAAGATCCATGATTTTGTGATGAGCCTGCCTGACGGCTATGACACCACTGTGGGCGAACGTGGATTGAAACTGTCGGGCGGGGAAAAGCAACGCGTGGGCATTGCGCGCACCTTGCTGAAAAATCCGCCGATCTTGCTGCTGGACGAAGCCACCAGCGCGCTGGACAGCGAAACCGAACGCGACATTCAAGAAAGCCTGCACGCCATGGGGCGGGGGCGCACGGTGATTACGATTGCGCACCGCTTATCAACAATTGCCGACGCCGATGAAATCATTGTGCTAGAGGATGGACAGATCACAGAACGTGGCCGCCATGACGAACTTCTGGCCATGGGCGGGCGGTATCATTCCATGTGGACACGTCAGGCAGCCGAGGCAGAATCTGTCGCCTAGCACTATAAAGGTGCGCCTTCGGCGCGCTTGATGTCTTGTCAAAAGCCGCGGGCTTTTGCCGCGTGCCGTTTGATTTGGCCGGCTATTCAGCCGCCTTTATCGGTGGGGATGGTTGTGGCGCTGGTTCTTCCTGACCTTGTGGCGTTTCAGCCGTATCCGAAGGCGCATCCGTATCGGCAGCCATGGTGGTTGCCGATATAACCTTTTGAATGTCTTCAAGGGCTGGTGCAGCTTCGCCTTCGTCAGCCAAAAGACCGACTTCCTGATTGTCTTCGTTGTCTTGGTCTGCTTCGGGGAAGTCCCAGACAATTTCCGATACTTTCTGGCGTCGTGCGGCGCGCCCCAGTGATATATCGCGCGCGGTTTGGCCCTTAAGCCCTGTTGAAAGCGCTGTTAGGCCCCGCAGGCTGGTATAGGCCCCTTTGGAAACCCAGATGCGCAGCGCCAGCATTGAAGGCGTGAAAACCAGGGTCAGAACCGTTGCAATACCAAGGCCAAACACCACCGCCGTTGCCAGCTGTTTCCACCACAGCGCGGTGGGGGCATCAATGGAATAGCCGCCATTGAAGAAATCCAGCGATAGCCCGAACATCATTGGCGCAAGGCCTGCCATGGTGGTGATTGTGGTTAGTAAAACGGGGCGAATGCGGGCTTCGACGGTGCGGGTGATGGCCTCGATCTGGGGCATATAGCGCGAATAATCCTGATAGGTATCAATCAAGACAATGTTGTTATTCACCACAATTCCCGCCAGTGCCACAACGCCTGTGCCGGTAATGATGATCGAAAATGCTTGGTCCATAACCAGCATGCCGACCAAAACGCCCGTGGTTGACAGCACCACTGCCAACAGCACCAGCACCGAATTATAGACCGAGTCAAACTGCGCCAGCAGGATAATAAACATCAAGAAAAGCGCGCCAATAAAGGCCTTGCCAAGGAACGCCATGCTTTCGGCCTGTTCTTCGCCATCGCCGGTCCATTCATATTGGATGCCATCTGGGAAAGGATTGGTTGCAAGCCATTCATCAATTATTTCAATACGTTCCGTTGGCGTGACTGGCGTGCGGGTATATTCAGAGGCCCCGTTGCCTTGCATGATTTCATCGGCCTCGGCGCTGGTTAGCACCTGACTTACACCGGTTTGCATGTTGTCCAAACGCACAAGGTCAGCCCCGACACCGGCCTTTATATCAAAATACCGAAGCTGGTCGACCCGATCAATCTGGGCCAGTGTTGGCACCGGTTTGCGGGTGACAAAATTTGAAAGTGGCACAAGCCCCGATTGGGTGCGCAGTTTCAGGGTATCAAGCGTTGACAAAACCCTGTCATCTTCGGGCAGGCGCACACGGATTTCGATTTCTTCATCCGAAGTATCAACCCGCATCTTATCAAGCAAAATACCAGTGGTGATCAGCTGCACCATGCCGCCAACCGTGGCGACATCTGTGCCGTAACGCCCTGCTTTTTCGACATCGACCTGCAGCTCCCAATCAATGCCGGGCAGGGGGCGGGTATCTTCGGTGCCGGTCAGGCCTTCGGTTACCTCAAAATGTGCGGCGGCAATGGCGGTTGCGGCAAGCAAATCATCCCAGCTTTGTCCCTTCAGGCGCAGATGCACAGGTTTGGCCGAGGCCGGACCCCGCGCCAAATTCAGCACCTCGAATCGCACACCGGGCAGGTGCGCAAGGCGTTCTTCCAGTACCTCCATAACCCGATCCCCGTCATAGGCGGGGTCAATAATGGTGTTGGTAAACGGGATAAAGCCAAGCAGCTTAATGCGTTCGCGCACACGCGGGCGATCCGCCCAGGCAACCATTTCAATCTGGACCTGCCCGATTGTATCGCGCGGCCCCGATGCGCCGCCGGTGTTCTGGTTCAGCCCGCCCGCACCGGCAAAGGCAAACGTGGTTCCAATACCCGGAGTCTCCAGCGCCACCGCTTCGACCTGGGCAACCATCGCATCTTTTTCTTCAAGCGAAAGGTTGCCACGGGCGCGCACATAAATAATCGCCTGTTCCGGTTCGGTTTCGGTGAAAAATTCGGTGCCGTTGTTGTTTTCGCCAAAATACACAAACACATAGCCAACAAAGCCCAGCACGCTGGCAATGGCCAGAACCGGCATGATCGGGTTGCCTGAAATCAGGTGGATAACCCAGCCAACAAAGGACCGTTTATAGCCTGATTTCACCTTTTTACGGCGTATTTGTATGCGTGCAGCCCCCATGGTCACAGAAAACAGGATCGTCGCAATCGCAAAAAAGGCTAGCCCCGGAAGGACAGCCATCGCGCCGCTAAGCGGGTTTTGCGCGCCAATCAGTTGAAACAGGTATTGCGGGTTCAAAAGTTGCATGCCGGACATGAACATCAGATAGCCCGCAGGCGGCACCAATGCGGCGCGAACGGCCCATGGCAGGGGGCGTAAAGCGTCGGATACGCGTTCAAAAATGCGTGAAATCCGGCCAGAAACACCGCCCATAACCGGCAGATAAATCAACGCAACCAGCAGGCTGGCGGTCAGCACATAGATCATGGTTTTTGGCAGCATCCCCATGAATTCACCGGGAATTCCGGGCCAAAACAGCATGGGCAGGAATGCACACAGGGTTGTACCGGTTGAACTGACGATGGGCCAGAACATGCGTTGGGCGGCTTTGACATAGGCCTCCATCGGCCCGACGCCTTCTGAAATGCGTTTATCGGCGTATTCCACCACCACAATGGCCCCGTCCACCAGCATTCCGACCGCAAGGATCAGCCCGAACATCACGATATTTGAAATGGTTACATCAAGGGCGGCAAACAGCGCAAATGTCAGCATGAAGGACGTTGGAATGGCAAAGCCAACCAACAACGCCGAACGCAGACCAAGGGATGCAAGCACCACAATCATCACCAGCGCAATCGCGGTAATGACCGAGCCTTCAAGCTGGCTGACCATACTGCCGACAACAAAGGATTGGTCGTTGGATGTATCGACGCGCACTGCTGCGCGCAGTTCGGGGGGCCATGATAGGCGCTCGGCCTCGACCGCGGCGCGGATCAGGGCGGCGGTATCAATCAGGTTGAAGCCCTTGCGCTTTGACACCTGCAAGGCCAGCGTTGTTTCGCCGTTAAAGCGGGCAACACCGGTGCGGTCCTGAAAGGTCAGGCGGATCGTGGCAAGGTCACCAAGGGTCACGACGCTATCGCCATTTACCTTGACGGGCAGGTTGTAAATATCTGAAATATCATCAAAAGACGACGGGATTTTGACCGCAGTTGCCCCCGAAGGTGTGGTGATTTCACCTGCAGCGATCAGTTTATTATTGTTG
>DAOUQO010000234.1 GCA_030625565.1 Aliiroseovarius sp. | reverse complement strand
GTGCATCGGGCAGCAAACGTGGCGCTGGCATCAGGGGATTTGTCGGCAGCGCAGGACGTGACGCAGCGCCTGATGACATTGTATCAGGCACGCCCCGACACCGAATGGGGCCGCGCCAATTTCGCCGAGCGGTGCTGCGATATGTTTGACGCCGACGGGTTGCTGGCGCTGGCCGAAACCCAGATCATCGCCCCGCTGGACGCCCAAGCCGTGAAGGAAATCGAGGCCGCCGCGCGGCAAGTCGCCACCGTTACCGCAATCGTGCCGCTGGCATTGGCGGATGTGGCGGTGGCGCTGATGGCGAATTTGCGAATGATCCGGCGCATTGCCGAGGTTTACGGCGGGCGATCCGGCACATTGGGCAACTGGCGACTGACCCGCGCGGTCCTTGCCCATCTGGTGACCACAGGCGCGGTTGCGGTGGGCGACGATTTGATTGGTTCGGTCGTTGGCGGTGGTGTCGTAGCCAAAATCTCGCGCCGGTTCGGCGAAGGGGTGATCAACGGCGCTTTGACCGCACGGGTCGGGGTGGCCGCAATCGAGGTCTGCCGCCCGCTGCCGTTCATACAGGCCAAGCGGCCATCCGTAACCGGACTGGTCAAACGCGCATTGACGGGGGTGTTTTATGGAAAATCCTAATGAACATGTGGAAACTTATCTGGCGGATTACATCACACGTCGTGATCCCGGATTTGCGGTGTTGGTTTCGGCCCCTTGGGGGGCGGGAAAAACCCATTTGATTAAGGAGCTGATTGAAAGTCAGGGAAAGAATGCAAAGCCGCTCTATGTCAGTCTGTTCGGGGTGAATAGCCGCGACGATATTGATTTGGCGATTTTGCAGGCCATTGCACCGTATGGGAATACAGCATTGGGTAAATTGGCGGGGAAGTTAGGTCGTAATGTGGTGAGAAAAACCGGATTAACTTTAAGAGACGTCAATGTGCTTGAAATATTAGGCGGCAAAGCCCCACAAACCCTGATCTTCGATGATCTTGAGCGCACCGACATGGGCATCAATGAACTGTTTGGTTACCTCAACAGTTTTGTCGAGCATGAAGGAAAGAACCTGATCCTGTTGGCCAATGAAGATGAGCTTTGGAAGGATGAAAAGCGAGATACCAAGGAAAAGCTGATCGGCCATACGTTGACAGTGCGGGCGGATGTTGACGCTGCGCTGGCGGCGATGATTGGGGCGTTGGAAGATGACGGAGCAAAGGAATGCCTGACGGACCAGCAAGAGATTGTGAAGCGAGTGTTCGAGCAATCCGCCACCAACAACCTGCGGGTTTTGGGGCAATGTTTGTGGGACTTTGAACGGCTGTTCAAAGTTTTAAAACCGGAACAGAAAGAGCGCGCGGAGGGGATGCAAGAGCTACTGGCAGTTTTTCTGGCATTGTCGGTCGAGTATAAATCCGGTGGGCTGGAGCGGGCCGATATGAGGTGGCGTGGTGCGGTTATCTTTGACGTGAAGAAGCACCCCAAACAGGGGAAATTGATAGACGTTGCGCGGAAATATTCGGGAGAAGGTATCCAGTATGGGCGATATAACAGTGTTGTTTCTACAGATTTAGCGATCTCCTTGATCTGTGATGGTTGGGTGGCACCGGGTGAAATCAATGGGGCCTTAATGCAAACCCGGTTCTTTGCACTGACGGCAGACGAAGCCGAATGGCAAACGGTTTGGTGGGCGCGGCATCGGGAGGAGGAGGATGTCGCGGCGTCGGTTAAGGCGATGGAGGTAAAGTTTGCGGCGCGTGATTATCACGATCCTGGGGTGATGTTGCATGTTTTCAGCAATCGCTTGCAGTTACCCGAGATGCGATTTTTGGTGATAACAATGAAGGAAGTCGAAAAGGAGTGCCTCACATATATTGACGATCTGGCAGCGGCGGGGAACTTACCGGCGTTTGACCCCGCAATAGACTGGCGTGAAGGGTATGGGTATAGTGATACTGGTTATTTAAGTCTGGGCTTCCCACGCGGACAGGATAACAGAGCCAAGAATTTTCAACGATTATATAAATATATGCAGGAAACCCAAAAACGCCTGTTTGAAGAAAAATTCCCACAAATTTGCAGGGATCTGTTGAGGGAAATGGACGCAGATGTTGAGAACTTCAAAGTGCTTTTATCCCAGTCAGGCTCCAAGGAGACCCATTATCTGGTGCAGCCAGTGTTGGTGAAAATGGATGTGGGGGCATTCGTGGATAAGTTGTTGGTGTTGGAAATTGAAGCGCAAGAACATGTATTTGAAACGTTAAAAGAGCGTTATGATATGTATAGACTGGAATTGGTTTCGGAGCACGACTGGTTTCGCAGTATTCATAAGGAATTGGCCAGCCGCCTTCCCGATTTGTCACCTTTCTTGAAATTCAGAACGCAGGAAAAAATCGATCATTATTTGAAGCCGATAATTGATAGTTGGAACGAAATGGCCGAGGGTGAGCAATAGATCATTAGCCCAATCAAACGCGCATTGACGGGGGTGTTTGGGCGCGGGTAGGCTGCTGCAGGTTTTGTTTTGGAGGAAATTGTTTTGGATGAACTGGTTTTTATAGCGCTAATCGCATTGGCGGTTCCGGTCAGCATTATTGCTTTGTTCATCATGCACTTCAGCCAAAAAAATAAACTGGAGGCGTTGCAGCGCCGGATTGCACGGCTTGAGATCGGGGCCAGTCAGCCAACAGCCCCCGTGGCCAAAAAATCTACGGACAAGGATGCGATTGCCACAAAGGATGTGGAACCCGAAACCGGCCCGTGGGAAAAGGCAAAAAAAGATGTGCCAGAGCGGCCTGTGGCCCCCCTCCACCCGGTGATCAAAGACGCCCAGCCCAAGGCCTTTGTTTTCCATAAGGAAAAAGTGGATGCCTTGATGGTGTGGCTAAAGGAAAACTGGTTCTATGCCATCGCGGCTGTATCGCTGGCGCTGGCGGGCGTGTTCTTTGTGCAATACGGGATCGAAAACGGGTATCTGACGCCGTTTTGGCGGGTCATGGGGGCGCTGACGCTGGGCGCGGCGCTGATTGGCGCGGGCGAATGGATCAGGCGGCGCAGCGGCGACGAGGATGGCAGCCACACCGCCTATCTGCCCTC
>DAOUQO010000196.1 GCA_030625565.1 Aliiroseovarius sp. | reverse complement strand
CAGCTTGGGCTGAGCATCGATGAGGTGCGTGCACCTGACATCGATGAAACCCCGCATAAGGGCGAATTGCCGCTAAATTACTGTCGCCGGATTGCCGCAGGCAAGGCCGCTGCGATGTGCGTTGGTGGCGACGAAATTGTGTTATGCGCCGATACCACCGTGGCGCTGGGCCGCCGGATCATGGGCAAGCCGCGCGATGCAGGCGAAGCGGCGGCATTTTTATACGCGCTGTCAGGGCGCAGGCATCGGGTTATTACATCCGTCGTGGTGCGAAATGCGCACCAGACATGGACGCGTGATGTGACCACGCAGGTCAAAATGAAACGTCTGTCGGATATTGAGGTAAACAGCTATCTGGCCACAGGCGACTGGCGCGGCAAGGCGGGTGGCTATGCCATCCAAGGGCCAGCGGGCGCATTTATTCCGTGGATCCAAGGCAGCTATAGCGCCGTTATGGGGTTGCCGGTTTCAGAAACAGCACAGCTTTTACAGGCGGCCGGATATCCGGTTTACGGAGGATCACCATGAAGGGCAGCATTGTTGCATTAGGCCAGATTAACGGACGCAAGGCTGCGGCTTTGGTCATTGATGGCCTGCTAGAAGATCTGCTGATGGATCCCGGAAAAAACGCGGCAAGCACACCTGCGCCCGGCACTATTTTTCGCGCCATTTGCGACCGGCCCTTGAAGGGGCAGGGTGGCATGATGTTGCGCCTGCCACATGGCGAAACTGCGTATTTGCGCAAAGGCAAGGGGCTGGCCCCGGGTCACGCCATGTTGGTGCAGGTCACGGGCCGCGCTGAAGATGGTAAAGCCGTGCCTGTTACCGCCCGCGTTTTGTTCAAAAGCCGCTATGCGATTGTTACCCCCGGTGCGCCGGGCATTAATGTTTCGCGCCAAATCCGCGATGATGAAACCCGCGTGCAGCTGCTTGAGGTCGCCCATGAGGCCATGGAGGGCGACGCGGCTGGCCTGATCATCCGTTCCTCTGCCGAAAAGGCCGATCTGGACGATGTGGCCGAAGATATCGCTGCCATGCGTGATCTGGCCAACGCCATTGCCGAAGATGCGACCGGCAAAGTGCCGGCGCTGTTGCTGGATGGCCCTGACGCCCACCTGCTGGGCTGGCGCGACTGGCCCATGCCCGACACGCTGGCCGATCACGAAGGCGCGTTTGCCGATTACGAAATCGACACGATGATCGAAGAAATTTCGACCATAGACTGCACCTTTGCCGGTGGGGCATCGGCGTTTATTGAACAAACCCGCGCCTTGGTTGCGGTGGATGTGAATACTGGGGGCGATACCAGCCCTGCCGCCGGACTAAAGGCAAATATCGCTTTGTCGCGCGATTTACCGCGCCATCTGCGGTGTCGCGGGTTGGGCGGCCAGATCGTGATCGATTTCGCGCCATTCCCGAAAAAAGACCGCCGTCAGGTTGAACAGGTGCTGCGCGCCGCTTTTCGCAAAGACAGCATTGAAACCGCGCTGGTTGGCTGGACCCCGCTGGGCCATTTTGAATTACAGCGCAAACGCGAACGCCAACCCCTGCCGGTGGATTTGGCGTTGTGAGCTGCCCTGTCTGTGATAAAAAATCTGATCCGGCCTATCGCCCGTTTTGTTCGCGCCGCTGTGCTGACGTGGATTTGGGGCGCTGGCTGAATGCGTCTTATACGATTCCCTCAAATGCGCCCGAAGACATTGAAGAGGCCGCCGAAGCCCTGAAGGCCACCCCTGATCGCCCGCATTAAACTTTCGCAAATTTCCCTCTGGACATGGCCACAGCCCACGTCTAGAACACCGCGACCCAAGGTGATGTTTCACCTTCCCGTGCCCGGGTAGCTCAGGGGTAGAGCAGTGGATTGAAAATCCTCGTGTCGGTGGTTCAAATCCGCCCCTGGGCACCATTTACCTTTGTAAGACAGATCACATTGCCCCCATGTTTGATGGGGAATGTTTGTACCGTTTGAAACCGGTAACAAGTCACGATTGCAGCCGCGCCCCATATCCAAGGCGCGGCTTTGTTTTTTGAAATAAGGCCCTATTCCGTTGGCAGGGTCGCTGCATAGGAAAGCACGTCAATTGCATATTCAAGCGGGAAGGCGCGCAGATTGACCATTGCGGCACCCGGATGTGAGCTTAGAAGTTTGTGCAGCACTTCGTCTGCCAATTCTGATGCTTCTGTACCGATGAAGTTGCTTTCGTCGCCAGAACCCCAATCAAGCAATCTGCCATCGAACCCGTGGCAGGCGGCGCAAACTGTCTGGAATACACCGCGCCCGACGTTGATATCACCGGCTGTGACCTGACGTGTTTCAATATCGATATAAAGTGACATATCGATTTGGCCGCGACTAACAAACGCTGAAATACGCCCCAGCTGTTCATCATTTATCATGTCTGATGAATAAAGGTGGGTGTCATCGCGCAAGATTGCGGCAATCTGTTCGACTGACCGGCCTTGCGCGCCTCGAATGCCCATAATGCCGGTGTAATTGCTGCCTTGGGCATAAACGCCATCTTTGCCGGCGTAATCCCAGCCATGGCATGCTTTGCAGCGCCAAGTTCCTTCGCCGCTTTTTTGGCCTGCTTCAGGATAGCTGGGATGCGTGCCGTTTGGTTCGGCCACATCCAGTGCTTCCCACCAATTGTCATAAATCCGGCCTCCGGCGGCTAAAAGCCACGCTTCTTCCGGGTTTGTCGGCAATCCATGCACGAAATCCGGTGACCCGCTGCTGAAGCGATAATCGCCCTGTCCGGATTCGGCGTGTGCCATCATCCCCGACCCAAGCAGTACAGCACCACCAGTCACAAATGTTGCGATAGTTTTCAAAATTTTCATTATTACCCCTCCCAGGATGCAGGCGTGCGAGGGGGCAATATTATGCCCTTCTCGGCACCTGTTTATTTACCGCGCTTTCCATTGTGCATTGCTGTGATTCAGCAAATACCGCGAAGCGCTTGGTGCCTCCAAGACTACCTGAGGTGGATAATTTTTCAAGGCCAGCGGAAAAATACAACCACCGGAAAAGTCATGGGTTAAAGAAACATCTTGGGCGGGTGCCGTCGTTATTGCCAAACAAGCAAGACGGACACGGGTCAGGGCTTACGATTCTTTTCTAGGAACGCTTGTTTTTCCCGCTTTATTATAGGTGCAATACGTCGCACCTGCGATAAAGCTTTCTATATATGACTTTAAAGTTTGCGTTAACCCAGCCAAGACAGTTGCGGGCTTGAAATACCTCTGCTAAACCGCAGCAGATTTTGATGAAACGCTTTGGCGTAGCATTAATGTAGCCGCCCCCCTGCGAAAGCGCAGGAAACGGGGCTAACGACATCGAAGGGGTGGACGTGTCAGAACCAGTCTCGATCTCTACAGGGATAGCCGCGCGCTATGCCACGGCCGTTTTTGAATTGGCCAAGGAAGCAAAGAAATTGCCTGCGCTTGAAAAAGATGTGGATGCGCTGGACGCAGCCCTGTCTGTCAGCGCCGATTTCCAATCGCTGATTTCCTCGCCGGTTTATAGCCGTGCAGAACAGGGCGTGGCTGTTGCAGCCATTTCCAAGCAAATGAAACTCACGCCGTCAATGACCGGCACGCTGGGCCTTATGGCCACCAAGCGTCGCCTGTTCGCGCTGCCCCAGCTGATCGGCGCCCTGCGCGCCATGGTTGCTGAGGAAAAGGGCGAAGTGACGGCCCAAGTGACTGCCGCCAAGGCAATGACCAAGGCGCAACAAGACAAACTTGCCAAATCGCTAACCGCGTCCATTGGCAAAGATGTGAAAATCAATATGGCCGTCGATGAAGATCTCATCGGTGGCCTTGTTATTAAAGTTGGCTCGAAAATGATCGATAGCTCGATCCGCTCGCGCCTGAACGCACTCCAGAATTCTATGAAAGAGGTCGGGTAATGGCAATCCAAGCAGCCGAAATCTCTGCAATCTTAAAAGAGCAGATTAAAAACTTTGGCCAAGAGGCCGAAGTGGCCGAAGTTGGCCGTGTGCTAAGTGTTGGGGATGGCATTGCGCGCGTCCACGGGCTTGATAACATCCAAGCCGGTGAAATGGTCGAATTC
>DAOUQO010000241.1 GCA_030625565.1 Aliiroseovarius sp. | reverse complement strand
GGGATTTAGCCGACGTGCGTCACAATGTGGCGAAAAAATATGCGCGAGGACGGGGGATTCAAGAGGGGATTGGGCGAATCTTTTGAGGCGAGGGGCGCGATGTAAGTGCAAAATGCGCCACGGCATTGCCTTTTTTGGTGCGCCCTTTGCCTTTATGGCCACATAACTTTTTGCCGTTTAGGGGCTGAACGGCTCAATGCTCAATGGCGGTCAACCGATTAAAGAGTCGGATGGCAGGAATGAGCCCTTAGTTAACAAATCGGTCAACCATTCTCAGAATATAGATCAAAGTCTAAAGGGAACCCAAATGCTCCAATTTCACGAAGGGTACCTGCGCTAAAGAACAAGAGATTGTCATAGTCATCGACCCAGCCGGTGATCGAAATACACGCGTGCATCTCTGCCGGTAGCTTTCTGAGTTTGCCGGACAACGGAGACATCCACTGACACAGGGCTACAAAATGTGTTTCAAGAGGCTGACCTTTCAGGACCCCACTGGTTAAGGACCACCGCGAAAATTCGTACTTTGGTCGCAACTTGTTTGGCACTCTCCGCACGTCACCCAACGACCAACTAGAACCATCGGGAGCCATCTCTAAAAAGCGAGTTATGTCATCTAATGGTAGGGTATCTGCCGTTATGGTTAGATATGCGTAAGCATCTTTCTCATTTGATTTCATGGCATCTATTTTTCACAATTGAAAGAGCTTGGAAAGCATTAATCCCACCGAATGACCATGTGGGTAGAGGCCGCCAATGTCTTCTTCGTCCGCACAACGGCCATTAGCTCTATTTTCTGAACGTCCGTTAACAAAAGACAACCCATTTGGCTTTCCATAGGCAGGTCAAATTATCGGGGTAAGGAGGCAATCGGCTTTCAACTTCAACTCGAAAAAGAGTCATATCGAATTCATATGCCGATCATATGCAATTCATATCCCCCGTTTCACCCCTCAAATCGGCTTTGCTTCCGGCGTTTTCATCCCCTCCAGTATCCGCAGCGGACGCCGGACGGCTTCGGATAATCCCGGCCTTTTGGGGGCCGGTATCTGCTTGCTGACCTCGACCATCAGCACCCCGCCCGCCACCACGGTCGGTAATCTGCGCCCCGCCTTTTCCCAAAACCCGGCCGTGCGCAGCCAGAACCGTTTGTGTGATGGTGGCGCATACAGTGCCCCCACATGGCGCTCCGGTATCAGCCCGTGGCTTTTCAATAGCGCCTCTAGCTGTCCCAGACTATAAGGCCGCCCATAGCCAAACGGCGTGCGGTCACTGCGCGCCCACAGGCCAACACGGTTGGGCACAATGAACAGCGCGCGCCCGCCCGGTCCCAGCACGCGGTAACATTCCTGCAATAGGGCAAACGGATGATCGCTGGTTTCCAACCCGTGCATCACCAGCAGCTTATCCACCGATCCGGTTTCCAGCGGCCACAGGGTTTCCTCGCACAACACCGACACATTTTTCTGCCCCACGGGCCACGCCATCACCCCTTGCGGCCCCGGCATCAATCCGGTCACCCGACGCGCATCCGCCAGATAGGGGCGCAACAACGGCACGGCAAAACCAAAGCCAACCACGGTTTGCCCCTTGGCCTCGGGCCACAGTTCAACCACGCGGTCCCGCACTGCCCGTTGCGCCGCACGACCCAGCGTGCTGCGATAATAGAAGGCCTTCAGATCAAGCACATCAAGGTGCATTTATGGCGTCTCGCGTGATTGCATTCAGGTCCAGCATAACCACCCCGCGCGAAAATACCATGTTTTAAGAAATCAGCGCGGCCAACAGCACATCAACAAACCCGTCCAGATTGCCTAGCATCATTTCGTGACCCACATCGGGGACAGTCGCAACATGGACCCCGCGCGCAACAAGCTGGTTCGGATCGGGCATATCCGGCGCGATAATTTTAGTTTTGTCGGGATGGTTGTTTTCGCCATAAATATATGTTCGCGGAATTTTTAGCTCTAAAAACCGCTCAATAAAACCGTCCGGAATATTGACCAGCGCCTGTGCCATTGCGTGCAATGCAAGTGGATCAACATGTGCATAGGCCGCCACAATGAAGGCCAGAAAATCATCGCCCTGCGCCGCACCCTCGCGCAGTTTTGCTAAAATCAGATCAAGCTCTTTTGCGGCAAACTCCTCTGCCGTGAACGACGCAAAGTGGCGCGAGGCCATGCCGCCACCGGATGTTAAGTTCCCTTCGGCAAGGATCAGGCGCGACACAAGATCAGGCCGCATGGCTGCAAGTTCCGCCGCCACGCTGCCGCCGAACGAATAGCCAAGCACCGGACACGGCCCGCAACCAATATGGTCAAGAACGGCCTCGATACATTCTGCATGTGCTTTTATTGTTGCCGGAAAATCAGGCAGATAATCACTGATTCCTGAACCGATGAAATCAATCATGACATTGGTGCTACCCCGCATTTCAGGGTGCGTTGCCACCGACAGGAAATTCCCGACCGCCGGAAATCCCATTCCGGGCAGGAATATAATATGCGGGCTGCCTTGCCCCACTTCGTGCCACCGGATCGAAGCCTTGTATTTGGGCAGATAAAGACTTTTCATACGACTACGTGCCCCTTACACATTCGCAGCCTCTGCCTGCAAATCGGCCATCAATACGGTCAGGAATTTCACATAGGGGCCATCGGCCAATCGTCCATCCGCGTCAAATTCGCCCTGCGCGCCTGCCACCATTACCTCGGGGCCCATCAGCAATCGCGGGCGAAACGGTGTCATTGCCAGCCGCAACGCATATTGCGCCCGCGCCCCGCCTGCCCGTCCTGCCGTGGCCGAGGTAAGCGCCACGGGCTTGCCTTTCCACGGCGCACCCTCGCACCGGCTGACCCAGTCCAGCGCGTTCTTCAGCACACCGGAAAACGACTGGTTATATTCCGGCGCCGAAATCACCACCCCGTCTGCCGCCGCGATC
>DAOUQO010000107.1 GCA_030625565.1 Aliiroseovarius sp. | reverse complement strand
TGGTGACGCGTTTAATCCAACTGGTGCGTTTTCGGCTGAAAGCTATGACGCGGCGGCATTGATCATGCTGGCTATGCAGGCTGCTGGCAGCGCTGACAGCCAAGCGTTCAAAGATAACGTCATGGATGTTGCCAACGCACCTGGCGAACTGATCTTCCCTGGTGAACTGGGCAAAGCGCTGGATATTCTAGCTGGCGGCGGCGAAATCGACTATGTCGGCGCAACTGCGGTTGAACTGATTGGGCCAGGCGAAAGCGCTGGTAACTACCGTCAGATCGTTATCGAAGGTGGTAAAATCACCACTGCGAAATTCCGTTAATCTAACGCAAACGACACGTGGAGCAGCCCAGTTATCTGGGCTGCTCCAACATTAATATAAGGCAACACAAAAGTTGTCAGGGGATGGGGAAATATGATCGTCATTGAAGACGTTCACAAAAGCTTTGGCGGCTTTAAGGCTGTTGATGGCTCGACAATGCACATCGCTGAAGGCTCAATCACTGGACTGATCGGCCCGAATGGCGCCGGAAAAACCACTCTTTTCAATGTGATAGCCGGGGTTCTTCAACCAACCTCTGGGCGTGTCACTATGCAAGGCGAAGACATTACAGGTCTGGCGCCGCATGAATTATTTCACAAGGGCCTGTTGCGTACCTTCCAGATCGCCCATGAATTTGCCTCCATGACAGTGCGCGAAAATCTGATGATGGTGCCCGGTGGCCAATCCGGCGAAGGCTTGATTGCCACATGGTTTGGCCGCAAAGGTATTGCCGAAGAAGAACGCGTTTTGCGCCAAAAGGCAGACGAGGTTCTGGAATTTCTGACCATTGACCATCTGGCCGATGAAAAGGCTGGAAACCTTTCGGGCGGCCAGAAAAAGCTGCTGGAACTTGGCCGCACCATGATGGTCGACGCAAAAATCGTATTTCTGGACGAAGTCGGTGCGGGCGTGAACCGCACCCTTTTGAACACTATCGGCGATGCAATCATCCGCCTGAACAAAGAACGCGGCTATACCTTCGTGGTCATTGAACACGACATGGATTTCATCGGTCGCTTGTGCGATCCGGTTATTTGTATGGCCGAAGGCAAGGTTTTGGCCCAAGGCACATTAGCGGAAATCAAAGCAAATGAACACGTGATCGAGGCCTATCTGGGCACCGGCCTGAAAAACAAGGTGAAGGAAAAGGCATGAGCAATCCATTCCTGATCGGCGACAACATGACCGGCGGCTATGGCAAAGGCCCGCCTATTTTGCATGGCTGCACAATTTCGGTGAACAAAGGCGAAATCGCCGTCATCGTTGGCCCGAACGGCGCCGGAAAATCCACCGGAATGAAAGCACTGTTTGGCATGTTAAATATGCATGAAGGCCATGTCTTGCTGGACGGCGAAGACATTTCCGCCCTGTCCCCGCAAGACCGCGTGCAACGCGGCATGGGCTTTGTGCCCCAAACCAGCAATATTTTCACCTCCATGACGGTCGAAGAAAACCTTGAGATGGGCGCGTTCATTCGCAAAGACGACATTTCCGACACCATGGCGCAGGTTTATGAGCTGTTTCCTATCCTGAAAGAAAAACGCAACCAAGCCGCCGGTGAATTATCTGGCGGCCAACGCCAACAGGTGGCCGTGGGGCGCGCGCTGATGACCCAGCCCAAGGTTTTGATGCTGGACGAGCCAACGGCGGGCGTTTCCCCGATCGTGATGGACGAACTTTTTGACCGTATTCTGGGCATCGCCGCCACTGGAATTCCGATTTTGATGGTTGAACAAAATGCCCGCCAAGCGCTTGAAATTGCTGACAAAGGTTATGTTCTTGTGCAGGGCCGCAACGCCCATACCGGTACTGGCAAAGAACTTCTGGCCAACCCCGAAGTGCGCCAAAGCTTTCTGGGGGGCTGATATGACATTGTCACACAGATTACTTGCAAGCGCCCTGTGCCTGCTGCCTTTATCGGCACATGCGGGTGGCTATATCTGCGAAATGGACCGCGAATGCGTGAACAGTACCGAATGCGAAACCGTTCAACAGCGCAGCTTTATTAACGATGCCGATGGCGATTTCGTGCTGGAATTTGAAGGCGGGCAAATCAACCTGATCCCGATTGCAGGCGACGACACGAACAACTGGCAACATTTCTATGCGGTTGTTCAGGGTGGAAACCTGTTCAGTGTTGTTTTGTCTGCGAGCGGCTCTGCAATTTTCACCACCCATCTGGGCAGCTTTGAAGGGGCCAATATCATTTCCAGCTATGGCACCTGTAGTCAGGTCGGATGATGATGCTTAATCCCTTACTTATTTCGGCCATGATATCGCGACCAATCACCGCGAATTCTGGCGCGTTTTTCTGTGAATCAAGAGGATAGATATGGATTTTCTTAACGCCATTGTGGCGCTTAGCAACTATGTGCTGATCCCGGCAATTTCCTATGGCAGCCAACTGGCGCTGGGGGCGCTGGGGGTGACGATGATCTACGGCATCTTGCGGTTTTCCAACTTTGCCCATGGCGACTCCATGGCGTTTGGCGCCATGGTTACCATCCTTTTCACATGGTGGTTCCAATCGATGGGTATTTCTATCCATCCGCTGCCCACCGCCCTTTTGGCCCTGCCTTTCGGGATTGCCGCCACCGCATCGCTGATGTTGGTCACAGATCGAATTGTTTACCGGTTTTATCGACGGGTGAAGGCCAAACCGGTGGTGTTGGTGATGGCGTCACTTGGGGTGATGTTCATCATGAACGGCCTTGTGCGTTTCATCATTGGGCCCGGCGATCAGCGCTTTGCCGATGGCGCGCGTTTTATTATCAAGGCGCGTGACTTCAAGGAATGGTCTGGCCTGAACGAAGGGCTGGCGTTCAAAACATCGCAGGCTATTACCATTGTTACGGCTATTATCGTGGTCACCGCGCTGTTTTGGTTCTTGAACCGCACCCGCACAGGTAAATCCATGCGGGCCTTTTCCGACAACGAAGATCTGGCGCTGCTGTCGGGCATCAACCCCGAACGCGTGGTCATGTATACATGGTTGATCGTGTCGGTTTTGGTGACGGTTGCGGGCGTGCTGTACGGGCTGGATAAAAGTTTTAAGCCCTTCACGTATTTCCAGCTATTGCTACCTATATTTGCCTCGGCAATTGTTGGCGGGCTGGGTAACCCGCTGGGGGCAATCGCCGGCGGGTTTGTCATTGCTTTCAGCGAAGTCACCGTGACCTATGCGTGGAAAAAGGTGTTTGGCTATCTGGCGCCCGAAGGTTGGGAGCCGACAAGTTTGATGCAACTTATATCGACCGATTATAAATTTGCGGTGTCGTTTGGCATCCTTGTCGTGGTCTTGCTGTTCAAGCCCACGGGCCTGTTTAAAGGACAATCAGTATGAGTATTAACTGGAAAAATATCGCCCTGTTCGGGGCCGTTGCCGCCTTGCTGATTATCACTGGTTTTATGCAAAGCTGGAACGTGGCGCTGGGCCTTTTGAACCTTGGCCTGATCAGCGCGATCATGGCGCTGGGGGTAAACTTGCAATGGGGTTATGCGGGGCTTTTTAACGTCGGGATCATGGGCTTTGTCGCCCTTGGCGGGCTGGCCGCGGTCATTACATCAATGCCACCGGTGCCTGAGGCATGGGCCGCAGGCGGTAGCCGGATCATGGGCGCACTTGTGCTGGGGGCCGCAATTATTTTTGCTGCAATCATGGCCTATAAACGCCTGACACCGGGGAAAATACGCACCCTTGGCGTGCTGGCAATCTTAATCATCGGCTTCTTTATCTACCGCGCGGTTCTGGACAGCGGCGTTGCCGCAGTCGAGGCGGTCAACCCCGCTTCAACAGGGTATCTCGGCGGTCTGGGCCTGCCTATTTTGGTCGCATGGCCGGTTGGTGGCCTGCTGGCCGCCGCTGCTGCGTGGGCAATCGGGAAAACTGCGCTGGGCCTGCGTTCGGACTATCTGGCGATTGCGACGCTGGGCATTGCTGAAATCGTCATTGCGGTAATGAAAAATGAAGACTGGTTGGCACGCGGTGTGAAAAACGTCGTCGGCCTGCCCCGCCCTGTGCCTTATGAAATTGACCTGCAACAAACAGCCAGCTTTGTCGCGCGCGCGGAAGCTTGGGGGTTTGACCCGGTCACGGCATCAACCCTTTTTGTCAAACTGTCCTATGCGGGGCTGTTTGGTGTGGTGCTTTTGGTGCTGATCTGGATGAGCGAAAAAGCCCTGAACAGCCCGTGGGGCCGGATGATGCGCGCCATTCGTGATAACGAAGTCGCAGCCGAAGCCATGGGCAAAGACGTGACCAAGCGCCACTTGCAAATCTTTATTCTGGGCGCTGCTGTTTGCGGGCTGGCCGGTGCGATGATGACCACGATTGACGGTCAGCTAACCCCGGGCACATATAACCCGCTGCGGTTCACATTTCTGGTTTGGGTAATGGTTATTGTTTGCGGCTCCGGCAATAACTGGGGCTCGGTTCTGGGTGGATTTCTGATATGGTTTTTCTGGATTCCGGTTGAACCGATTGGCAATTGGCTGATGGTTCTGGTAACTTCGGGCATGGCCGAAGGGTCGGCCCTGAAAGCCCATCTAATGGAATCTGTCGCCCATATGCGCCTGCTGACCATGGGGCTTATCTTGTTGTTAGTGCTAAGGTTCAGCCCGCGCGGATTGATCCCTGAAAAATAGTGCCCAAAGTTAAAGATACACCCGGCCATTCAGGCCGGGTGGTATATATAAGGCCAACTTTTATTCTTATCCGTTTTTTGCACTGGATATATACCTGATGGCGAACCTACCAATTCTTATCCTTGCGGCTGGTGCAAGCACGCGCATGCGCGGGTCAGATAAGTTGCTTGAGCCTGTGGTCGGCGGCGCGCCATTGCTGGCTGAACGGGTACGTACGGCCAGTGCGGCCGGCCAAAAGGTTCTGGTCGCCCTGCCCGCGCAGGATATAAGCCCCAAACGCTGGCAATGTCTGGAAGGCCTAGATGCCCAATGTGTGGAGGTTTCAGGCGCAGCCCAAGGCATGTCTGTTTCTTTGGTGACGTTGATAAAGGCCCTGTCGCCAGATGCCGATGGCGCGCTAATCCTGCCTGCGGACATGCCCGATATTTCCACCACAGATATTCAACAGGTGCTTGGCGCCTTTAACGGGCGCGACGTTGTGCGCGGATGCGCCAATGAAAAGCCCGGCCATCCAGTGCTTTTTCCAAAGGTCTGGTTTTCACGGCTGCGAATGCTTTCGGGTGATAAAGGTGCGCGGGACCTTTTAATGGGGGCGAACCCAATATTGGTACCCCTTGAAGGATCCCGCGCATTAACTGATCTTGATACTTTGGAAGACTGGGCCGCTTGGCGAGCAGAAAAGCAGACCGATTAAGTCACAGTCAAAAATCAAAATCCAGTATTTCAAGGCTTATTAAAACTCAGCATCTTTACCTCTTTTTCGTTTAAAACAGGTAAGTTATGAACATAAGCCGCATATCCATTTTCATAACGTAAACTGGGAATTACCACTTTAATTTCAGCCAGAACATTATCAAGACCAAGGCGTGATTTGTGTATTTCTGGCATAAGGCTTTCAACCCAGACCCCTTCGGCCTGAACCATTTCAGCCCGATCAAACAACAGGTTAACAATGGCCCGAACAGGATTGTTTTTGATCTGCTCAACCCCATTCAGGTGCGTTAAAAATCCGGCCCTTGCCAAGACATGTTGCGAGCCAAAAAATATTTCATTCAATGGATCACGTAATAATATATGCTGATGAGGGGCATAATATGCATTTTGTCCGTGAATTGCTTTGCCCAGAACACCCGGTAAAATTTGGATGATTGTATCTGTCACTGTTTTTTGGCCATCACACCATGCAGATCCCGCCCACAGAACCGGGCGATAGCCGTTATCCAAAGTCAAAACCCTGTCTCCGGCCCTGATTTCAGATGCAGGCACTGGCCCCATATGTTCCGTTTCAATCAAAACATCTGGCCCGATACCCGTCGGGCAAACCAATTTCCCTTTAGAGGGATGGTCTGACAACAGCGAACGTGTGGTTAAAGGAAAGGGGTCCCAACCATATTCATTCTGTTCAAAACTGGTACTATCTCTAAACATTGCCCACTCTTCACCCGCGACTACACGGCTACCATAGTTATAAACCTTGTAATATTTATGAACGCTGTAAGGCATAGCCTGTAAATACTATATAAAAATTACGTTTATTTTTAAAGGCTTGCGGGACTTGCCTTATTACCGCAATAATTTTGCACTAAGCGCCTAACAAAAGTACAAAGCCGACCCACTGATGTGAGCCGGCTTTGCGCAAAGAAGAGCCCCCTCTTCTTTGTTATGTGATGCGCAGGTGCGACCTGCCCATCAGCTGCATTTATTTAAGCAGGATTTTTGCCTCGTGCTTTTTCAAGGTGCGGCGCGCTGCGGCATAATTTTCAAGGCCCTTTACCTTTTCAAGTTCGGGGAACAATTCGAAAATTTCGGTGCGCTGTGCATTCCCGATACCCTTCAGCGACATATCACCAGGTTGGAAGCTTTCGGTCCAGGCGCCATTCGACAGCACAACTTCGTGGTGATCAAACATAAAGTGGATATAGGACGTACCCATTGTATCAACCTTGTGCACACCTTTGTTGTCGATCAAATGCTTGGCCGCCACCAGAACTTCGCGTTCCTCAAAGTACAGGGCAGTACGGTCATTGGCGACCAGAACACGGTGGTTCGGGCTAACCATAATATCACGTTCCGGCAGGCCATTACCAAGCGATCCAGCCTGAATCAGAATTGGTTTCAGGTGCTCATTGGCGGCAAAATCCTGCCAGCGCAGGGCTTTTTCGCCAATCCAGCGGATTTCCTGAATACCATTGTCGCGGGTGATGACTTTGTCACCCTCGCGCAATTCTTCGACCGGGCGTTCGCCTTTGGGCGTGGCAACCATTGTACCGGGCGTAAAGCAAGGAATGATTTCTTCGATTTCTTCAAAGTTCAGGGTGCCAGTTTCATTACCATCAGCATCATAATAAGTGACAAAACCATCAACGCCATTGCCATTGCTGTCAGGGCCGGTAACCGTCACATTCAATGTACCACCATCCGGCGCAGAGCCAACCAGATCGAGCACATCATAATCATCGCCGCCAGCGCCGCCATCAACGTCATCGCCCGCATTTACATTGTAAAATATATCGCGATCATCGCCACCAGACATGGTGTCAGCACCAGCGCCACCATCAAGGGTGTCATTACCCTGACCACCGATCAGCGTATCATTTCCGGTGCCGCCAGAAACATGGTCATCATCAATACCGCCATCGATGTAATCATCGCCGGTACCACCATGCAAAATGTCATCGTCATCCTGACCATAAATGGTGTCGTTACCGGCACCACCACTGATAACGTCCATACCGTTCGTGGGTACAGGATCGCCAATCGGGTAAATATCGCCAGGGATATCATCATCAGGAACATTGAACGGGTCTGTTCCTGCGCCCATACCGCCCCAGATAACATCATCGCCGGCACCGCCTTCGATCGTATCCGAGCCGTGGCCACCGATAATCGTATCATTACCGCGACCACCATCAATGGTGTCGTCATCAAGTCCGCCATCAATGGTATCATCACCAGCATCGCCAAAGATTACATCGCGGTCATCGCCGGTTGAAATGGTATCATCGCCATCGCCACCATAAACTGTGTCGCGGTCATCAAACGGATCAGCATCCGGCGCAGTAACACCGGGCCAGCCGTAATCTGATGCAGGGGCTGTGCCGGATGTGTCGATCACATCATTACCATTGCCACCATAAACTGTGTCGCTACCATCACCACCGGTAATGTCGTCATCGCCTTCGCCAGCATAAATTGTATCATCACCTGCGCCTGCGATGATAATATCATCATTAGGCCCCTCACCGGGCAGCAATTCATCATTGTGATCAACCAGATCGCCGTCGGGATCACCGGTATAGTCGTAATCAATCAGATCATCGCCGGACGTACCGTAAACAATACCATCGCGCCCGACCTCGTCGCCGACCTGCACCGCAACTTCAGCCTGATCTGTCAGACCATCAGGGTCACGAATTGTATAGCTAATCGTGTCCGTGCCTTCATAGCCGGGATTTGGGTGATAGGTTACAGTGCCATCAGCATTAATTTCGACCCATCCATGCAGGGCAGTCGGTGTGCCATACAGTGAAATAGGGTCCCCATTCGGGTCACTATCATTCAATAAAACATCAATAATAACATCGGTTCCAACA
>DAOUQO010000179.1 GCA_030625565.1 Aliiroseovarius sp. | reverse complement strand
CGATATGGTATGGGGCTCTGATGCTGTTTATGGGCATTTCGGGCTGAACCTAACCGGCTCAAACGGTGGCGTTATTCGGGTGGAAGACCTGATTATCGAAGATATCACCAGCGCTTTCCTACGCAACATGATGGACTGGGTCGATGTGCGCGATTATGGTGCTGTTGGTGATGGTGTCACCAATGATCGTGCGGCTTTTGATGCGGCAGATGCGGCCGCTAACGGGCGCACTTTGCTGGTTAGTGACGGCAATTTTTACATTGGTTCAAACCTGACGATCCACAGCCCCGTGCGGTTTGAAGGCACTGTTACAATGGCAGATAGCGTGCGGCTTTCATGTATTCGCAACTTTGATCTGCCAACCTATATCGATGCCTTCGGGGACGAAGTTCTGGCCTTTAAAAAGGCATTTCAGGCGCTGCTGAATTATACCGACCATGACGCACTGGATATGGGCGGGCGCCGGATCGAGGTTGATGCACCCATTGATATGCAGGCGGCGGTTGGTAATCAAACGTCGTATTTAATCCGGCGGGTAATTCGTAATGGCCAGTTTTATGTACTGGACGGCCCCAATTGGGACCCGGATGTTGTTAGCAGCAATGGCAGCTATAATTCTGCTAACCGGCATCAGATGACCGGCGTGGCCAATATTGCCCAGATTGTACCGGGAATGTTGATTACCGGTAATGGTGTCGGGCGCGAGGTTTTTGTCAAAGCTGTAAATGTTGGTGCCAGTAGCCTAACGCTAAGTCAGCCGCTTTATGGCCCTGCGGCAACCCAAAGCTATACTTTTACCCGCTATAAATATGTGCTGGATTTCTCGGGCTTTGATCAACTTAACCGGATGACCATTTCGGACGTTGAATTCCAGATGAACGGTTTTGCCAATGGCGCGCTTTTGCCTCCGGCTGGCGAGAATTTTCAATTCAAGGATTGTTTTTTCATCAAGCCGGAACATCGCGGCATTACATCGCACGGGCGCGGCTGTCAGGATCTGCATATTGACCGCTGTCAGTTTATTTCGGATGAGCAAAGCGTCGCGGCAACTGCGCGTGTATCAGTTGGATTCAACGTAAACGCCAATGATGCTAAAATTCGCGACAGCCGCTTTCAGCGTATGGGCCTGACCGGTATTTTACATGGCGGCGGCCACTTGATTGTGGGCAATCACTGGTTTCAGGGCGATGAGGTTACGGATGGGCCGCGCGTTGCGGGCATGGTGTTTACCTATGAAAACGTGTCGTCCGTTGTTACTGGCAATTATATTGATAATTGCTGGATCGAATGGACAAATGAACACGATTCAAACCCTGATTTCAATGTTGAATACAGCTTTGGTGGTCTGACCATTAATGGCAACATTTTTTATGCCAGTGATGTGGCCTCGTATTTCACGTGGATTGTGGTCAAGCCCTATGGAACCGGGCATTTTATTTCGGGTCTGCATGTAAACGAAAATTCGTTTAAGGCAACGGCCGGTAATGTGAACCGGGTTGAAAGTGTCGATGACAGCTTTGCCGGACTGGATTACTGGCGCATGCGCAATATCACGTTTGAACGCAATACCTATACCGGTGTCGATCAAACAACCTTGTCGCCGGTGACATTGGAGTTTGACCAAAATACCAACGCCGCCACGTGGACATTGGATCCGTCCGCCTATCTGCCATTTGGCGGGAATGCGCGCACGGTGACATCGTTGATTGCCGAAGGCGAAATCCGGAACGCTGCCAATGGGCGGGTGACGGGAATGCCTTATGTTAACGTGAATGTGGGCGGTGCGTACAAATATGTGCAACTGGTTTGGCCAGAAGCCTGCCGTGGCACAGTGCAGGTTACAACCCGGGTTGATAAACCGATCTAAGGTTAATTTCATCCATAGTTTAAAAATAAAGCCCCGGTTGGAAGGCCGGGGCTTTTTGTATCACTACTGTTTATGTTGTTTTCGGTTTCGCCAGCTTTCAAGGCTAATGATCCTGCTAGGCAGTGTGATGATTAGAATTTCACGAATGGCAATTGTTGCCATCATGCTAATCAGCAGCATGTCGGTGTCGATATTTTCAAGAAATGTCATTGATAGGCTTCCAATTTGCTTCTGCGTCTTCATCAAGGGAAAAAGCGACCTAAAAGTGGCCTTCTGTAGGTAAAAGAAAATTTTTCTGTGTGCTCTGGAAACAATAATTACGCATCCATATGATTGTTGCGCTATTAAGCGTAATGTAGGTCTGCTTTGAATGTGTTCCCCAAAAGGTAATCAAGATTTCAGGCGGTGCGGATGCAGGTTGAACCTTTCTACACGATATTAGGTTTTTGACCGGTCTTGGGCTAGGCTGGGCGTATGAGTATTTCAAGACGTGTATTTAGCCTTGGTGCTGTCACTGCCGCCCTATCTGCCTGTTCAACCGGGGCAGGGCCTGCCGCAACACCCCAAATTGGCGAACCCCGAATGCCATCGGCCAGCAACCCTGATTTTGATGCTTGGCTAAGGCGTTACCACAGCACGCTGGATTCCCACGGAATTGCAGGCCGGGCGCTGGCGCGCGCTAAATACCTGCCGGGGGTTTTGGGGCATGAAAATAACCAGACCGAATTTGTTCGCAGCCTGCAAGACAATATCGCCCTTGCCGCATCGGACGCGCGTATTGCTATGGGGCGCAAGATGCTTGTTCGCCACCGTCAGATTTTTGCCGGTATTCAGGCGCGTTACGGCGTCGAGGCCCACGTGATCTGCGCCATTTGGGGCCATGAAAGCAATTATGGCGCACGGCGCGGCAATATCCCCACCATCAGCGCACTGGCAACGCTGTCTTATGGCAGTCGGCGCAAACGGTTCTTTGAGGGGCAGTTGCGTGCCGCCCTGAAAATCCTTCAGGCGGGGGATGTGGCCGCTGCCAACATGACGGGGTCATGGGCCGGCGCGATGGGCCATACGCAATTTATTCCGACCACCTATCAGGCCTATGCTGTGGATTATGACGGTGACGGGCGGCGCGATATTTGGGCGGATGATCCCGCCGATGCGCTGGCCTCGGCGGCGGCGTATCTAAGCGGTTCGGGTTGGCGCAAGGGCCAGCCTTGGGGCGTTGAAATCCGCCTTGCAGATGGGCGTGATATGGGCGGGCGCCGTGTGCCTGATTATGGTCCGTCCGAGGTTCTGACACCCGTTGGCCCAAGCGGGCCTGCATTCAAGGTGTTTCACAACTATCACATGCTGCGGCGTTATAATAACGCGATGTCTTACGCGATCGGGGTCGGCCATTTGTCTGATCGACTGGCAGGCGGGCGCGCCTTTCAGGGGCAGTTCCCGCCAGACGCTGAAGGGCTGACCCTGGTGGATCGCAAAAACCTGCAACGTCGCCTGAGCGCCAAAGGCTTTGATACCGGCAGCCAAGACGGGGTCATTGGCCCCAAAACCATTGCCGCGATCCAGGCCTATCAGCGCGCCAACAACCTGACGGTAACGGGTAAGGCCACGCGCGCCTTACTGGTGGCGCTGGGCTAAAGATTGTGGTGCTTGGCTGGGCTTGCTAGTGCTTTGCCAATATCATAGGGGGGAAGGATGAACGCTTCATCCCGCCCTAAAGCACCGATGACCTCCAAGGCGCATATGCGTGCTTTGCTAGTGCTTGGCTTGCCGTTGATCGGCAGCCATATGGCGCAGATTGCCATTCATATGATCGACACAATTATGCTGGGCTGGTATGATGTTAACGCCCTTGCCGGCGTGGTTTTGGGCAGTACGCTGTTTTTCATCCTGTTCATTGTCGGGTCGGGCTTTGCGTGGGCGGTGATGCCGATGGTTGCGTCAGCCAGCGAAGCGGGCGAGGACGATATCGTGCGCCGCGCAACCCGCATGGGGCTGTGGATCAGTCTGGCGACTGCCATTGTTATGCTGCCGCTGCTAATTTTTTCAGGCCCTATTTTGCGCGCTATGGGCCAAGACCCGGAATTGTCTGCCATTGCCCAGCAATATCTGCGCATCGCGGGCTGGGGCCTGTTTCCGGCGCTGCTGGTGATGGTGTTGAAAAGCTACCTTTCCGCGTTAGAGCACACCCGCGTGGTGTTGTATGCAACGCTTGCAGCAACTGTGTTGAACATAGCGCTGAATTATGTGCTGATTTTCGGCAATTGGGGTGCGCCCGAACTTGGGGTGCGGGGCGCGGCGATTGCCACGGTGGTTTTGCAATCGGCAACGCTGCTGTTTTTGGCAATCTATGCCATACGGGTTTTACCGCAGCACCAGTTGTTTCACCGTTTCTGGCGCCCTGATTGGGAAGTTCTGGGTCAGGTTGCGCGCATGGGCAGCCAGATCGGCATCACCACTTTGGCCGAGGCAGGGCTGTTTTCCGCATCAACCATTATTATGGGCTGGATTGGCATGGCCGAACTGGTGGCCCACGGCATTGCGCTTCA
>DAOUQO010000176.1 GCA_030625565.1 Aliiroseovarius sp. | reverse complement strand
TGGCGGCAGCTCGCAGGTCGGCCCACAGGGGAACGGCCAAATAGGGGCGGTATTTCGCAGGCGATTGCAGATCGGAAAGATCGGCCTCAGGGTTGCGGATCAGGTTCAGGTATTGCTGTGCCAGTTTGCTGTCGGGCAGCTGGCCGCCAAGTAGGTGAATGATGGCCGCCTCAATCGCGGCTTCAGTGCGTGGCAGTTTAGCTGTTATGCGGCCCGCACGACTGGCCGGCAGCAGCACTTGGTAAAAACCGTTCAGGCCGGGGCAGGCGTCCAAGGTGTTGCGCGTCATGATAACGGCCGATTGAAGCGCGCGAATATCAGCGGCCAGCGGGTTGGTTTCATGCTGCGGCACAGGGGCGTGGGCAACTGATGCGGTCAGCCAGAAATACAGCGCTGCGTTGGCCTCGCGGGCTGGAAATTCAGCGATGGTTTCAGGTAGGCGCAGCGCTTCGCCATCATAGGATGGGCGGGCGATGCGTTCTTTATAGGTGCCAAGCGCGCGGCGCAGGGACAGGCGGTGGTGCTGTTCTTGCAAGGTTGCGGGCTTGATTTCGGTGGCGTGACCACCGCCCAGCCCGCGAAAGAAAACGCCCAGCCGCCCTTCGATTTCATGCAGGTGCACTGCCGCATCCGCATGGATATCAGGCGCGTCCAGACGGCTGGCATAGGCATGCCAGATTTTGCCGATGGTTTCTTCGGGTTCGAATGGGTCAAAGACGCGTTCGTTCATGACCCACTCCTTAATTCGGGCTTAGCCATAGATCGCGGTGACCAGATCCAGCAGGCCGCGTTTTACGTCGCTGTCATCTGTCAGGGGTTCGATCATTGCCGCCAGAATGGCGCGTTCAACGTTCATACCGGCCTGAATAAGCGTGGCGCAGTAAATCACCAGTCGCGTTGAAACGCCTTCTTCAAGGTCCTGACCTTTCAGGGCGCGCAATTTATTCGCCAGCCGGACAAGGGACGTCGCCCGGCTGACGTCTATCCCGCTTTCCTTGCAGACAATATCGATCTCTCGTGGCTCGGTCGGGAAATCAAAGTCGATAGACAAGAAACGCTGACGGGTAGAGGGTTTTAGGGTTTTCAGAATATTCTGATACCCCGGATTATAAGAGGCAACCAACATGAAGCCCGGTGCGGCTGTGATTTCTTCACCGGTCTTTTCGATCGGCAAAATGCGGCGGTCATCGGTAAGCGGGTGCAAAACCACGGTGACGTCTTTGCGCGCTTCAACCACCTCATCAAGGTAGCAAATCGCGCCTTCACGCGCGGCGCGGGTCAAGGGGCCATCGACCCAGACGGTTTCACCGCCCTTGAGCAAAAAGCGCCCGACAAGGTCGGCGGCGGACAGGTCATCGTGGCAGGCAATTGTATAAAGCGGGCGCCCAAGTGCGGCGGCCATATGGGCAACAAAGCGCGTTTTACCGCAGCCGGTCGACCCCTTCAGCAATAGCGGAAGATTGTGTTCAAACGCGGCTGAGAAGACTTCGCATTCATCAGCGACGGGAAGGTAGAAGGGGGCTTGCGCCCCCTCCGGTTTGATTTGTGAGCTTGGCATTCTAGCCCTCGCTGCTTGCAGATTTAGGTTTATCGTGGATGACCAGCTGCGCATAGATGAACAAGATCGCGCCAACAACAACGGCCAGACCTGCACCCCAGCGCATGATGTAGAACAGGTGCATACTTTCCTGAATCTCCATGAAGTTTTCGCCCAGAACCCGCTGCATGTGGGTCTGAATGGTGCCTGCGAATGTGAGAACAAACGTCATGAACGCCATCCCGCCAGTCATCAGCCAAAAACTAACCATGTTCATCACTTGGTTATATGGATCACGCCCCCGAAGGATCGGCATCGCATAAGTGATGATCGCAAGGTTCACCGAAACGTAAGCACCGAAGAAGGCCAAGTGGCCGTGGGCTGCAGTGATCTGCGTGCCGTGGGTATAGTAATTCACCCCGTGCAATGTGTGCAGAAAGCCCCAGACGCCAGCGCCAAAGAAGGCAACTGTTGCCGCACCCAGCGCCCATAGCAAGGCCGCTTTGTTCGGGTGATCACGGCGCCCCATCCAGACCATGACGAAGCTAAAGCTCATCATTGCGAAGAAAGGAACCACTTCTAGTGCCGAGAAGATTGACCCGACCCACTGCCAATAGCTGGGCAGTCCGATCCAGTAATAGTGGTGCCCTGTGCCCAAGATGCCTGAAAACAGCGCCGTTGCGACGATGACATACAGCCATTTTTCCACGATTTCGCGGTCCACACCAGTCAGTTTCAGCAACAAGAAAGCAAGGATGGAAGCCATCACAAGTTCCCAAGTGCCTTCGACCCAAAGGTGCACGATGTACCACCAGAACATTTTATCCAGCACCAGATTTGTTGGGTTGTAAAACGAGAACAAGAACAGCAGCACCAGACCCCAAAGGCCCAGCAACAGCACGTTGGTGATCGCGGTTTTACGGCCCTTCAGCACCGTCATGGTGATGTTGAACAAAAAGATCAGCGAGGCGACGACAATGCCCAGCTTGACCCAGACCGGTTGTTCAATGAACTCGCGGCCCTCCTTACCCAGCAACCAGTGGCCGGGGAACAGATCAAACAGGTACGTGACAACCACGCCCGCTGTTCCCAGCACCAAAATGCCCAGCTGGATATAGGCCAGCATTGGCGAATGGATTTCGCGCTCGGATTCTTCGGGCACCAAGAAGTATGCGGCGCCGAAAAAGCCCAGCAGCAGCCAGACGATCAGTGAATTGGTGTGCAACATGCGCACAATATTAAACGGAACGACATCGGCCCAGAAGTTTGGAGCGATGTAGCTACAGCCAGCCCAACGGCCCCCAAGACCCTGCACGGCGAAAACCGCCATGGCAGTGAGGAAGTACCAATAGGCAACTTTTTGAGATTGATATTTCATTATATTTTCCCTTCTCCCTGCCTAGCCGGCATCATTGGGCGGCCAGCCCTGGGTATCAACTTTGCCAACCCACAAGAAAAATTCTGACAGACCACGAATTTCTTCGTCTGACAGGTTGAACTGTGGCATTTGGCGGCGACCTTCGATGCCGCTTGGCTGGGCTTCCATCCAGCCTTGCATGGCGTCAAACGCACCTTCCGGGTCATCCGAGACGCCCCAACGCGACATTACATTTTGGAGTTCAGGCGCAAAATACGCCCCTTCGCCCATGATTGTATGGCAGTTAATGCAGGCGTGTTTTTCCCACACATGTTTGCCCAGTGCGACTTCTTCGGTTATTTCTGCTGACGCAGTTGACTTGTTAACGACATACCCGACACTGTGAAACGACATGGCCAAAAAGACCAATATGAAAAACAGCGAGCCGCCGTAAAAGACGTTACGAGCCATCGTCTTTGTCATGACTTCACGCATTTATCCCTCCTTCTAAGAGTTTTCCTTAGTTGTGTGTGCTTGTTGCGACAAAATGGCCAACTCATCTTTGACAAATGTTAAGTGGGGCGCATTATGCGACGTTTAGTCTCTGGTTCGAGTCAAACTCAGCATTGGAGGAACTAAGATGAGATTTTCTCGGTTAACCAAACTGGTGTCGTCTGCCACAGTGGCAATGGTGCTTGGAACAATCGGAGCGCCCGCATTCGCGGGGGGGCAAGAAACCCTGACGCCCGAACAATTTGAACAGGCAAAGGGCATTTATTTTGACCGCTGCGCCGGTTGTCACGGTGTGTTGCGTAATGGTGCAACGGGTAAGGCCCTGACCACAGACATTACCAATGACGAAGATCACGGTTGGGAATTCCTGCGTGATTTCATTACTTACGGCTCCCCTGGCGGCATGCCAAACTGGGGTACATCCGGCGATTTGACTGAAGAAGAAGTTGACCTGATGGCCAATTATCTGTTGGTCGAACCACCCGTGCCACCAGAATGGGGCATGGCCCAAATGCGCGAAAGCTGGGATTTGCGGATTGCACCAGAAGATCGCCCAACTGAAAAAATGAACGATATCGATATCGATAATATCTTTTCGGTAACGTTGCGCGATTCGGGCGAAGTTGCCCTGATTGATGGCGGCACATTTGAAATCATTACGATCATCAAAACAGGTTTTGCGGTGCACATTACCCGCGTATCTGCATCGGGTCGTTATCTGTTCGTGATTGCACGCGATGCCAATGTCGACATGATCGATTTGTGGATGGAAATGCCAGAAGTGGTTGCCTCTGTTCGTATTGGGCTTGAGGCCCGTTCGGTCGAAACATCGAAAATGCCTGGCTATGAGGATCAGTATGCTATCGCTGGTGCATACTGGCCACCACAATTCACCATTATGGATGGTGCGACGCTTGAGCCGCTGAAAATCGTTTCAACCCGTGGCATGACCTATGACGATCAGGAATATCACCCGGAACCACGCGTGGCCGCAATTATTGCCTCGCATTACCGGCCTGAATTCATCGTTAACGTCAAAGAAACCGGCCGCATTTTGCTGGTGGATTATTCCGACATCAAAAACCTG
>DAOUQO010000049.1 GCA_030625565.1 Aliiroseovarius sp. | reverse complement strand
CACTGATTTTCATGCGGCCTTGCAAGGCGCATGTGACATGCATGATGCAGGGTTTTACGACCGCGTTAAGGCATGGGCGGAGGAGTATTTTTATATCCCGCATCGCAACCGTGCGCGCGGGGTTGGTGGCATCTTTTATGATGATCACAATTCTGGCGACTGGCAGGCGGATTTTGCCTTTACCCAAGACGTAGGCCGCGCCTTTTTACCCGCCTTTGTGCCCGTCACAGAACGCCGCCGCGACATACAATGGGGCGAGGCCGACAAGCAGAAACAACTGATCCATCGGGGGCTGTATGCCGAATATAATCTGGTCTATGATCGGGGTACGAAATTCGGTCTGGCCTCGGGTCATGATGCGGATGCCGTATTGATGAGCCTGCCGCCAATGGCAAAATGGGTATAGAAAACAGACCTCTGGGGGATACATGACAGATAAAACCGTGATTGTAACAGGTGCCGCGCGCGGTATTGGATTGGCCACAACCAAACTGTTTCTGGCCGACGGCTGGCGGGTTGCGATGATTGATCGTGATGGTGGCACTTTGCTTGAGGCCGCTGAAACGCTGGAACATGTATTGCCTGTAGTTTGCGATGTTTCACAGCCCGATCAGGTTGATGCAATGGTCGCGCAGGTTATGGCCGAAAATGGCCGTATTGATGCGCTGGTAAACAACGCGGGCGTTGCCGATTTTCAGCGCATAGAAAACACTGATTTCGCCCTGTGGCGCACAATTATGGCCACCAATCTGGACGGGGTATTTTTGTGCTCGCAAGCCTGTGCTCCGCATATGGCCGCCCAAGGCGGCGCCATCGTGAATATTGCATCAATTTCAGGCATGCGTGCGTCTACTTTGCGTGTGGCTTACGGCACATCCAAAGCTGCCGTAATCCATCTGACAAAACAACAAGCGGCTGAGCTGGGCGAGGTTGGTATTCGCGCCAACGCCGTGTGCCCCGGCCCTGTGCGTACCAAGCTGGCCGCCGCCGTCCATTCGCCCGAAATCATCAAGGCCTATACCGATGCCATTCCTTTGGCACGATCAGGTAGTGAAAACGAGATTGGCCAGATGATCGTGTTTTTATGTTCGGACAAGGCCAGTTATGTCACCGGTCAGGCGATCGCGGTTGATGGCGGATTTGATGCAACGGGTGTTGGCCTTCCGGCGTTGCGCCAAAACTAGCGCCGTTTGCGTACCGGACGTTTATGTTTTTTCGTGGCAGTGCCGCCGCCGGATTTTTCGGGCGGGGCTTCCATGCCCAATTGATCACGCAAAACGCGGGCTTTGATTTCCTCGACAGCGCCAGCTTTCAAGTCACCCAGACGAAACGGGCCGTATGAAACGCGGATCAGGCGATTAACATTAAGGCCGATATCTTCCATTGCGCGGCGAATTTCGCGATTTTTGCCTTCGCGGATCGAAACAGTCAGCCACGCATTCGCGCCTTGCTGTCGGTCCAGGTGGACCTCCATCGGCTGAAATTTTTCGCCGTCTATGACCAGACCTTTACGCAGGGGGGCAACAGTGTTGTCGCTGGGCCGTCCATTAACGCGCACCCGATATTTGCGCAGCCAGCCGGTTGATGGCAGTTCCAGCTTGCGCTTGATGCCGCCGTCATTTGTTAGCAGCAGCAGGCCTTCGGAGTTGATATCAAGCCGGCCAACTGAAACCACGCGCGGCATGTCATCTGGCAGGGATGCAAACACAGTATCGCGCCCCTTATCGTCGCGTTCCGTCGTTATAAGGCCAGTGGGTTTGTGATACAGCCACAGGCGCGCGGGTTCTGGTGCGCCGACTGGTTTGTCGTTCACAAGAATGGCGTCGGCCGGTGTGACGTTCAGCGCGGGGCTGGTGATGACATCGCCGTTCACCTTTACAAGGCCGGCATTAATCATGCGTTCAGCCTCGCGGCGGCTGGCAATGCCTGCGCGCGCGATGACTTTGGCGATGCGGTCGCCTTTGGGTGTTTTGTTATCCATGTGCCGCACATAACGTGGTCGCGCCAAAAGGGAAAGCCTTGGCAGGCACGCCTTGGCGGTGTAATTTGGGGGATGAGCAATTTCACCTCACATATGGGCGCGGCCTTGGACGAGGCCCGCAAAGCGGGCGCGCGTGGCGAAGTGCCGGTTGGTGCTGTGCTGGTTGATGCGCGCGGCAATGTGGTGGCGCGCGCAGGTAATCGCACCCGTGAATTATCTGACCCCACAGCCCATGCCGAGGTTTTGGTGATTCGCGAGGCTTGTGCTAAGCTGGGCAGTGAACGGCTGCTCGGGTGCGATCTATATGTTACGTTAGAGCCTTGCGCGATGTGCGCCGCTGCGATTTCTGCGGCGCGGATTAGTCGACTGTATTACGGGGCTGAAGATGCCAAATCCGGTGGTGTCGCCCATGGCGCGCGGGTGTTTACCCACAAGCAATCGCACCATATGCCCGAGGTTTATAGCGGCATTTCCAGCGATGCCTGCGCGGCGTTGCTTACTGATTTTTTCGCCAGCAGGCGGTAAGGGGATAGTATGACATTAGCCTTGGCAATATTGCCGCTGATCCTGACGCTTGTTGCCGGCTGGGCGCTGGTTGCTGCGAAATTTCTGCCGAAAGCCGACTGGCGCGGGATTGAGACTTTAAGCTTTCGTTTGCTGATCCCCGTTATGCTGATCCGTACGATTGCGTCGGTTGATTTATCTACTTCACAGTTTGGCCCCTATGCGTTGGCATTACTTGCATCCTTGGGGGTGACTGGGTTGGTGGTGTTGGGGCTTCGCGGTGTTTTCAGCCATGCGACCTTGCCCAATCCGGCCTTTACCACGCTGTTTCAGACCACCACGCGCTGGAACGGGTTTATTGCGCTGGCGGCGGCTGAATTGGTAACCGGAGAGGCGGGGCTGGCCCTGATCGCGGTGGCGTTTGCAGTGCTGATTGCGCCGCTGAATGTGGCTAATATCATAATATTATCAGCTTTTGGTACAGGTAAGGCACGGTTTGGTAGCATTGTTATGACGATAGCGAAAAATCCGCTAATTATTGGTGCGGCGATTGGATTGACCATAAATATTTCCGGCCTGCCGCTGCCTGCGGCGGTGGATGGCGCGTTAGAGCTGATCGGGCGCGCTGCGTTGGGCGTTGGCCTGTTGGCGGTCGGGGCGGGAATTAGCCTTAGGCGGCTGTTGCGCCCTTCGGTGCGGGTTGTGGCCGGGATATTCCTGCGCTTGATTTTAGGGCCATTGGTATTTCTGGGTATTGCAGGCCTGCTTGATCTGACGGTGATTCAAACCCTAAGCGGTTTATTTGTGCTAGGGGTCCCTGCCGCATCGAATGGGTACATTGTTGCCAAGCAAATGGGCGGCGATGCAGAACTGTATGCCGATATTTTAACATGGCAGACGATTTTATCACTGGCATTGCTGCCCGTGGTGGTGGGAATGTTTACGCTTTGAGTGACGAAAGAAGCCGGAATTTTTGAAAATTCCGAACCATTTTTTTTGAAAAAAATGATTGTGCCTAGAATTTGATGGGGCGCATCACTTCTGGCTCTATCACATTCACACTGGGTAATTCTTTTATCAGGGTTGCTGCGGATTGTTCCAGCAGTGGAAAGGTCCGGTAATGGCACGGGATTACGGTTTTGAAGTTGAAATACCGTTTGGCCGCATAAGCCGCGCGCGCCATGTCCATGGTGAAATGCCCGCCAGCGCACAGGATGCCAATGTCGGGTTTGTGCAAGTCGCCCATCCATTCCATATCGGCCATAATATCAGTGTCGCCTGACACATAAATCACGTGGCCTTCGCCTGCGATCATAAACCCTGCTTCGGACCCTGCGGGAATTACAGCGCCGTTATCTGATGCGGTTGAGCTGTGGGTTGCGTTAACCATTGTTACCGCCACATCACCCAGCATCACGGTGCCGCCTTTGTTAAAGCCGACTACTTTGGAGCCAAACTTGGTTTCATAAAAACCCATCAGGTCATAGATCCCGACAATGGGTGCGCTTTGCTGGTTTGAAATATCAATGACCTGACCGGTATGGTCGCCATGTGCGTGGGTGATCAGGATATGGGTGGCACCCTTGGTTGCCTCGCGAAAGCGGGTTTCGTCAAACATCGGGTTGCCCCGCAGCCACGGATCAACCAGTAAAACCTGATTGCCAATTTCGATGCGAAACCCGGAATGTCCCAGCCAGATGATGTTCATAGATACTTCCTGTTCAAGATTTACCCCAAGCTAGCACAATCTGGCCACCTGTCCTACTTGCTTGCGCGCGCGTGGGGGGGTAAACGGGCGCACGAAACATTATGGAAGCGAAAACCATGTCGATAGACCTTGAAACCGCCCGCAAAGTGGCAAATCTGGCCCGCATCAAGGTTGACGAAGACCGCCTGCCTGCCATGGCCGAAAGCTTCAACACCATTCTTGGTTTCATTGAAGAGCTGAACGAGGTCGATATCGAAGGCGTTGAACCCATGGTTTCGGTCATGCCAATGCGCCTGAAGCGGCGCAAAGATGTTGTTACCGATGGCGGCTATCCGGAAAAAATCATGGCTAACGCACCAGATGCACGCGAAGGCTTTTTTGCAGTACCAAAGGTGGTTGAATAATGGCTGACCTGAATAAACTAACGATTTCCGAAGCCCGTGACCGTATGCGTGCAGGTGACATTACCAGCGTTGACCTGACGCGCGATTGCCTGTCGGCGATCGAAGGTTCGGGCGCGTTGAACGCATTTGTGCATAACACGCCAGACATTGCACTGGCGCAGGCCGAAGCCGCCGACGCGCGTATCAAAGCCGGCGACGCCCCTGCCATGTGTGGCATTCCGCTGGGCATCAAGGATTTGTTTTGCACCAAGGGCGTCGCCAGCCAAGCGGGCAGCGCCATTCTGGAAGGGTTCAAGCCGGAATACGAATCAACGATTTCGCAAAGCCTGTGGGATAGCGGCGCGGTGATGTTGGGCAAGCTGAACATGGATGAATTTGCCATGGGGTCGTCCAACGAAACCTCGACTTATGGCGATGTGGTTAACCCTTGGCGGCGCACGGGCGATGATGCGGCGCTGACGCCCGGTGGGTCAAGCGGTGGGTCTGCATCTGCTGTGGCGGCTGATTTGTGCCTTGGGGCGACCGGTACCGACACGGGCGGCTCAATCCGCCAGCCCGCGGCATTTACGGGCATTACAGGCATCAAGCCTACCTATGGCCGCTGTTCGCGCTGGGGCGTAATCGGGTTTGCTTCATCCTTGGACCAAGCCGGACCAATGACCAAAAGCGTACGCGACGCCGCGATTATGCTTGAGGTAATGTGCGGCCACGACGAAAAAGATTCAACATCTGTTGATCTGGCTGTTCCTGACTTTGAGGCCATGATCACCAATGATATTCGCGGCCAGAAAATCGGCATTCCGGTTGAATATCGCATGGACGGCATTTCCGACGAAATTGCCAAGCTGTGGGATGACGGTACTGCAATGCTGAAAGATGCGGGCGCTGAAATTGTTGAAATATCGCTACCGCATTTCAAATATGCCCTACCGGCCTATTATGTGATCGCTCCGGCCGAAGCATCGTCGAACCTTGCGCGTTATGACGGTGTTCGCTATGGCCACCGCGCCAAGCTGGAAGCAGGCGAAGGCATTGATGAAATGTATATGCGCACCCGTGCCGAAGGCTTTGGATATAACGTTCAGCGCCGCCTGATGATTGGCACATATGTTCTGTCTGCCGGTTTTTATGACGCTTACTATAACCGTGCGCGTCGGGTGCGGACGCTGATCAAAAAGGATTTTGAAGATGCGTTTGCCACTGGTGTTCATGCCATTCTGACCCCCGCCACGCCTTCGGCTGCGTTTGGGTTGGGTGACATGACTGATGCGGATCCTGTGCAAATGTTCCTGAACGATGTGTTCACGGTCACGGTTAATCTTGCGGGTCTTCCTGCGGTTTCGGTGCCTGCGGGGCTGGATAAACAGGGTTTACCGTTGGGCCTGCAACTGATCGGACGTCCTTGGGAAGAAGGCGAGTTGCTGAATCTCGCTCATGTGATTGAGGACCGTACCGGGTTTGTGGCAAAACCGGAAAAATGGTGGTAGGCCAGCGTAACTTTGACAGGCCCTTAATCAACGAGGCACTAATGCGTATATTTCTGATGGCCATTGGTCTGGTCGCAACTGCGGCCTGCACACCGCAAATCCCGGATTCCGGGGTGGATGCCAACTTTGCTGTGATTGAAGAACGCGGGGATATGGCTGATGCAATGCCCGCCGAAGCCCGCATTGACCCCGTTGTTCCCGGTACGGTTGAAATTTCAAACGAGCAGGATTTCGGCGCGGTTTCCGAACGCGAATCAATTGAAAGCGACGCTGCGCGCATTGCCGCCAATCGCGATTTGTATCAGGTTGTCGAGCCGACGGCTCTGCCAACACGTTCGGGTTCATCGGTGCCGTCAATTGTTGAATTTGCCTTGGCCAGCACCAATGCGGTTGGCCAGTCCCTTTATCGGCGTTCGAATTTTTTTGGCGGGGATCGTTTTGCGCGCAATTGCGGTAAATTTACCTCGGCAGATTTGGCTCAGGAGGATTTCCTGAAACGCGGTGGCCCTGAGCGTGATCCAAAGGGAATGGATCCGGATGGCGATGGTTTTGCCTGCTACTGGACGCCCGAGCCATACCGTCAAGCGCGCGCTGCTGCTGATACGCGGCCAGCGCCGGTTATCTCAACCGAGTGATCGGTTCGCACCCATCGCCCAACTATTCTGCGCGCCGCGATGGGCTGGGGCCACATCTGATTGTTTTGCATTACACTGCTATGGCCAGTTGCGACGCAGCTTTGGCGCGTCTTTGTGCGCCTGAACACGAGGTTTCGGCCCATTATCTGATTTCCGCCACTGGCGCTGTGCACCAGATGGTCGATGAGGGCCAGCGCGCCTGGCATGCCGGTGCCGGAAGCTGGGGCGGGTTGGATGACATCAATTCGCGTTCAATCGGGGTTGAGCTGGATAATAATGGCGCCGTGCCTTTCGGGGCGGCGCAGATGGACGCGCTGGAAATTCTGTTGCATACAATTATGCAGCGCTGGGCCATTCCTGCTGCTGGTATCATTGCCCATTCTGATATTGCCCCAACGCGCAAGGCCGACCCCGGCCGACGCTTTGACTGGCGCAGGTTGGCGCTGTCAGGTTTGGCTGTGTGGCCCGGCGCAACGGGCCACGTCGCGCCGGATACTGGTGCGTTTTTGAAGGCCGCACAAAAATTCGGCTACGGCGCTGAATTTAGCTTTGACGCGGTGCATGACGCCTTTCGCCAACGGTTTCGTTCGCATGCCTTTGGCCCGCTGGACGGTATTGATATGGGGATGATTAGCAACCTTGCCCTTGACCACAGCGCGCGCCCTGCATAGGTCAGGCTTGCGCGGATGGCTGGATGGTCGCGGCTTTGGCAACAAAGGCGAGGAAAGTCCGGACTCCACAAGACAACGGTGCCGGGTAACGCCCGGCTGGGGTAACCCAAGGGAAAGCGCCACAGAGAACAGACAGCCCTTGCATGCAGGGGTAATGGTGAAACGGTGGGGTAAGGCCCACCGCGCATTTGGCAACACGTGCGGCATGGCAAGCCCCACCGGGAGCAATGCCAAATAGGGGTTTCATATGGGCGTCTTGCCCGTGAGACCCGGGTTGGCAGCTAGAGGTGTCTGGTAACAGGCATCGTAGAGGAATGGTCATCAGGGGCGGGGCAACCCACCCTTACAAAATCCGGCTTACAGGCCGTCCGCGCATCTTATATTTTCGCAAAGGCAGGTTTCGGGCGATTAGTGTTGACTCGGCCCACTGGTGCGTTAGAAGGCGGCTCTAGGTTTACTTGGGCATGGATAATGTCCCCCGATTAGGAGCATACACATGGCTAAGCCAACCACAATTAAGATCCGCCTGAATTCAACTGCGGATACTGGCCACTTTTATGTGACCAAAAAGAACGCACGTACAATGACCGAAAAAATGGTTGTCAACAAATACGACCCGGTTATTCGTAAGCACGTTGAATACAAAGAAGGCAAGATCAAGTAAGCACGCGCTTACATCTTGCACTAAAAATTGGCCGCGCCTTTGGGTGCGGCTTTTTTGTGCCTGCTTTGTCGACCCTAGCCACGGATATGGCGCGCTAGCATGTTGGCCCATAAGCGATATGCCTCGGGCGCTGGGTGGAACCCGTCGCGCGCCATAAGTTCAGGTTTGTATTTCAGCGCAAAGGGCATGTATTCCACGCCCAGATCTTTGGCCTGTTCGGCCAGTGCGCGGTCATATCGTTGTGCTTGGCGGCCCATCACCCAGCGCAGGGGTTGGGGCAGCAGGGTAAAGTGGCCGATCGGTGGTAGGCCCGACGCAATGATGCGCTTGGCACTGAATTTTTCATGCAAAATATCGTAAATTTGGCGGCGCTTGGCCAGAAATCTGGGCAGTGTTGTGCTGCCGGTCACGTCGTTTACGCCAAGCGCTACAATGACCACATCAAAATGCTGCGCCTTGGCGGCCTTCAGGCGGGCGACGGTTTTGGCTGTGGTGTCGCCGGTCTTTGCCTCGATGCGCCAAGTTACTTGGTGGGTGTCGCCAAGGGCTTTCAGCAGGTGGCCGCTTAGCCCTTCGTCTTGGTGGCCAGCCCCGACGCCTGCGGCCGAACTGTCACCGGTGATTAGCAGGGAAAGCGGTGTGCCTTTGCCGGCCATGCCTGAACGCGGCCCGTCCGGTTCAGGCATTTTGCCAGCTTTGCGTCCGGCATAAACACCTTGCGCCAAAAGCAAAGGCAGCAGGGCTGTTCGTACTGTACCATCAAGGGAAAATCGCATTGCGTGCCTCATAAAACAAAAAGGGCCGGTCGTTATGACCGGCCCTAAAATCACAGTGCTTAGCGCCGGATTATTCTTGTGTGCCCATGAACATCAGCAAAAACTGGAACATGTTCAGGAAGTCCAGATACAGGTTCAACGCGCCATGAATGGCGGATTTCGCCAGCCATTCCTGATCGCCATGCTGGGCATGGGCCAGATAATCATTTTTGATTTTCTGGGTGTCATAGGCGGTAAGGCCGGCAAAGATCAAAACGCCAATGGCTGAAATCGCGAACATAACGATCGATGATGCCAGAAAGATGTTAACAATCATCGCGACCAACAGGCCGATAACGCCCATGATCAAAAAGCTACCCCAACCGGAAATGTCTTTCTTGGTGGTGTATCCCCACAGCGATAAGCCTGCGAATGCGATGGCTGTCACAAGGAATGTCTGGATGATCGAAAACGACGTGTAAAAGATAAAGATCGAGCTAAGCGAAACACCGACCAATGTGGCAAAGGCGTAGAAAAACAGCTGCGCGGTGGCGGCTGATGCGCGTGCCATGACGGCGCCAAACGCGAAGATCATTGCCAGCGGCGCAAACATCACAACCCATTTCAGGGCAGTTGTATAAATTGCAGCACCTAATGAGGTCAGCAATGTGCCGTTCGCCATTTGGCCAACAGCCAGTGCAGGGTCGGTTGTGGTGGCAAGACCGGCAATGGCCCAAGCGGCCAGTGCGGTGATCAACATGCCCACAGACATAGTGCCGTAGACCTTATTCATATGGGCGCGAAGTCCGGCATCGATGTCGGCGCTGCGTGCGCCAAGACCTGTGCGGATAGTCTGGTGTTGTGCCATTGTCGGGCTCCTTCGTTGATAGACAATAAAATGGCGCGCCCAGCATGGACGCGCCTTTGTCTTATATATCGGCGGTTACACCGCGTTTTTCAAGGGCAAGCTGACATTGGTTGCTTTTGGCCGCTTAGTGGGCTGTGACGCTCCAGAATGGGCGCTTAACTTCGGCGCGGGCTTGGGCGTATGTCAGGCCTAGATCGGCAAGATGTGCGTTGTTCAGGCGAGCCAGAGCGCGGCGCTGGATGCGAGTGCTCAGTATGTTGGCGACAAAACCAAATACGGAAAAGTTGCTTACGCGTGGTGTCAGTGCTGGGGCGAATGGTGTGTTTGTGCAAGTTGCGGTCATGGTTCTGTCCTTTCGTGGAATCAGATGAGTTTGTGTGTTTGTATCAATTCTCTTGATGTGTATGCGGCATTGTGGTTTATAAGTATAACGAATGTTTATCATCAAATACATCAAGGATTGTGATATGCCAAGAAATCTGGACATGACCGCCCTGCGCAGCTTTGCCGCTGTCGCTGATTCGGGCGGGGTAACGCGCGCCGCCGGATTGTTGCACCTGACACAATCCGCAGTTTCGATGCAGCTTAAGCGCCTTGAAGAAAGCCTTGGCCGTACCTTGCTGGATCGCGCGGGGCGGGGTGTGGCCCTAACGGCGGACGGCGAGCAATTGCTGGGCTATGCGCGCCGGATGCTCAGCCTGAATGACGAAATATATGAACGCCTGACTGATCATGCCTATGAAGGCGAAATTGTGCTGGGCGTGCCGCTGGATGTGGTTTACCCGGCGGTTCCCAAGGTTTTGCGCCTGCTGCATGCGGATTACCCGCGCATGAAAATCAACCTTGTGTCGTCTTATACCACGGTGCTGCACCAGATGTTTGCGCGTGGTGATTGCGATGTGATTGTCACCACCGAAAACCACCTTGATGCGGGCGGTGAAGAACTGAATGAACTGCCGCTGGTCTGGGTTGGTGCGCCAGACGGGTCCGCATGGAAAGCCCGCCCGCTGGGTCTGGGGTTTGAATATAAATGTTTTTTCCGCAAAGGCGTGCAGGGTGCGTTGGACAAGGCAGGGATCCCTTGGTTTATGGCGGTCGAAAGCGAAGCGTACCGCACCATTGAGGCCACAGTCAGCGCCGATTTGGCAATTCACGCGGTGATCGAAGGTACCGAAACCCCGCAGATGGAGCCCATAAACCATGGCGGTGCGCTGCCTGAACTGGCTTCGGTCAAGATCAACATGTACGCAGCAGATACCTTTACCGGCGGGTTCGCCGACGCGCTTTTGGCGCGACTAAGGCAGGCCTTTAGCGATATTTAGTCCATGGTTATCACAAGTTTTCCGGTCGATTTGCGGGCGCGCATCATTTCGTATGCTTCATCCGTGCGGGCCAATGGTAGGGTCGCACTAATATGGGGGTGCAGGCGGCCTTGTTCGTACCAGCCCAGCAGGGTGGCAAGGCTGTCTTTCAAAACCTCGGGGCGAAATTGCAGATAGCCGCCCCAGTAATAGCCCAGCACCGATATATTTTTGACCAGCAGGATATTGGCGGGAATTTGCGGAATATCACCGCTGGCAAAGCCAACAATGATCACGCGCGCCTCGGGATTGCATGCCCTCAGCGCTGCCATAAAGCCATCACCGCCGACCGGGTCATAAACCACATCGGCCCCGCCAAGCGCCTTAACTTGGGCGCGGATATCGCCATTAATACCAGTGGCGGCGCTGTCAATCACGTGATCCGCCCCAGCCGCTTTGCACACCGCCAGTTTGTCTGCCCCGCGCGCGCAGGCAATTACCCGCGCGCCCATCAGCTTGCCAATTTCAACGGCTGTTAGCCCAACGCCGCCCGCAGCGCCAAGCACCAGCAATGTTTCACCGGCCATAAGGCGCGCGCGGTGGTCCAGCGCCACATGTGCGGTGCCATAAGCCACCTGAAAGGCCGCCGCGTCGGTAAATGGCATATTATCAGGAATGGGCAGGCAAAGATCCGCGTTGAAAACCCCCTGTTCGGCCAGCCCGCCGAACGAGCCAAAGGCCGCAACGCGTGTGCCGATTTTAGGCGCATTCGTGTCTGGCCCCACGGCCAGTATAGTGCCGGCAGGTTCCATCCCCATTACAAACGGCAGGTCAGGTTTTTCCTGATACTGGCCCTTTGCGATCAGCATATCGGCAAAGTTCAGGCCGCAAGCATTGATCTTTAGCAACACCTCGCCCTTTTTCGGGCTTTGGGGGGCAAGCGTCTGGATAATGCCGGGTTTGCCAAGTTGGGTGATTTGATATGCGCGCATGCGTCCCTCCTGAGGTGTGATTTCATATGTATAGGCAGGGGGTAAGCATGATGCCAGATATTCTGACCCCGCTAGGAACTTGAATAAGTTGCCATTGGTGATTCGCGTATTTTGATACATCGATATCGGGATGCCACGGTGCATTTTGTTAAAATCGTGGCGGGCAAATATATTCAGCTAAAATCAGGATGAATTGAGGTGCGGAAGTTGTTAGCGCAAACACCCTGTAGGCATTGGGAAAAACAGCTAAGGGTTGAGTTTCGTGATGCCCAAAAAAAGTACCTAGCCAGAAAATTCCGGTATTTTTTCGTGTGACTTGTTCAGAATGAGTCTCTGATCCTCCTAAAATTCGCAAAATGCAACATAACTGGAAAAACCCGCATAGGGAGAGTATTAAATTAAGGAGGAATACTAACTAAAGTATAATTATACGTCATGATTGCAATCTAACATACTGTAAATCAAAGGAAATATATTTTTCCCCATACCTGTACAAAAAGACAGGTTGAGGTTGTGTGGCCCTGCATGGTTTCTATTGGACGTAATAATTGTTTGGAGTATTTTATGAAACACCCAGTTGATGTACATGTAGGAAAACGAATTCGGCACCGTCGTTGGATGGTCGGAATGACTCAACAGCAGCTTGCAGAGAAGGTTGGAATTAAATTTCAGCAAATCCAGAAATATGAAACAGGTATGAACCGGGTAAGTGCATCGCGTCTTTGGGATGTAGCGGCTGCATTATCAGTCTCGATAAGCTTCTTTTTTGAAGGTCTTGAGCAGGCTGACGTCAATAATGAACATGCAAATATGCCCGGCGATATTTTGGCCGACCGCGAAGCGCTTGAACTGGTTCGCAGCTATTATGCCATTCCGGAAAATCAACGCCGCCGTTTGTTTGAACTGGCGCGTGTTCTAAGTGACGTCGCCTAAGCTAAACCGAGGCTTGACGCCGCCGTTTCCAGCACCTAGCGCTAGCCCTATCAGGGGGCTGCGCTGTTATGGCTGAACTTAGCACTAAAACCAAAGACGAACTTTTGCGCGTGGCCGAAGCCTTGGCTGATGCGGCGCGCAAAGTGATCTTGCCGCATTTTCGTAGTGCGGGCCTGAATGCCGACAACAAACTGGGTGATGGCGAATATGACCCCGTAACAATCGCCGACAAAGCCGCCGAGCGCGCGATGCGTGATATTTTGGCAGCACAGCGGCCCGATGATGCCATTTTGGGCGAAGAATTCGGTTTTTCACAAGGCACCAGCGGGCTGACATGGGTTTTGGACCCGATTGACGGCACCCGTGGCTTTATAACCGGCACACCAACTTGGGGAGTTTTGGTCGCAGTGGGCGGCGCGAACGGTCCGGAATTGGGCATCATCGACCAGCC
>DAOUQO010000269.1 GCA_030625565.1 Aliiroseovarius sp. | reverse complement strand
AATGACAGCAATCGCGTCGCCAGATCATCACCGCTGGAATGACATACGCCATTGGCCACATGAGACAGACGCGCCCCGGCCACGTCGATCACCCCCCAACCAAGGTTCCTTAACCCCGGATCAATCCCGATAACACGCATTTTTGCCCCTGCTCGTCTTTGTTTTTCGTTAAGTAGCACGAAACGCGAACATTTGCCAAATGGAAAGCGTGGGGGCAGCAGGATTTAACTTGTTAGCATATGTTTTGATAGGCTTTGGCCATTTCGTCCATCGCTGTGAAATACGGGGTTGGTCCATAGCTGATCCGCGCCACACCCAAGGTCGTTAATTCGGCCAATGACAATCCACCCGCAGGCATCATTATATTGACGGGCAAAGCCACAGCCGTGCAAAGTTCGGCGATCAGCCCCGCATCACTCAGCCCCGGCACAAAGAACCCGTTGGCACCAGCCTGCGCATAGGCTGCGGCGCGCGCGATAGCCTCATTTATCAGTCCCGCGTGTTTGCTTGCATCCGCTTCTTTCAAGAACACATCCGTGCGCGCATTGATGAAAAGGGGCATGTCAACTGCATCTGCCGCCCCGCGCAGTGCCTGAATACGCGCCTGCTGCGCATCAATGTCATACAACCCCGCGCCGCCAATTTTCTGATCTTCAAAGTTGATACCGATCACGCCGCTCTCGATCACTCGCGCAGTATTCTTGGCTAGTGCCTCAACATCTTCGGCGTAGCCACCCTCAAAATCCAGCGTTACAGGAACATCTACCGCCCCTATGATCCGTGATGTGATCTCCAGCATCGAACCCAGCGGGATTTGTTCACCATCGATATAACCCTGTGCAGCCGCCATAGACCAACTGCTTGTCCCCACTGCTTTGGCCCCCGATTTGGCAACCTGCAATGCGGTGCCTGCGTCCCATATATTATATAGGATGACCGGATCGCCCTTTATGTGCAGGGCTGTGAATTGTCGTGCCTTGTCAGTTTGCATCATTTGTCTGCCCTTTATTGTTGCGCCTCTATTTGCGCCTCTAGCTCTATCAGCTTTTGTTTACGCCACAGCCCGCCACCGTATCCGGTCAATGATCCATCCATGCCGATCACCCGGTGGCAGGGAATAACAATTGCGATCTGGTTTGCTCCGTTCGCCCGCGCCACCGCGCGCGTCGCCGTTGGTTGGTCAATAGCGCGGGCAATGTCGCTATAGCTGCGGGTCGCGCCTGCGGGGATTTCACGCAAAGCCCGCCAAACTGTTTTGGTAAACGCGGTGCCATGCAAAACCAAGGGCACGCTGAATACAGCGGATTTACCGTCAAAGAACGCCGCCAATTCTGCTTTGATCAAATCGGTCGGGGCTTCGCGCCCGAACCCCAGATCACCACGCACCTGCGCGCGCAAACGCTGTAGCTCTTTTGGCAGTGCTTTGCGGTCGGCAAATTCCAGTAAATGCAGCGCCGTGGCATCACTGACAGCCACCATTGCCCCCAGCGGTGTGTCAATCCAGTCAGCCTTCAGACGTGCGTTTGGCCTGAAACTGGCAGGCGAGGCCCCTAGCCATCGGGCAAAAGCAGTGCGAAACGCGCTGGGTGATGAAAATCCCGCGTCCAGTTGCGCATCAATAACCCGCCCGCCATTTGACAGGGTGGTAAACCCGTCACGCATCCGCGCAAGGCGGGCCATTTCAAGGAATGTTATACCGAAATTTCGCTTGAATCTGCGCCGCACGGTGGAGGGGTCAAACCCAAGGGCTGCAACGTCTGCCTCGGACCAGCGGCGCGCTGGATTATCTTGCAACGCCTTTAGCAATGTCTGGATGGCACTGTCAGACTCGGCGGCTGGTCCCAGTGGATAGCACCGCTTGCAGGGTCGAAACCCTGCCTCAAGACATTGGGCAATGGTTTCATAGAATGTGCAGTTTTCCGGTTTTGGGTTACGTGCCGGACAGCTCAGGCGGCAGAATATTCCGGTTGACCTTACCGCAACATACGCCCGCCCCTCATAGGACGGATCCCGCGCACATAGCGCGTTATAAAGTGTGTCATGGTCAGGCAATTGAAACAGCATATTTGGACACTAACGAATTTCACAGTAGGGTGCGTCGAATATCGGGCAGTTACATCTAAAAGTCACTAAAATCGACACCATAACATCCAAAACCGACACCGTTAACGCGAATTTATCTTAACCTATCAATAAGTTAGGGGTATTTTTTTGCTATGCAGTTTTTGCATGACTGATATGCGATTTCTCTGGCTTGTCCGGCGCTCCAACAATCCCTATCTGGCGTTTCAGTAACAAACACAGCATGTCGCTGCATCACTTACTCGAACATAAAAGGAAGACTATCATGGCTACTTATGAAAACACCCGTCTGTTGGTCGATGGTGCACGCGGTTCCGATTTCGGCATCTCGCGCGTCGCCTACCGCTTTGTCGGTTTTG
>DAOUQO010000175.1 GCA_030625565.1 Aliiroseovarius sp. | reverse complement strand
GTCGCTGCCAATCGGGCAATATCGCCATCCCGAACGGCCTCGGGGGCAAGGGTAAGCATTACGGGAATATTGGCATTGCGCAATTTGGTAACCAGCGCAATTGTTGCGTCATCCATCATGCGTACAAGGCCCGCAGCATGGGTGCCACGCCGCGCCAGCGCCAAATGCGGGCCTTCGATGTGAATACCCAAAAGGCCCTGAATTTCACCCCAAGCCGCCATCACCGCCTTGGCGGCTGCCTGCATAATTTCAGGGGTGTCGGTGATAATTGTTGGCAATATTCCAACGGTGCCAAACTGACGATGAGCGGCACATATTGTGGCCAAACCTTCGGGTGTTGGTGTGGTGTTAAACATCACATCCCCCCCGCCATTCACCTGCAAATCAACAAAACCCGGACATAAAACCCCAGACACAGGCTGAATATTTTTTGGACCTATCGCACGCGGTATAATGGCCAAAACACGCCCACCGCAAACCGCCACAACCATATCGTCCAACAAGTTAGTGCCGTCGAACACCTTGTCAGGATGCAGCCATATTGTTGTGCCTGTGTCTTGGGTGAAATCAGTCATTTTGCGCCCCTTGCCATGCAGAAAATGCAGCGCCGCGCGCGCCCGATGCATCACCACCCTCTGCCAATCGAATTTCAGGTACAGGAAACCCCTTGAACTGCGCCCGTACAAGGGCGGCTTGCAAATCTGGGGCAACACCAGATATCCGCGAAAGCCCACCACCCAGCACGATCACTTTGGGATCAATTGTCAGGGTCAGCGAAAGAAAAAGTTCGCCGACCAAATCACACCAAACAGCCCAAACCTTAGCCACGTTTTTATCTGTCTTACGTTCAGAGGCTACCTGATATGATGTCATTTCACGACCAGAAATAGCCTTGGAAAGACGCGCCATTCCGGGACCGGATATCAGTGTTTCAATGCAGCCAAGCCGCCCGCATCCACAAGGAATTATTGGCAGTTGATGTTTTACCACAAGCGCCGCGGGGGCTGCAAAATGGCCAAATTCACCGCTTAAATCATCGGCCCCCAGCACCGTTTTTTCATGCACGACCACCCCGCCGCCAACGCCGGTTCCAAGGATGACTCCGACCACAGGGTTCATGCCCCTGGCGGCGCCAAAGATGGATTCGGACAAGGTAAAGGCCCTGCAATCATTGATAAAATGAACATCATGGCCAATCTTTTCAGCCACATCCCTTACGAAGGTTTTTCCAGTAGCGGGCAAATTCGAGCTGAGCGCCAGACCTGTATTTTTGTGTATTAACCCCGCCGCAGCGATGCCCACTGGCAGGTCCGGCGCTTGGGCTGCAATCCAGTCGAACATGTCCCCAATTGCGTTGATCAAGCCCGAATAATCCCGCGGCGTTGCTGCGCGATTTTTTTGTAAAACCTGCCAGTTGGCATCAAAAATTTGTGTTTCTATTTTAGTACCACCCAAATCCACACCCGCCGCAAGTGCGGGCGCGCTGGTTGTCGGGGAAGGGATGGAGGTGCTCATATAGTGCGGGTGACCTTTGCCAAAGTTGCAGGCCGGTCCGGGTTATGACCCAAAGCAAGCGCGACCGACAAAATGATCGGATATACCAAATAAAGCAACAATGCTGCCGCCGCCGCAGGGCTAAGAAACCCTGTTGTAACATCTTGAGGGCGCAGGCGAAAAACCGTGCCTCCTGCCGCGCGAAACCGCGCCTCGGTGTTGTCCATGCTGGGTTGCGTCGAAGGCGCGCCAGTATCCAGCATCAAGACCAACAGGGGGTTTGTGACCAACTGAAGGGGGCCGTGCAAAACTTCGGATGATGAATATGCTTCGGCATGCAACGCGCAACATTCCTTGAGCTTCAGCGCCACCTCTTGTGCCGCGCCAAAGCCTGTATCGCGACCGATAACATAAATATGCCGGGCGCCAAGCATCGCCGCGTGCAGGTCATTTTCTTGTGGCAAGCGGGCATCGGCAAGGGATTGAAATGTGTCGGCCGATGCCTGCGTTTGTGTGGCATATTTGGGCGCTAAGGCAGCCAACATTGCCATGCCCGTCGCGACAGACCCGATGACAGTTTTGGTTGCAGGAACCGCGCGCTCAACCCCGGCATTTATTGGCAAGGTCACCAGCGCGGCAGCTTCAACCGGCGAACCTGCTTGGTTAGTGATCGCCACGACTTTGCCACCGCGCGCGTCAATACCATTGGCCGACATCACTAGATCGCTGCTGGCCCCGGATTGTGAAATCACCAGCGCCGCAGCACCCTGCATATCGACGCCTTGGCCAAGCGAAAAAACGGAAGGTGGCAGCGATGTCATTGCCAACCCTGTTTCACGCATAAATTCATACGATAATATATTGGCGGCAGCATCGGATGAGCCGCGCGCGACCGTATAAAATGCCCGGATATCGCGAAGATCAAGCCGCGCAAGGTTGGTACGATGATCTGCACGCGCCCCAGCCCCGAACACCCCCGGCGCTTGGGCTATTTCCGCCGCCATATGCATGCCAGCTGTCATACTATTTTCCCTTCGATATCCATCCTATGCAGGCTTTTTACCGGTGCTTTCAGGCGTCGCAGCACTTTGCCTTTGGCATCAAAAACATGGGCGGCAGCCGGATCGACCGAAAATGCCACTTGGTCGCCTTCCTGTAAACCTATCCCACCATCCAAGGATGCGCAAAACCGTGTCTTGGACGCAACCACATTGCCATGGGCGATGGAAACACTGCCCAGATGCTCCAGTATATTTACGACTACATTCAGCCCAGCGCCACCCGCCAATTTCAAATCCTCAGGCCGAATACCGATTTCAACCTGATCGCCAACCTTGGTGCCTGTCGTATCAACCGGCAAAACCATGGAATTGGCAGCCCCGATTTCAACATGCAGCCCCGCAATATCAATGGCCGTTACAATGGCTGGCACAAGGTTCATGTTTGGCTGGCCAATAAAGGTGGCAACAAATTTGGTGACGGGGTGGTGGTACAGCTCCAAAGGGGTGCCAAATTGTTCAACCCGCCCGTCGTTCAGCACCACAATCCGGTCGGCCATGGTCATGGCTTCGACCTGATCATGTGTAACGTAAACCATGGTTGCGCCTAGATCACGGTGAAGCTGACTTAACTCGACCCGCATGTCGCCACGCAGGGCAGCATCCAGGCTTGAAAGGGGTTCATCAAACAAAAATATCCGGGGTTCACGCACGATTGAACGCCCAATCGCGACCCGCTGGCATTGCCCGCCCGAAAGCTGGGCAGGCTTAAGCGCAAGCTTGTCGGAAAGACGCAAAATTGCAGCGGTTTTTTGCACGCGCGCATCCAGATCCGCCGTTGGTATTTTTTGCACGCGCAGCGGAAAAGCGATGTTTTCATAAACACTTAGGTGCGGATACAGCGCATAGGATTGGAACACCATTGATATGTCACGATCCACCGGGGCTGCGTCACTTACGTCAGTACCACCTATGATAATCTGGCCTTGTGTGGCCGCTTCCAACCCAGCGATGATGCGCAACAAAGTGGATTTTCCACAGCCTGACGGGCCAAGGAAGGCTATGAATTCCTTATCCTCGATCGCAAGATTAATATCATGTAAAACCTTGGTTGTGCCAAAGCTTTTCGATATTGATTTCAGCCCAAGCGTCGCCACGGTTTCGTCCTTTGGTTAAAGCGCATCATCAAGTTCTTCTTCAGCAATATTCACCAGATTATCCACAGTGTCATCGTTCAAAATGATACCTTGGATCATGTTTATAAACACCGATTGCAGCGCCTTGAAATCTTCGACCAGCGGCTCGGGCCCACCTGTTGAAATGCCTGCAGTGAACACCTTCCAAAAGGGGTCATTCAGATAATATGGCGTATCAATGCCAAGGTTTTCGTATTGCAAAATCGGCGTCAGGCCCCACGAATTATCAAGGTCATATTGCGCCATGCCCGAGGTGATTTTTTGCGCCAATTCTTGCGCCAGCGCTTCGTGTCCGGTGCCTTTGAACACCACGATCGAATCGGTAAGCAAGACCGTGCCGCTGACCCCTGATGGACCATGCGGGACCGGAACCAAAATTTGGCTAATGGTTTCATTATGCAAACCACGCCCCCACGGGCCGGAAATATACATGCCGATTTTGTTGTCGTTGAACAGATCTTTTAACTGGCTTCTTTCCCAAGCCGTGGGGCCGTTCTGGGCGACTTCGACCAGCTTGCCGTAAAACGCCAGCGTTTCCCGGGTTTGGGCAGAATTAAGCATGTTTGCGCCAGTTTTCGGGTCAATCACAACCCCGCCGTTGGAATACAGATAGTTCAAAAACTGGTGCATGGTGCTGTCGAAATCTTTGCCGGCAAGGCCAATGCCGGCGGCGTCTGTATTGGCGGTGATGGCTGCGGCCATTGCATACATATCATCCCACGTTTCAGGCGCCTCGCATGCAATTCCGGCCTGATCAGCCAGATCACAATTGATATATAAACCCTTGGTCGAAAACGCATGCGGATAGCCCCACACGGTGCCTTCGATCATCA
>DAOUQO010000120.1 GCA_030625565.1 Aliiroseovarius sp. | reverse complement strand
AAAACAGCGCCCCAGATCAGTGCCAGATGGCTAAGTGGTCCCATGGTTTTCAGTCCTCAAATTCTATCAACAAATCCTTGGCATCAATCTGGGTTCCGGGTGTGACATGCACCGCCTTGATCACGGCGTCGCGTTCGGCGTGAATACCGGTTTCCATTTTCATCGCTTCAATGGTCAGCAACAAATCACCCTCGGCGACCTTGGCACCGGCCTGCGCGGCAACCGATGCCACCACACCGGGCATTGGCGCGCCGATATGGGCTGGGTTGCCTGCTTCGGCCTTGGGGCGCGCAATGGTGGTTGCTGCAATGGCGCGGTCGGGCACACGGATCACGCGCGGCTGGCCGTTTAGTTCGAAAAATACCCGCACATTGCCGTCTTCGTGGGTTTCACCAACGGCCTGCAGGCGAATTTCCAGCGTTTTGCCGGGATCGATTTCAACCGATATTTCCTCGCGTGGCTCCATCCCGTAGAAAAACGCGTGGGTGGGCAGGGTGCGCACAGGGCCATATTTGCGGTGACGACCCATGTAATCCATGAAAACCTTGGGATACATCAGATATCCGTTCAGGTCTTCGTCATCTATGGTGAAACCTTCCAGCTCGCGGCTTAGCTTGCTGCGCTCAGCCTCAAGATCAACGGGTGCAAGGTGAGCACCCGGGCGGGTTGTGTCTGGTTTTTCACCTTTCAAAACCTTGGCAATAAATGCGGGCGGAAAGCCACCGGGGGGCTGGCCAAGATTGCCGCGCATCATATCAATAACGGAATCAGGAAAGGCCACGTCAATATCCGAATCTTCGACTTGATCACGCGTAAGTCCTTGGGAAACCATCATTAACGCCATATCTCCAACTACCTTGGAGCTGGGCGTGACCTTGACAATATCGCCAAACATCCGGTTCACATCGGCGTAGGTTTGCGCGACTTCCTGCCAGCGTTCTTCCAGCCCCAGCGCGCGGGCCTGCGCCTTCAGGTTGGTGAATTGTCCGCCGGGCATTTCATGCAGGTAAACTTCGCTTGCAGGGGCCGCAAGGCCGCTTTCAAAGGCTGCATATTGGTGGCGAACGGCCTCCCAGTAATCGGATGTTTGGCGGATTGCCGCGATATCAAGGCCGGTATCACGATCTGTGTTGCGCAGGGCCTCAACGATGGAGCCCATGCAGGGCTGGCTGGTGCCGCCTGAAAAGGCATCCATCGCGACGTCAACCGCATCAACCCCAGCCTCAGACGCCGCCAGAATGGTGGCGGCAGCAATGCCCGATGTGTCGTGTGTGTGAAAATGCACGGGCAGGCCAACCTGTTCTTTCAGCGCGCGGACCAGTACACTGGCGGCGGCGGGTTTCATCAATCCTGCCATGTCTTTCAGGCCCAGAACATGCGCGCCTGCCGCTTTCAGATCTTGGCCCATATCCACATAATATTTCAGATCATATTTGGCGCGATCAGGGTTGTTGATATCGCCAGTATAACAGATTGTGCCTTCGCAAACCTTGCCGCTTTCAACCACCGCATCCATGGCAACACGCATGTTTTCAACCCAGTTCAGGCTGTCAAACACCCGAAAAACATCAACGCCGGTTTTAGCGGATTGGCGCACAAATTCCTGCACCACATTGTCGGGGTAGTTGGTATAGCCCACGCCGTTGCTGGCGCGCAGCAGCATTTGCGTCATTACATTAGGCAGCTTTGCGCGCAAATCGCGCAGGCGTTGCCACGGGCATTCCTGCAAAAACCGGTAAGCCACATCAAAGGTGGCACCGCCCCATGCCTCGACCGAAAACAGGTTGTGCAGGTTATGGGCATAGGAATCGGCCACATTGATCATATCAATGGAACGCATCCGCGTTGCCAGCAGGCTTTGGTGGCCATCGCGCATCGTAGTGTCGGTGATCAGCAATTTCTTTTGCGCCAACATCCAGTCTGCCACCGCTTTCGCACCTTGATTTTCCAGCAAATTGCGGGTGCCGTTGGGCAGGTTTTCGGTTGTGTTTGCGGGTGCTTTGGGGGGGCGCGCATGGGCCGGAGGCTTGGCGCGGCCTTTGGTTTCGGGGTGGCCGTTCACGGTGATATCGGCCAGATAGGTCAGGATTTTGGTGGCGCGATCCCGACGCTTGGCAAAGTTGAACAGGTCTGGCGTTTTATCGATAAAGCGCGTGGTGTATTCGTTTGACAAAAATGTCGGGTGGCGCAGCAGGTTTTCGACGAAGGCAATATTGGTGCTGACGCCGCGAATGCGAAATTCGCGCAAGGCCCGGTCCATGCGGGCAATCGCGGCCTCGGGGGTTGGGGCCCAAGCGGTGACTTTTTCCAGCAAACTGTCGTAATAGCGCGTGATGACAGCGCCGGAATACGCAGTGCCGCCGTCCAGCCGGATGCCCATGCCAGTGGCCCCGCGATAAGCAGTGATGCGGCCATAATCGGGGATGAAATTGTTTTGCGGATCTTCCGTGGTGATCCGGCATTGCAGGGCGTGGCCGTTCAGCACAACGTCGGCTTGGCTGGCAATGCCGGTGGCTTGGGCCAAGGTTTTGCCTTCGGCGATTTTGATCTGGGCTTGTACGATGTCGATGCCTGTCACAGCCTCGGTGACGGTGTGTTCGACCTGCACGCGCGGGTTTACTTCGATAAAATAGAAATTTCCGTCATCCATATCCATCAAAAATTCAACGGTTCCTGCGCAGGTATATCCCACATGGGCGCAAATTTTCTTGCCAAGGGCGCAAATTTCATTGCGCTGGGCGTCGGACAGATAGGGTGCAGGGGCGCGCTCGACTACTTTCTGGTTGCGCCGTTGCACCGAACAATCACGTTCCCACAGGTGGTAAATTTTACCGGCATCATCGCCAAGAATTTGCACTTCGACATGGCGCGCACGCACCACCATTTTTTCAAGATAACCTTCGCCATTGCCAAAGGCGGCTTCGGCCTCGCGTTTGCCTTCTTTGATTTTTTCCTCAAGCTCGTCAGGGCCGTGGATCGCGCGCATCCCGCGCCCGCCGCCGCCCCAGCTGGCTTTTAACATCAAAGGATAGCCGACGGCGTCAGCCTGCGCGCGGATTTTATCCATGTCGCTGCCCAAAACATCGGTAGCAGGCACCACCGGCACGCCCGCCTTGATCGCCACTTGGCGCGCGCTTGCCTTATCACCAAGGGCGCGCATGGTGGCAGCCTTGGGACCAATGAAGGTAATGCCATTTTCCACGCAAGCATCTACAAAGTCAGGGTTTTCCGACAGCAGGCCATAGCCAGGGTGGATCGCATCAGCGCCGCAGGCCTTGGCGACACGAATGATTTCATCAATGCTGAGATAGGCGGCAACCGGCCCCATACCCGCGCCAATCTGGTAGGCTTCGTCAGATTTAAAACGGTGCAGCGACAGCTTGTCTTCGGCGGCATAGATCGCGACTGTGCGCTTGCCCAGCTCGTTGGCGGCGCGCATGACGCGGATCGCAATTTCACCCCTGTTGGCAATCAGAATTTTCGTGAACTCGGCCATAGCGCTGCTCCTTGTTAGAAAACCTTGCGGCATTCGTAGTCTAATGCCGCAGTGCAGCGCAAGGGATCAGGGGAAATTCAGCTTAGGAATCCAGGATCAGGCGAAAGCCAAGGAAATCTGGTGGGATACCGGCCGCGCAGCCGCCGACATTGGCGTCGCGCACAAATTCGGTGATATAGGCGGTGTGCTTGCCCTCCACCGCGCGCACCAGACAATTTTCAAACCGGTCAATTTCGCGCTGGCCATCAACATCCAGCTGCACGTTGTAAAAACAGGTGCTGGTCCATTCCCAGACATTTGCGGAAATATCGGCAAGCCCCAGGTTGTTTTCGCCGTTGGCCCCTTGGGGGCGTAAATTCAGGTCGGGTTCATCGCGTAAATTGACCTGCCGCGCGTATTCCAGCAACCAGCGTTGGGCTGGATCACCTGCGTCATCCAGATCACCAAGGGCGTTGTCGTAATACCTGTCACCAGCAGCGCGGCGCCATTCGTCGGCATTTGGAAGGCGCCAGTTGCGTTTGGTTTTTTGTGAAAACCACTGGGCATATGTTTTTGCATCATAATAGCTGATCGCAACCTGAGGCATGTCCGCCCCTTGCTTAACTGTCGTTGCCGCACATGCGCCATCTTGCACACAAAGCTGGTATTCGGCTTGGCTGACCTGAAATTTCATGATCGTCAGGTCGGTATCTGTGGCACCCTGTTGTAAAGGCGGGTCGACCACCTGATTTCCGATACGAAACTGTCCTGTCTGGCGAAAGGTGTAATCGCCTGCTGGAACAACCACCAAAGGTGGCAGTTTTGAAATTTCTGCTGGTGTCAGATAGGCGACGACCGGCTGGCTTGCGCCGCCAATTATTGCAGCTGTAAGGGTTAGCAAAAGAAGCTTAATTCGTGTTCGCATTCGAATATCTTCCGTAAAAATATGCAAGGTGGCCGCCGGCTGAATACTGGGCGGCCACCCTTTGTTTATATGTGGATCCGGCGCTATGGCAGGGCAGTCTTGCCTTCGGTTGCCACGTCATATTCGACTGGTGCAACAGTCTGTTCCATCAGATCATTATCCCACACACCTTCGACCAAAACATGCGCGGTTGCGCCCAGATTTACGGCCTCGATTAGGTTGTGGTTTACATAGGCGTAAACACCGGGCTGCAGGAATTCATAAATCGCGGCGCCGGCAGAACCGCCACGGATGAACCATGTTTCCAGATCGATATCGGGTTTGTTGTTGAATTTACCCAATTCCCAAACCAGATCACCGTGACCACCAATCAGGTGCGGGCGTGAATCGCGGTTTGCCTGCGAATGGATGAACAAAACTTTTTCACCCACATTAGCCGTCAACGCACCGTCGCCGGTTAACGCGCCAACCTTGCCGTTGAAGGTAACATGCGACGGGATCAGCCCCTGCATGACGTCAAACATATCGCTATAGCCGTCAATCGGATCTTCAAAACGCAGGTAATCGCCGTCTTCATCCTTGGGAAGATAGAAATCGTTTTCGCCGATGTAATAGACCTTGTCATAGGTGACAGGCTGGTCTTTTTCGTCCTTTAGGCCATCGCGCGGCAATACCATGATTGCGCCGGACATGCCCGAAACAACGTGCCACGGGATCATGGGGCCACCGGGGGCACAGTGATAAACAAAGGTGCCCGGGCGTGTTGCCTTGAAACGCAAAGTGACCTTTTCACCGGGATTGATCAGGGTAAGTGAGCCACCACCCAGCGCGCCGGTTGCGGCGTGAAAATCGATGTTGTGCTGTAATGAATTTTCCGGTGGATTATATAGGGTTAGTTCAAGATAGTCGCCTTCGTGAACAACCATCATCGGGCCGGGCATGGAGCCATTATAGGTCATCGCCTGCAAGTAAACGCCATCCTCGATTTCGACTTCTTTTTCGATGATCGTCATCTCGAACTCGACGATTTTCGGTCCACCGATCGCGACTTGGTCGTGGGCATGCACCATCGGCGGAGTCACCAAGCGTGGCTTGACGCGTGGCAGGCTGGAAAGATCGACAGCCTTGCCCGAAGATGTGTCGGTGACTTCTTCGTTTGCCGAAGCAGTATTAACAATGAATGGAGAGCTGGCCATTAATGCGGCCCCCATAAGCGCGTCTCTTCTGGTAATCATTTTTAGTCCCTTTTGTTTAAATTGCCCCCGCTCTCTATCAGTTGAGATTCGGTTCTTCTTGATCAATGTTAAAAGCTGATCGAATTAATAAGAAAACGATTTTAATATATTTTGGCTTACCGTAACCTTAATTTTCAGGGCATGCTGGCATCTGGACGAACAGCTTTGCGCACTTTAGTAAAGCAGGCTGAAACAGGTCCGAAATATAATCCGAAATACAAAGGGTATTGCCAGTGAATGAACTCACCCAAGGTCTGCTGGATGCCTGGAGGCTGATTTTCACCTTCGATGCGGACCTCATGGAAATCGTCGGGCTGTCGCTTAAGGTGACCCTGACAGCCGTGGCAATTTCATCGCTTATCGGGCTGCCTTTGGGCGCGTGGCTGGTGGTAAACCGGTTTCGTATGCGCAGGGTGACAATTGCGGTTTTGAATTCACTTATGGGCCTGCCGCCTGTGGTGGTCGGGCTGATTGTTTATCTGCTATTGTCGCGTTCCGGCCCGTTCGGGGTGTTCGGGCTGTTATTCACCCCAACCGCGATGGTTATCGCGCAGGTCATCATTATAACGCCGATGATTGCATCGATTTCGCATCAGGTAATCCGCGATCTCTGGGCCGATTATCACGACCTGCTGATTTCGCTGAACGCCAGTCGCTGGCAGCGCATCAAGGCGCTGTTGTGGGACGGTCGGCGCGCATTGCTGACGGCCATGCTGGCCGGTTTCGGGCGCGGCATTGGCGAAGTCGGTGCGATCATGATCGTCGGCGGCAATATTGACCATCACACCCGCGTTTTAACCACGGCCATTTCGTTGGAAACCGGCAAGGGTAATTTTGCCTTTGCCATTGGGCTGGGGCTGATTTTAATTGCGCTGGCGATCAGCGTTAATTTGGTGACCCACTGGATATCGAAAACCGAACGCGCCAGTACGTGGTGACACCTTTGGACAAAATGTCCGAGCCGTGGGCCAAAAAGCATAAGAAACTTTACTGAAATAGCCTTGGCAGGGCGTTAAAATCCCGACATAATCACCAGCAAGATTTTCAAACCGGAACACACGCGCTTGCCGCTTTCACAGCCTGTCACATCAGATGATGCATCCATATTGCCGCTGACCCTGAACGGGGCCAGTGCAAGGTTTCGTGGCAAGGTTTTGGTCGGGCCAATTGATCTGAAGCTTGACGAAATCGGGCTTACCATTTTGATGGGGCCAAACGGTTCGGGCAAAACTACGTTGTTGCGGCTGATGCATGGAATGCAGCGTTCGGTTGGCGGTGATGTCAGCTGGAATGTGCCCACCGCGCAAGCAATGTCGCGTCAGGCGTTCGTCTTTCAAACCCCGACGATGATGCGCCGCAATGTGATGGACAGCATTGCTTTCCCCCTGCTTTTACGCGGAATGGGCCGGATCAAGGCGCATGCGCATGCGGTGGAGTGGGCACAGAAAATTGGGCTGGGGGATGCGCTTTCGCGCCCTGCGCCATTCCTTTCGGGCGGTGAAAAACAAAAATTGTCGCTGGCGCGCGCCCTAATCACGCGGCCTGACATTTTGTTTTTGGATGAGCCTTGCGCAAATCTGGACGGACGTGCGACGCGCGAAATCGAAACCATTTTGCTTGAAGCAAAAGCCGCCGGAACCCGCATGGTGATGGCAACCCACGATATGGGGCAGGCACGCCGTCTGGCTAGTGATGTTTTGTTTATGTATGATGGCAAGCTGCACGAAGCCGGCCCTGCCATGCAATTTTTCAAAGGCCCGAAAACACGCGAAGCTAAAATGTTCATTAAAGGGGACATCGTCGAATGAACGTAATCCAAAAAATGGTTGCTGCAATCGCAATTG
>DAOUQO010000101.1 GCA_030625565.1 Aliiroseovarius sp. | reverse complement strand
CCCGGCCACGCCCGTCCAGAAAAAGCTGGTTGTCGCACTGTCTTTGCGTGCGGCATAGCGGGTTAGCAGGCCATAAAGTGCAAACAAAAATGCCGCGCCCAGCGCGATCAGCGCCGCCGGGGAAAACACCTTAATGCCGGGCTGCAAAATAATCAGGATACCGATGAATCCCACCGCAATCGCCGCCCAGCGCCGCCAGCCGACATGTTCGCCCAATACCGGACCAGACAGGGCAGCGATAATCAGTGGATAGATGGCAAAGACCGCGTGGGTTTCAATCAGCCCCAGCAGCACAAAGGCCGCAACGGTCACGCAGATTTCCAGCGCCAGCAGAACACCACGAAAGATTTGCAAAGCAGGCTGTTTGGTGGCTGCGGTGGCGCGCACTCCGCCGGGTTTACGTGCGGCAATGGCAATCACAAACGCCGCGTAAAACCAATAGCGGATCATCACCACCATAAAGACGTTGTATTCCCCGGCTAAATGGCGCGAAACGCCGTCTTGCACCGCGAAAACAAAGGTGGTCGCAACCATCAGCCAAATGCCCAAACGGGTGTTGTTTTCAGTCATGTTCGGCCTCACTTAAACGTCCAGCGCTCATGTGACGTTTGCGCCCGAAACCCGCGCGGCGTTCAACGTTAAACCCTGCATCCGCAAGGGCGCGCCTGACATGGCCCGCAGCGGTATAGGTTGCAAATGTTCCATTTGGCGCGGTGTGGTCCGCGACCTGCTGCATCAATTCAGGCCCCCATAATTCAGGGTTTTTTGCCGGAGAAAAACCATCCAGAAACCATGCATCCGCCTTGCTATTCCAATGGGCAAGGGATGCGCGCGCATCGCCTGTGATCACTTCGACGTCAAGGCTGCCCAGTTCAAAATTGCGCTTGCCCTGCGCCCAGGCATCAAGGAACGGTGGGGCAATATCTGCGACCTCGCGAAACCCTTCAAGCGCTTGGGCAATATCGCTGACGGCCATTGGATATGCCTCGAACGAGGTAAATTTTATACGGCCCTGTCCCTGCCCCCAATCCTGCCATGCCACGGCCAACGCCAGCATGTTTAGACCGGTGCCAAAGCCCAGTTCTGCCACGTGAAATCCATCACAAAGGCGCGCGGCCAAATCATTGCCATCCAGAAATGTATGGCGCGTTTCCGCCAGCCCGTTATCCAGCGAAAAGTACGGGTCATCAAAACGCGCAGATACCGGCACGCACCCGTCACGCCATGTTATTTCTGCTGTCTGGTCGTTGGTCATGGATTGGCCTACAAGGAATGCGTTCAGATCGACAATGGGGAAAGGACACCGCCTTGGCAATCACTGATGTAACTGTTTTCGGGGCCGGAATTTTTGGCATGTCTGTGGCTTATGCCTGCCTGAAACGCGGCGCAAATGTTACCCTGTGCGACCCGAACGGGCCGGGCACAGGCGCAAGCGGCGGGCTGGTTGGCGCCCTTGCCCCGCACGTGCCTGAACTTTGGAACAACAAAAAGCAATTTCAGCTTGAGAGCCTGCTTATGGCCCAAGAATTCTGGGATGATATTGAACAGGCATCCGGCCTGCCAAGCGGCTATAAGCGCTCGGGCCGCCTGCAACCTTTGGCAAGTGCGCGTCTGGTGGAATTAGCGCATGAGCGCACCGTCAAAGCGGTTGATCTGTGGCAAGGCAAAGCCGACTGGCGGGTATTGGATGAAAACCCGCATCCCGGCTGGGGGCCTGCAAGCCCAACGGGATTTTGGGTATACGACACCCTAAGCGCACGCATGTCACCACGCATGGCCGGCCCTGCATTAGCAGCGGCATTTCAGGCGCGCGGCGGCAAAATCACAACCACGGCCCCTGAAAAAGGCGTGTGTGTCTGGGCCACCGGCATTGCCGGCCTGATCAAGATGTCCAAGGTATTTAGCCACGAGGTTGGCAATGGCGTTAAGGGCCAGTCTGCCTTGCTTGGCCATGACGCACGCGACCTGCCGCAGGTATTTTCTGACGGGGTTCACATTATTCCGCATGCAGACGGAAATGTTGCGGTTGGCTCAACCAGCGAACGTTATTATGACGACCCGAACACAACAGATCAACAGCTAGAGGACGTTCTGGAACGGGCCTATGAAATTTGCCCAGCCCTGCGCACAGCCCCGGTGCTTGAACGCTGGGCCGGCCTGCGCCCGCGCGCAAGCACCCGTTCACCAATGCTGGGTGCATGGCCGAATCGCGCCGGACATTTCATTGCCAATGGCGGCTTTAAGATCGGTTTTGGCATGGCGCCTAAAGTCGGCGAAGTCATGGCCGATCTTGTGCTGGAAAACAGGGACACCATCCCCGAAGGGTTTAGGGTTGAGGACAACCTTTAGCCTAACCCCAAGCAGGTGCATCATTTCGATCTTGACCTTCCAGCAACAGGAAGGGCTAAGCACAAAACCGTAATGACCCAAGCCTATATCTGCATCGAATATACGGTGCAGAAAGGGGGCGCAGATAAGGAAATATTTTCAATGATGTCCACCAGGCGCGCATTTCTAGCAACAAGTACAGCCGTGATTTTCCTGCCAAAAATATCGCTGGCACAAACTCCGATAATACTTCGTGCTTCGGTCGGGATGCAACATATTGGCCCCGAAGGTTTTCCTGACACTGAAATCTGGAGGTATGATGGAAACGTCCCCGGCCCAGCCATACGGGTCAAGCAAGGCGAACGTATCACGCGGGAATTTTTGAACGAATTACCCCAAGGGTCATCTGTGCATTGGCATGGCATACGGATTGATAACAAAATGGATGGCGTTGTTGGCTTGACCCAAGACGCGGTTCCAACAGGCGACACGTTTCTTTATAATTTTGTGGCACCAGACGCCGGAACCTATTGGTATCACCCGCATAATCGCACATGGGAACAAATGGCGCGCGGCCTGTACGGCCCCATAATCGTCGAAGAGGCAACCCCGCCGGAAATAGATCGGGACGAAGTTTTTCTGATTGATGACTGGCGTCTTACGCGCGAAGGGGAAATCGAGGAAAGCTTTGGCCCCTCAATGGATTGGTCCCATGGCGGGCGCTCTGGCAACTGGGTAACAATCAACGGGCGCGCGCCCACAGACCACCGCGTGCAGCATAATGAACGATTACGGCTTCGTCTGGTTAACGTTTCAAATGCACGCATATACAGTCTTGCGCTAACGGGTCTAGAAGGGTGGATTATCGCGCTTGATGGTCAGCCGCTTGAGGCCCCTGTGCAAATGGAACATCTGGTATTGGCCCCTGCGCAACGCGCTGATCTAATTCTTGATGTCACGGCAGCCGGGGGGGAAGATGGCGCATTAACCATGCAAAATGGTGATGATGTTTACACCCTTGCCCGGTTCCGCGTCGCGGGAACTGTGCGCCCGGTGCGAATGGCAATGCCTGATGCGTTGGCGCCTAATCCGGTTCCTGCTTTGGGAAATTTGGAGACAGCAAAAAGCGTTGATTTGCATATGGAGGGCGGTGCCATGGGCCGCATGCAGGGCGCGATGCTGGACGGTCAGATGAAAACCATGCAAGAGCTGGTGGAAAATGATCTGTTCTGGGCCTTCAACGGCACCGCCGGAATGCCCAAAGAGCCGCTGCTTACGGCAAAACTGGGGGAAACTGTTCGTATCAAAATCATCAATGATACCAGCTTTCCACATGCCATGCATTTACACGGCTTCCATTTCCGCACCATTGCAAAAGACAACAGCCAAGGCCCGCTGCGCGACACAATTTTGGTTGAACGCGGCGAAGTTACCGAGATCGCTTTTGTTGCAGATAACCTTGGTGACTGGCTGCTGCATTGCCATATGCTGGAACACACAGCCGCAGGAATGTTAACGTGGTTAAAGGTGATTTAGGTGCAGCCCGCCCCGTGGAAACTGCCTTATTTAGCAGGGATTATAGGCCTAGCTGTCGCTTTGGGAGTTGCAGGAATTTGGGCATATCCACGCTATGCCCAGCAACAAAGGCACAAAGCAGACCTTTTGATCGGGGCAGCAATATACGCCGAAAACTGCGCCTCTTGTCACGGTGTAAACCTTGAGGGCGAGGCCAATTGGCAAAGCCCGAATCCTGACGGAACCCTGCCTGCGCCACCACATAACGAAGACGGCCACACATGGCACCATTCAGATCGGCTTTTGTTCAACTACACCAAACTGGGCGGCAAAGGGGCCATGGCACAACAAGGCCTGCTTGATTTTAACAGCGCCATGCCCGCCTTTGGTGCAGACCTAAGTGATCGGGAAATCAATGCTGTTTTGGCCTACATAAAATCACGCTGGCCCGAAGATATTCAAAGCATTCAGCACGAAAGAAGCAGATAACATCTGCACTTACTTTGGATATTTTGCCAAAATATAGACACACGGTTTCAAGCTGGATATTCCAGAGCGACCCCTTCCCTAAAAGGTGTTGAAAAACACAAGGTGGCAGGGTGCACATATGCCTTATAAAGCCCTTAAAAAGGCCGAGGCATACGCCAGAAATCAGATACTACATGTCATATCTTTACCACAGCACATCGGAGACTTTATTTTTCCTTCGCAGCTGGGACAACGCGAAATCTGAACCTCTGTGCCATCGGGTGTGGTAATCGCGCCATTAACAAGCGGCTCATTGCAATCTGCGCATGTTGCATTGACCCCCATATTACAAACTTCACAACGATATGTTGCCATTTCTATTCCCCTCAAAATGATAAAGTTAAGATATAGGTTCTCCGTCAACCCGGTTACACTTTAGTTTAGGTGCAAGCCGGTCGAATGCAACAGGAATTTGCTGAGGGAGCCTTACCCGATTTTGTAGCGAGGGCGAATGAGATCTACATCCAAGGGGGTGAAACGCCAAAAACCCGCGCGGTTTCCCGGCGGGTCGGCGTGTTCATGTACTTAGGCCTTAACCCTGGCGGGCTTTGAACCGTGGGTTGGTTTTGTTGATCACGTAAACGCGGCCTTTACGGCGAACGATACGGCAATCACGGTGCCGGTTTTTCAGCGAGCGGAGTGAGTTACGAACTTTCATAGTCCTTCTCCCTTTTCAGCGCGGCGCGAATTAGCGCCAGGTTAATTTCGTACCTGCAAATGCAGGCGGTTCATGGTGGGCGATACTGGGATCGAACCAGTGACCCCTTCGATGTCAACGAAGTGCTCTACCGCTGAGCTAATCACCCATTATCTGTACTTGTCCGCCCTAGCCCATACGGACCCAAACGAACACGACGCGGAAAACCCCGCGCCGAATGACGTTTCTATAAGAGGAGTCGCCCAAGTGATCAAGGGCTTTGGCAATACATATTTTCAGCCTATAGTCTGACCAAGGAGGCTGCATGACGCAAACGCCCTATAGGCTGACAATGCCAGCCACACAAACGACACCGGTTATCTTTGCCTCGCCCCATAGCGGGCGCGACTATCCACATGCATTCCGCAAGAATTCGGTGCTGGATGCACTGGCGTTGCGTTCCAGCGAAGACGCCTTTGTTGACCTGTTATTCGAAGCGGCACCAGCATACGGTGCGCCCTTGTTATGCGCATCTGTTCCGCGCGCATATCTAGATTTGAACCGCGACGCCGAAGAGCTGGACGCTGCATTGATCAAAGGCATGTCAGCACAAGCCACCAGCCCGCACGTTTTGTCAGGGCTGGGGGTCATCCCGCGTGTTGTATCAAAGGGGCGGGTTATTCGCCGGGGCAAAATCCCGATGGCCGAGGCCCAGACGCGCATCAGAACCTATTGGCACCCCTATCATGCCCAGCTTGCGCAGCTTTTGCATGACAGCCGTGAAATATTCGGGCAGGCGGTTTTAGTTGATTGCCACTCCATGCCGCACGATGCCCTTAAGGTTTTGGAAATGCCAAGCGCAGGTCTGCCTGATGTTGTTCTTGGCGATCGATTCGGAGCAAGCGCCAACGGGGAAATCATTGACCAGATCGAGGCCGCGTTTCAAACAGCAGGGCTGAAAGTCGCGCGCAACAAACCCTTTGCCGGCGCCTATATTGCGCAGACCTATGGGCGCCCGTCGCATAATCAGCATGTGGTTCAGATTGAAATAGACCGATCCCTTTATATGCACGAAGCCGAAATGCGCCCGAACGATAATTTTCAGCCACTAAAGCTACTGCTTAATAAAATTATCGCTGAAATTGTAAACATTGGCCGAAACTCTGTGCCATTAGCCGCAGAATAGCCCCCGCTTTAGCGAATCGCGCGCCCCTTTTTGATTACATCTTTGCCAAAGCGCGCGCGGATTTGATCCGTGGCTTGTTCGGCCGCACGCCTGCGCCCTGCATCTGGATCTAACAAATCACCGGCCATATCTGCATCAATATCGGAACCCAGATCGGAAATACCCACACCAATCAGGCGGAACGGCCCTTGGTCGGCGACCAGATCGAACAAGGCGCGCGCAGTGCGATAAATACGGTCGGTCGACTGGGTTTTGTCAGACAGGCTAACGCGCCGCGACAGCGCTGTATGGTTGGATCGTTTCAGTTTTACAGTCACCACCCGCCCAGCCATTTTACGCGCCTTGGCCCGATCAGAAACATTTTCCGACAGCCGCCATAAATGGCCATCAAGGATTTTGCTATCTGATGTATCAGTGGAAAACGTAGTCTCATGCGAAATGGATTTTACCGGATCATTCGCCGAAATGCGCCGCTTGTCTTGGCCCCGCGCCAAATGCCACAGGCGTTCGCCCATCGCACCAAACCGCACGAACAAATCATCACGTTCCCAACGCAGCAAATCTGTGAACGTTCGTATTCCGGCCTTTTCCAGTGACGCCTGCGTTACCTTACCCACCCCCCAAATCAGGCCAACCGGTTTGTCATGCAGAAAGTCCGCAGTTTCTGCCTTGCCAATAATTGAAAACCCCCGCGGCTTATCCAAATCAGACGCGACCTTGGCCAGAAATTTATTATGCGAAAGCCCGATTGATCCTGACAGCCCCAGCTCGTCCTGCATGCGTTTTATCAGACGCGCCAACATCACCGCTGGCGGGGCATGGTGCAGCTTTTGGGTGCCGGTCATGTCCAAAAATGCTTCGTCCAGCGACAGCGGCTCGATCAAAGGGGTCAGCTCGTTCATCAAGGCGCGAATATCTTTTGACACCTTGGCATAATGACTGCCGCGCGGCGCGATCACCACCGCATCAGGGCACAATTTAAGCGCCTGAAACATCGGCATTGCCGATTTCACCCCACGAAGACGCGCGATATAGCACGCGGTTGAAACCACACCACGCCGCCCGCCACCGATGATCACCGGCTTGTCGGCAAGGTCGGGATCATCACGTTTTTCGACCGAGGCATAGAACGCATCGCAATCCATATGGGCAATGGATAAATCAAACAGCTCAGGATGTGACAATACCCGTGGGCTGCGGCAGCTTGGGCAGCGTGCGCCATCCTTAAAGGTGGCAAGGCAGTCACGACATAATGCAGGCATACAGCAGATTTACCCTATGCAGGCAGGGGGTACAAATCATAAACACGGGTATGGAGAAGTTTACAGGCACAAAGCTGGTTCTGTTTATTGGTGAAAAACTGGTGACAATCCTGCGCGATGACATCGCAACCATCCCTTGGCCCGGCCACTGGGATCTGCCGGGCGGTGGGCGCGAAGGCCGCGAAACCCCCGAGGCATGCATCTTGCGCGAATTGCACGAAGAATTGGGGCTGGTTTTACCGCCCGAAGGCTTGATCTGGAAAGTGACGGCAATGAGCCGCAACAAGCCCGAATACCGTTCATTTTACTTTGGCGCATGCCTACCTGCAGGAGCGGAAAAAGATATCGTTTTCGGCGATGAAGGACAGGAATGGCGGCTGGTTAATCCCGACTGGTTTATTACCCACCCCAAGGCGGTCACACATTTCCGCGACATGGTTCAGCAAGCAGCAAATGCCTTTGGCCCAAAGGCCCAATAGGCCGATAAGGGATTGAAAAACGGGGGGTAAGCCCCCATATACCCAATAACGAATGAATAAATTCAACGGAGGAATTATGGATATTCAATACATTCTGGCTCAGTTTGTAGGCTCAAATATTGTGCCGCTTTTGCTGGCTGCACTTATTATTCTGCTGGTATTTCTGGGCGTGCGCATCGTGCCACAATCAGAAAAACACGTGGTTGAACGCTTTGGTCGCCTGCAAAAGGTGCTGGGACCTGGCATCAACTTTGTCGTGCCGTTTTTGGACCGTATCCGCCACAAAGTGTCCATTCTTGAACGCCAGCTTCCCTCTGCGCGCCAAGATGCGATTACCGCCGACAACGTGTTGGTCGAAGTCGAAACATCCGTGTTTTACCGCATCCTTGCGCCTGAAAAAACCGTGTACCGTATCCGCGATGTGGACGCCGCGATCGCAACCACGGTTGCCGGTATCGTGCGTTCGGGCATTGGTGAAATGGAGCTGGACGAGGTACAATCAAACCGCGAAATGCTGATCACCAAAATCAAAGAACAGGTCGCAAATGCGGTGGATGATTGGGG
>DAOUQO010000192.1 GCA_030625565.1 Aliiroseovarius sp. | reverse complement strand
ACTGGATCGCGCTGGCCGTGGTCTGGTCAACAACCAGCCACTGGGTGCTGGGCGTGCCGTGGGATTTGGTGCAGCGCGCCGCAAAACAAGGCGGGCAGGCGGCCCAGGACCTTGAAGATATGGTGCGCATTAGTTGCAACCGCATGCTGTATATCGCCGGAATGTCGGGGCTGTGGCTGCTTGGGCTGGTTTCAGGCCTGCTGACATCACTGGCAATCTTGGCGTTCTGGTATTGGGTTGAATTTGCCCAGGCAGTATTTTTGCTGGCCTTTCCAATGACATTTGTCGGATTGCTATCGCTAAACTCGGCCCGAATTATACGTGAGAACGGCCTTACAGGGGCTGATTTGCACCGCCGCCTGTCGCGCCACCGGATAGGTACGCAATTTATCGGCATGGTATCAATTTTTGTGACCGCCATGTGGGGCATGTACCAAAACATGTCTCTGGGCGCTTTCGGCGGATAAGGGTTTGTTTTCAAACGATGTCTAACCCAAACCACATAACGCTTTCTGGTGCGCCCGAAGGGTTTGACGCCCGCCTTGTGCTGGCGGAACTTGACCGTGCAAAAGGCGCACCTTTAATTTTTGTTGCCCGTGATGACAGGCGCTTGGCGGCGATGCAGGCGGCGCTGGCCTTTTTTGCACCACTTGTGCCTGTGGTCAGCTTTCCGGGCTGGGATTGTTTGCCGTTTGATAGGATGTCGCCCAATCCAAACGTGTCGGCTGCGCGCATGTCGGCGCTTGCGGGGCTGGCAACGGGGGCCATTAACGGCCAGTTTATCCTTTTAACCACACTCAGCGCCGCGACCCAGCGTTTGCCCGCGCGCAAGGCGCTGGCCAAGGCATCGTTTAGCGCAAATGTCGGCAGCCGCATGGATGTTGACGCCCTGCGCGCCTTTTTGACCCGCATGGGGTTCGCCCAAAGCCCAACTGTAATGGAGCCGGGGGACTTTGCCATTCGCGGCGGCATTATCGACATTTTCAGCCCCGGCGCATCCGGCCCTGTACGGCTGGATTTGTTCGGCGATGTGCTGGACGGGGCGCGCCGCTTTGATCCTGTCAGCCAGCGCACCACCGAAAAACTTAACCGGATTGAGCTGGCTCCGATTAGCGAAGTGCAGCTGGACGATGATAGCATCAGCCGTTTTCGCCAGAATTACCGCGCAGAATTTGGCACTGCTGGCGCGGATGATCCACTTTATGAAGCGGTGTCAGCAGGGCGAAAACATCAGGGGCTGGAACACTGGCTGCCGTTCTTTTATGACCGCCTTGATACGCTGTTTGACTATGTTCCAGATGCAGCAATCATGCTGGATGACCAACTTAACGCCGCCCGATTAGCCCGATGGCAGGCGATCAGCGACCAGTACACTGCGCGCGTCGAAGCCCTGAAGGCACGCAGTCGTCTGGACAGTGTTTATAAACCCTGCCCTCCAGCGCTGTTATATCTGGATGACGCCGCATGGGGTGCTGAAACAAAAACACGCCGCGTTGTTTCACTGGCCGCATTACCACAGGCCACAGGGGTCGGGGTGCTGGATGCTCAGGGTCGTATAGGGCGCAATTTTGCGCCGGAACGCCAGCAGGAAAACATAAATCTTTTCCATGAGTTAGCCGACCATATTAATGTGAAAAAGCCCACCGGTTCTGTGGTTATAGCATCCTATTCCGAAGGCGCGCGCGAACGCCTTGCCGGCCTGTTGGCTGACGAAGGGTTAAAGGACACAAAACAGATCGCGGACTTCCGCGATATAACAGGTACATCTGGAACCTACCTTGCGGTTTGGCCGCTTGAACAGGGCTTTCAGGCCCCCAACCTGACCGTGATTTCCGAAACTGATGTGCTTGGCGAACGCTTGATCCGTTCAACCAAACGCCGCCGTCGGGCGGAAAATTTCCTGACCGAGGCCCAGTCGCTTTCGGTTGGTGATCTGGTCGTGCATGTGGATCACGGTGTTGGGCGCTTTAACGGGTTAGAAACAATTCAGGCCATGGGCGCGCCCCATGAATGTATCGCGCTGGAATACGGCGGTGGTGACCGGCTGTTTTTACCTGTTGAAAACATTGAATTACTGTCAAAATTCGGTCAGGATACCGGCCTACTGGATAAGCTAGGCGGCGGGGCTTGGCAGGCCAAAAAAGCCAAGCTGAAACAGCGCATTCGCGAAGTTGCCGACAAGCTGATCCGTCTTGCCGCTGAACGTGCGCTGCGCCGCGCAGCGGTGCTTGAAGCGCCAAGCCACGCTTGGGAAGAATTTTCAGCCCGCTTTCCCTATCAGGAAACCGATGACCAGATGGCGGCAATTACCGAGGTTGTCGAAGACCTTGGCTCTGGCCGCCCGATGGACCGCCTGATTTGCGGCGATGTGGGTTTTGGCAAAACCGAAGTCGCCATGCGCGCGGCTTTCGTCGCTGCCATGTCAGGTAAACAAGTGGCCGTTATTGCCCCCACAACCCTGCTGGCACGCCAGCATTACAAAAGCTTTGCAGAACGTTTTCGCGGTTTTCCCATCGAGGTTGGCCAGCTTAGCCGTTTTGTGTCGACAAAACAGGCTGACCTGACCCGTGAAGGCATTAAAAATGGCCGCGTTGATATCGTTATCGGCACCCACGCTGTTCTGGCAAAAAGCATACGTTTTCATGACCTTGGCCTGATGATCGTTGATGAAGAACAACGTTTTGGGGTTAACCACAAGGAACGCCTGAAACAATTGCGTTCCGATGTGCATGTGCTGACGCTAACCGCCACGCCGATCCCGCGCACGCTGCAAATGTCGCTGTCTGGCGTGCGTGATCTAAGCGTTATTGGCACGCCGCCCGTGGACCGTTTGGCCATTCATACCTATGTCAGCGAATTTGATTCAGTCACCCTGCGCGAAGCATTGTTGCGCGAACATTATCGTGGCGGTCAAAGCTTTTTCGTGGTGCCGCGCATCAAGGATCTGCCTGATATCGAGGCATTTTTGAAAGACCACGTGCCAGAAGTTTCCTATGTCATCGCCCATGGCCAACTGGCAGCGGGGGACTTGGATGACCGAATGAACGCGTTTTATGACGGTAAATTCGACGTGCTGGTCGCGACGACTATTGTCGAAAGCGGGCTGGATATCCCGACCGCCAACACCATGATTATTCACCGCGCCGATATGTTCGGGCTGGCGCAGCTATATCAAATTCGGGGGCGGGTAGGGCGCGCCAAAACCCGCGCCTATGCCTATTTAACCACCAAACCACGCGTGCCGCTGACCAGCAGCGCCAAAAAACGCCTGCGGGTACTGGGCAGCCTTGATTCCCTTGGCGCGGGCTTCACGCTAGCGTCGCAAGATTTGGACATTCGCGGGGCCGGCAACCTGCTGGGCGATGAACAATCGGGCCAGATGCGCGAAGTTGGCTATGAGCTGTACCAACAGATGTTGGAAGAAGCGATCGCCAAGATCCGCGCGGGTGAATTGGAAGGCATAACCGAGCTGGATGAAACATGGTCTCCGCGGATAAATCTGGGCGTTCCTGTATTGATACCAGACACTTATGTGCCTGACCTTGATGTGCGCCTTGGCCTGTATCGCCGCCTGTCATCGCTGGGAACCAAGGTCGAACTGGAGGGCTTCGCCGCCGAGCTGATCGACCGTTTCGGTAAATTGCCGCGCGAGGTAAACACCTTGCTGCTGGTCGTGCGGATCAAAGGCATGTGCAAACGCGCCGGAATTGCCCGACTAGATGGCGGCCCGAAAGGCGCGACCATTCAGTTTCATAACGACAAATTCGCATCCCCCGTCGGGCTGGTTGAATTCATCCAAGCCCAAAACGGGCTGGCAAAAGTGCGTGACAACAAAATCGTAGTGCGCCGTGATTGGAAAAATGCGCCCGACAAAATCAAAGGTGCCTTTGCCATCGCACGCGATCTGGCTGAAAAAGTTGCGGCCGAGAAGAAAAAGAAATAATTCACCCATATCCTTACATATTGAGTGAGTATTTGATCCCCCGCTCTTGTTATATGCGCAAACGTGATTACATATGCGCGTCATCAGATTAACAGAGGCACATCATGCAACAAATTCTTCGTGTCATCACCGCCGTCGTTCTGGGCCTTGGCCTTGGGGCCATCACGGGCGGTTTCACCTTTTCATCGGCGGTTTGTCTGGTCG
>DAOUQO010000030.1 GCA_030625565.1 Aliiroseovarius sp. | reverse complement strand
GCCGTGTCTCAGTCCCAGTGTTGCTGATCATCCTCTCAAACCAGCTATAGATCGTCGACTTGGTAGGCCGTTACCCCACCAACTATCTAATCTAACGCGGGCTAATCCTTCACCGATAAATCTTTCCCCCGAAGGGCGTATCAGGTATTACTCTCAGTTTCCCGAGGCTATTCCTTAGTGAAGGGCATATTCCCACGCGTTACTAACCCGTCCGCCGCTCGCCCCCGAAGGGGTGCGCTCGACTTGCATGTGTTAGGCCTGCCGCCAGCGTTCGTTCTGAGCCAGGATCAAACTCTCAAGTTGAAAAGCAATTGCTTGCTTAACCTTGACGTTCGAACCTCTGCACATATTCGTCCCGTTGTTCAAACGGGACAGTTTTCTGTTTGTTGTGCTTCAGTTTACAAAGTAAACAAAAGCCGTCCAAACAGTGAAGCTGACACTACATAATCGACCGAAGTCTAGTAGCGCGATATATGTGCAGTTGTTGTCCATCGAATGAACCAAACCGCCCACATATCTCTTCAGATACTAATAATTTCAAAGAGCACGAAGACAACATAACCTAGGATGCGCTGTTATTTCCAGCGCGCCCCGCCTGCATTATCTTCTATATTTCGTCTTGCGTCTCGTTTCCGTTTGTCTGCGTTTCCGCTTCCGTCCGGCCCGTCTGGCGCCCCGTTAGTGCATCTCTGCGCTGCTGGTAGGGGGTGTTTAGGCCGAGGGACTGAGACCCGCAAGTGCTTTTTTGCACAAAGTTCATCTTTTTTCGTCTTTTCCTGTTTTCCTCAATAAAACGGGTACTTGGCGTAACTTTTGCAATGATTTTAGCCCTCTGAAAGCAATAAATTACCACTTGGTAAAATGAATCCCCGCACAAAAGCCGCAAAAGCCGCAGACTCACCCGACTCGCTCCTATGTGTTTCGCAAGGCTAAGCCACAATATGTATGATTCTGGCCTGAACCGGCCCCGAGTCGGAGTGAATCACCCCGTGAATCGCGAATTGAATCGTTCGGTGAATCGAAAAAGAATCAAAAACCGACTCGTTTTTCCGATTCACCCCGATTCATACGGGCCTGCGAATCCTTTCCGAAGGGTCGGGGCTTAATTTTTCCCGAAAACGCCCCTATAGACAGGACATAGATAGTGGGAACTTCGGATTTATGACGGACCAGCTAAGAATCGACTTCTCATCAGGTGCTGTGGCGCATCGTTTGCGGTTTGGCGGTGGACGCGGCCAAGCCCTGCCCCGCGCTATTGGTCTGAAGGGCGGCAAAACCCCGAATGTCGTTGATGCCACTGCCGGGTTGGGGCGCGATGCTTTCTTGTTGGCATCCCTTGGGGCGCAGGTCACATTGATTGAACGTTCGGACCAGATGCACGCGCTTTTGGCCGATGCGCTGGCGCGCGGCGCTGAAACCGACATTGGCGACATTATTGCACGTATGACATTACTGCATGGTGATGCGCGCGATTTACTGCCTGACCTTATGCCTCAGGTCGTGCTGGTCGACCCAATGCATCCGCCGCGCAACAAATCCGCATTGGTCAAAAAGGAAATGCGTCAGGTGCGCGAAATTGTTGGCGTTGACGCCGATGCCGGTGCCTTAATGCAGGTGGCTATAGAGAGCGCGCAAAAACGTGTCGTGTTGAAATGGCCGCTTAGGGCGGATGCGCTGGCCAGTCTACCCAAACCGTCACATCAAATTCTGGGCAAGTCCACCCGTTATGATGTGTTTATGCGCGGCTAGGCATACCCGCCGCCTTAAGGTGCCTTGGCTGCCTTTAGGCGCCACTTTGCCAATGGCAGGCGCATCGCCAAAAGCGTGGTGATCACTGCCAGATACATCAGCGCCTCGGACTGCCAGACTTTGCCGACCATTGTATAATGCACGCCCCCCAGCAGCACCGCGCCATAGACAACCTTGTGCAGCTTTTTCCAACTGGCCCCGCCCAGTTTACGAATGGACCAGTTGTTTGAGGTGACCGCCAGCGGGATCATGGCAATCAGCGCTGCCATTCCGACAGTTATATAGGGGCGCTTTATAATGTCGGCCCAGATTTGGCCAAGAATTTGAACATCCAGCACCAGCCAGACCAGCAAATGCAATGCTATATAAAAGAACCCTATCAAGCCCAGCGCCCGGCGGAATTTCATCAGGTTAAGACCGGTAAGTTTGCGCAAGGGCGTAATCGCCAGACCAAAGACCAGCACTTGCAGGCCCAGCTTGCCAATCTCGTGCTCCATCGCCTTAATCGGGTCCACGCCCAGCCCGCCGGTTAGACCCAGATAAAACAGCCAAACCGGCGGCAATACACCCATTATATATAGGGACCACGCGGGAACCATGCGCAGAGCGTTATTTATTGTCCGCGAAACGTTCATCTGCATCACCCCCACGGCTAAAAGTTCGCCGTCAGATCCATACCGTCATACATATTTGCAACCTGTTCGCCGTAGCCGTTGAACATCAGCGTTTCTTGGCGGCGCGCGAAAAGGCCGCCGCCGATTTTGCGTTCGGTGGCTTGTGACCAGCGCGGATGGCTGACGGTCGGGTTCACATTACTGTAAAATCCGTATTCGGCGGGGTTTTGCATGTTCCACGTTGCCTGTGGCTGGCTATCCATCAGGGAAATGCGCACGATCGATTTGATCGACTTAAAGCCGTATTTCCACGGCACCACCAAACGTAGCGGCGCGCCGTTCTGGTTTGGCAGGTCTTCGCCATAAATGCCGGTGGCCACTAATGTCAGCGGGTTCATCGCCTCGTCCAGTCGCAGGCCTTCGCGGTAAGGCCAATCCAAGGATGCGCCTTTCTGGCCCGGCATTTCTTCGGGACGCACCAGAGTTTCAAAATACACGTATTTGGCAGACGGTTGCACCCCAACTTTTTCCAACAACTGGCTAAGCTGAAAACCATTCCACGGAATCACCATTGACCATGCTTCGACACAGCGAAAACGGTAAATGCGTTCTTCTATATCCATGCCAGTCAAAAGATCAGCCAGATCATAATTGCCAGGCTTGTCCACCAGCCCGTCAACCTGCACAGACCACGGATCTGTGGTTAAGGTGTGGGCGTATTCGGCAGGATCTTCTTTGCCAAACCCGAACTCATAGAAATTGTTGTAGGAAGATATGTCTTCCAAGGTGTTTGGGGTGGCATCGGTCGAATATTGCCCCGCCGCAAACCCCGGCCCCGCGATCGAGCCTAACGCCACACCGCCAAGCCCTGCCATGATCTGGCGACGGTTCAGGTAATCAGCCCTTGGGGTTACGTCAGAATACTTAAGGTCAGTTTTAAAAGACATGCGCGTTCTCCTTGTACATAACCATGCCTTAGAGCGCGCGTATTACAAAGCCAAAGCACATCATGTCACGAAAGCTTGCCTAGTTGAAACAATCGGGCCTATTCAGCCTCGGTCAAAATTTCGGCCAAAACGCTGACGGCCAAGGTGCGGGCGTCGCGCACTGACGGGATCAGGCCAATCGGCCCCTTTAGGCGCGCAAGGGTTGCATCGCTTACCCCGCGTTTTCGCAATGCTGCCAGTCGGGTATCGCGGGTTTTACGGCTGCCTTGGGATCCGATGTAAAACGCAGGGCTTTCCAAGGCACTGATCAGGATTGGCGGTTCCCAATCGTGGTCATGGAAAAACAACACCACAGCAGACCATTGATCAGGCGCAAGATCGGGGGGAAAAGCCGCGCTTTTTAAATGCCGTGTCGCGCAGTTTGACTGTCCGGCCAGATCCAGCGTTTCGCGGTCCGGTGATAACAGGAGGGTTTCAAATCCGGTGGCCTGCACCAGACTGGTGAATGCGCTGGCCTCGGGGCCTTTACCGAATACATAAAAGAACACTTCGGGCTGAAGGCGCACAAGAAACTGCGTGCCAATGCTGCCGGTTTCACCTTCGGGCTGCACACTTGTATCACCTGTTTCAACATCAATACATAAGGTTTGCGGAACGCGCTGGTTGTGGGCCATTATAAGGGCATTCATTACATCACCACCCGGTGCGGGGATCAGCAAAATTTCCAACCCGCCACCGCAAGGCAGCTGAATATCAATATAGGGCGAACCCTGCCCATACAAAATGCGCGTTACCTGACCCGTAGTCATGACCTTGCTTGCATGTTCAACGATATCAAATTCAATACAGCCAGAAGACAACGACCCGACCCGCCTGCCATCTGGCAAAATCGCCATCAAGGCCCCCAAGGAGCGGTAACTTGGCCCCTGAATGCCAATGATAACGGCCAAAATCCCTCGCCCCTTGCATTCAGCAAGCGCAGTGATGGGATCAAAAACTGAGGTTCCTTGGTCTACGCTCATTGCTATTTGGCTTTGCTGGTTTCTGGTGGATGTCTGATTTAGTAAATCACTTTAGCAGGCTTGCGAAAAGCCCCGAATGTCCCCCGTGTTGCCCGATGCAATAAAGGGGCCTTTATTGCCAGCGCACATCGCCCAGAAAAATATAGCCGGCCCCATAGATGGTTTTGATCAAGCGCGGGTTTTTCGGGTCTTCACCCAATTTGGTGCGCAATCGCGAAATACGTACATCCATTGCCCGATCAAAGCTTTCCGAGGCAGCGCCCCCAAGGCTTTCTTGCATTTGTTCGCGCGAAATAAGCCGCTTGGGGGCATTTAAAAACAAGCGCAGCACTTCGCCTTCGGCGTGGCTGAAGGCAGTTTCTGCGCCAGCATCATTTTCCAGAATATAGCGATCAAAATGTGCGATCCAGCCATTGAAATAAGCGGTGTTTGCAATGCTGCCCGAAGGCTTGGCCTTGCGCAGGCGGGCGCGCACGCGGGCGACAACTTCGGCAGGCTCAAACGGTTTTATGATGTAGTCATCGGCGCCAAGTTCCAGCCCCGTCACCCGGTCCTGCACCTGCGCGCGGCCTGAAATGATGATAATCGCCGCCCCGCTTTCCAATGCCAAACGATGCACCAAGGTCAGCCCGTCACGGTCCGGCAAACCAAGATCAACAAGACATACATCAGGCTTGGTGGATTGCAACGCTGCTTCAAATTCGGTGGCGCGACCATAACAAGCGGTGCGAAACCCGGCCTCTTGCAAGGCGTCGGCCAGCATTAGGCGAATTTGTGGTTCATCATCTAAAATGGCAACCAAGGGTTCGGTCATTGTGCAAGCTCCTGTGCCAAAAAGGCGGCTAGGTCACCCTGACTAAACGGTTTTGAAAGAATGGGAAATGCGGCATTCACGCACCGAGGGTCGCTGACGGGAAGCGACGTCATCAGACAAGCAGGTGCATCATTTCCTTCTGCCTGCAAATACGCCAACAAATCAGCGCCCGACATTGGCCCGCCAAGGTTTATGTCCGACAAGATAAGGCCAATGCCATCAATACCGATCAGGAACATGGCTTCTTCGGCACTGGAGGCCTCGATAACCTGATGACCCAAATCAATTAGCATCCCACGCACGCTTTCGCGAATTTCAGGGGTGTCTTCGACCAACAGCACAAGACGCGGGGATGGCTGGTCAAGGGCAAGGCGCAAGGGCAGCCGCAAAGTTACCACAGCGCCACCTTCGCCATGGTTGCCAAGCCTAAGTTGACCACCTGCCAGTTTTGTCTGATCAAACACCATCGACAGACCCAACCCGGAACCTTCACCGCCCTTGGTGGTAAAAAACGGGTTCAGCGCAGATTGCAGGGCTTCGCTGGAAAAGCCGGGGCCATTGTCAGATACTTTCAGCTCTAACCACGTTTCGCGCAGCGACCGCGCATGAATACAAATGTGCCCCGGCCCCGCACCAATCGCGTCACGTGCATTCAGGATCAGGTTCAGCATCATGTCCTGCACACCGCCCGGATCAAGCAATATACGATCCGGCAATTCATCCACTGTTATTTTCAGGGAAACACCGTTTGGCAGGCTGGGGGTAGCCAGCGTCTTCAGGCCAACCAAAAGCGTGGAAACATCTGTTGGCGCAGGCTGCATTTCGGGCCGCCCCGTGGCCGATGCAATCCGGTCCAACAGCACACCGCCACGCCGCGCGGCACCTGTCGTGGCCTTGACTAGTTCACGGGCGCGACTGTCAGGCAGCACCATACGCCCAAGTTGGGCCTGCATACCAAGAATGATGGTTAACAGGTTGGAAAAATCATGCGCCAGCCCTGATGTAAGCTGCACAGCCAATTCGCGTTTATGGGTTTGGTGCAGGGCCTCGCGGGCCTGGGTTTCTTCGGTGATGTTTGTGGATAAAAGATAGATACCGCGCACACCTTCGGCACCAGATTTTCCAGCGTCCTGATCTGGCGTAAAGGCAATGCGAATACGCTGTCCGGTGCCTTCATGGCTGACCTCGTGAACCGAAGCTTTGCCTGCTATTGCATCCCTTAGAAAGGGCAGGATCAGATCGTAAGCTTCATCCCCCAAGGCATCGCGCGCATACAGGCCAACGATATTTTTGGGCCTGCCGGGAATTACCGCCGAAAGTTTGCGGTTCGAAAACGTATAAAACAGGTCTAGATCCATACGGGCAATATGCGCCGGAGTCATTTCCGTGGTCAGGCGCGTGCGGCTTTCCATTTCGGCCAATTGGCGCGAGGTTTCTTCAAGGGCTGCATTGGCCGAGGCCAGCGCGCGATTGGTTTGGGCCAGTTCTTCGGAATGGGCCAGAACCTGTTCTGACAATTCTTCAGAGCGGGCGCGCAACAGGGATTCTTGCCGCTTAATGCCGGTTATGTCGGTATAAACCGCAACCCAGCCCCCTTGCGGCAATGGGTTACCTTCGACCGAAATCACCCGACCATTGGCGCGGGTGCGTTCCATATAATGGGCCTCAAAATTGCGGGCCTGATCAACACGGGCTTGGGTAAAGCTATCGGCGTCATCAACAGCGCCATATTCACCGCGTTCAACAAGGTAACGAATGGTCACATCAAACGGCGTACCAGGGCGCACCATATCGTCGGGCAGCGAAAACATTTCCTGAAAGGTCCGGTTTACCAGCACCAGTTTCAGGTCGCTGTCATAAATCGAAAGCGCCTGTTGGATCAGGTTCAGCCCTGCTTGGGTCAAGGCTGCGATGTTGGTTTTTCGCGTCATGGCGCTGCCCTCCTGATCCAGCGCTAACACCCAAAAGGGGGGCGAGGAAAGCCCTGCATTGACAAACCTGCACCTTGTAACAATTCGTTAGGTTTTAGAAAAAGTAAGGAAAGCTTTGACGCGCAGAAATATATCGTCAGGGTGGAATGACATGAGAATCGTTCAAGCGATCAAATGACGTGGGAGAATTAAGAATTGGCCTATGAACTAGCTGCCGCAGGCGAATACGCCTCGATCCCGGCGTTGTTGGCGCGTAATGCGCGCGACATTGGCGACAAGCCCGCCTACCGCGAAAAAGAATTTGGAATTTGGCAAAGCTGGACTTGGGCCGATACCGCCGAAGAAATCCGTGCCCTTGCTTTGGGCATGTTGGCGCTGGGCATTGAGCGCGGCGACCATGTTGCCATTATCGGCCGCAACCGTCCGGCCCATTACTGGGCAATGGTGGCCGCGCAAATGTGCGGCGCTGTGCCGGTTCCGCTGTATCAAGACGCCGTTGCCGAAGAAATGGTTTACACGCTGGATCACTGCCATGCACGGTTTGTGGTCTGTGGCGATCAAGAACAGGTCGATAAGGTTCTTGAGGTCCAAGAACAGGTCGCCCACATTGAACACGTCATATATTTCGACAAGCGCGGCATGCGTAAATATAACCACGCGCATCTGAACTGGTATCACGATATTCAAGAAGAAGGCCGCGCCGCCCACACCCGGCTTGAATCTGAGCTGGATGCACGCATTGCCGAGCTGGATTACGATAGCACCTGTGTGATGCTGTATACTTCGGGTACAACCGGCAAACCCAAGGGCGTGGTCCTGTCCAACCGCAACATTGTTGAAAGCGCGATAAATTCAGCTGAATTTGACAGCTTGCACCGTGATGATGACATTCTGGCCTATCTGCCAATGGCGTGGGTTGGCGATTTCATTTTCTCGCTGGGTCAGGCGTATTGGGTTGGGTTTTGCACGAACTGCCCCGAAAGCCCCGACACGATGATGAACGATCTGCGTGAAATCGGCCCGACCTATTATTTTGCGCCGCCACGGGTGTTTGAAACCCAGCTGACCAATGTGATGATCCGCATGGAAGATGCCGGGCGTTTCAAAAAACGTATGTTTGATTACTTCATGGCCCATGCGAAAAATGTTGGCCCTGCAATTTTAGATGGCAAACCCGTCAGTGCAATCGACAAACTAAAATACAAGCTGGGCGAATTTTTCATCTATGGCCCACTGAAAAACACCCTTGGTTTTAGCCGTGTGCGCATTGGCTATACCGCTGGCGAAGCGATCGGGCCTGAGATCTTTGAGTTCTACCGTTCGCTGGGGATCAACCTGAAGCAGCTTTATGGCCAGACCGAAGCGACCGTGTTCATAACGGTGCATCCCGACGGCCAAGTGCGCGCTGACACAGTCGGCGTTCCCGCCCCCGGAGTCGAGCTGCGCATCGCCGATAATGGCGAGATTTTTTATCGCTCGCCCGGCACCTTCGTGGAATATTACAATAACCCCGAAAGCACCGCCGACACCAAAGATTCTGAGGGCTGGGTTGCCACGGGCGACGCGGGCTTTATCGAAGAAAACAGCGGCCATTTGCGCATTATCGACCGTGCCAAAGACGTTGGGAAAATGTCTGACGGTCGCCTGTTTGCGCCTAAATACGTTGAAAACAAACTGAAATTCTATCCTGATATTCTAGAGGCCGTGGTTTTTGGCAGCGGGCGCGACATGTGCACCGCGTTTATCAATATCGACCTGACAGCGATTGGCAACTGGGCCGAACGCAATAATATTGCCTATGCATCTTATCAGGAACTGGCAGGCCATCCCCAAGTGTACGGCGCCATTCAGGCGCATGTGGAAGAGGTGAACAAATCCGTCGCCGCCGACGAAATGCTGTCTGGCTGCCAAATCCACCGTTTCTTGATCCTACACAAGGAACTGGATGCCGATGACGGTGAAATGACCCGCACCCGCAAGGTGCGCCGCATTGTGGTTGCTGACAAATTTAGTGACCTGATTGGGGCGCTGTATGATGGCTCAACCCAGCAATATACCGAAACCGAAGTCACCTATGAAGACGGGCGCAAGGGCAAGATTACGGCAACGCTGGAAATTCGCGATGCGGCTGTTATGGCTGCACAAAAGGTGGCTGCCGAATGACACCTTTAATGTTTGCAGTTCTGGCAACACTTCTGACCGGCTTGGGTGCGCTGTTTTCAGGCGTCTATAATACAGACAAGGCAGCGATGTATATCGTGGCCCCCTTAGCCATCATTACCAGCTTCGCATGGCGCGGCTTTCTTGGCTATCAAGCCCCAACCCTTTTTGAACGCATCGTGTTTTACGCCTTGGCGGGAATATTTAGCGCTGCGTTCTTTTTCCTTGGCCGGAGGTTCAGGAGATGAATCAGATGAACGCTGAAAGTTATGTCACCGCTGACGGGCGCACCATTGGTGGCGTGGTCATGGAGATGAAAAATATTACCCTGCGTTTTGGTGGGGTCACGGCGATTGAAGACATCAGTTTTGATATCCGCGAAGGTGAAATTCGCGCCATTATTGGCCCGAATGGCGCTGGTAAATCATCAATGCTGAACGTGATCAGTGGCTTTTATGTCCCCCAAGAAGGCGAAGTCTGGTTTCACGGGGCACCGCGCCCGAAAATGCGGCCTTATAAGGTGGCGAAACAAGGCATTGCGCGGACCTTCCAAAATATCGCGTTGTTCGAAGGGATGAGCGTTCTTGATAACGTTATGACCGGGCGTTTGACCCACATGAAAAGCGGCATGCTTAGCCAAGCCATGTGGTGGGGCAAGGCCCAGCGCGAAGAATTTGAAAACCGCGCGCAGGTTGAAAAGGTCATCGATTTTCTGGAAATTCAGGCAATTCGTAAAACCCCTGTAGGGCGGCTTCCTTATGGGCTGAAAAAGCGGGTCGAACTGGCACGCGCGCTGGCGGCTGAACCAAAATTGCTGCTGCTGGATGAACCAATGGCTGGCATGAATGTCGAAGAAAAAGAGGACATGAGCCGCTTTATTCTGGATGTGAACGATGAATTTGGCACGACAATTTGCCTGATTGAACACGATATGGGCGTGGTCATGGATCTGTCTGACCGCGTGGTCGTGATGGATTACGGCAAGAAAATCGGCGATGGCACCCCGAATGATGTGCGCAACAACCAAGCCGTAATCGACGCCTATTTGGGGGTAAGCCATGACTGATTTACCACAAAGAACACCAAGCATTTTCGGGAGACAGCATCATGCCTGATCAATTATTATTCGCCATCGAGGTGGCCCTGAATGGCTTAATGACTGGTGTGCTTTATGCCCTGGTGGCGCTGGGCTTTGTGCTGATCTTCAAGGCATCTGGCGTGTTCAACTATGCCCAAGGCGTGATGGCTTTGTTCGCAGCAATGACGCTGGTGGGGATACAGAAAGGCCAAGTGCCGTTTGCGCATTTGATCAATTCGATCTTTGGCACCGATATTCACCATTTCGGCTGGCACGTCCCGTCGATTATAGCAATTATCCTGACCGCCGGGGTGATGGTGTTGTTTGCATGGATCGTTGAACGATATATCTTGAAACATCTGGTTAACCAGCCCGAAATTATCTTGTTCATGGCCACCATTGGTCTGACATATTTCATGGAAGGTTTCGGCGATCTGATGTGGGGTGCCGACCTGAAGCGGCTGGACGTGGGTCTGCCGCAGGGCATCAATGACATGATTGATATCACCACCGCTGAATGGTTCGGATACGGGTTTTTCATTGATAACCTTGATATCGTTGCCACAATTATTGCGGCTATTTTGGTTGCCGGCCTGATCTTGTTTTCGCAATACACCAAACAAGGCCGCGCCATGCGTGCGGTTGCCGATGACCACCAAGCGGCGCTGTCAGTGGGCATTTCGCTGCGGTTCATCTGGGTTTTGGTCTGGTCGCTGGCGGGCTTTGTCGCGCTGGTTGCGGGCATGATGTGGGGCGCCAAATCCGGCGTGCAATTTAGCCTAAGCCTGATCGCGCTAAAGGCGCTGCCGGTTCTTATGCTGGGTGGCTTTACATCCATTCCCGGTGCCATTGTCGGCGGCCTAATCATCGGCGTTGGCGAAAAATTGTTTGAGTTTTCCATCGGTCCCCTTATTGGCGGCGCAACTGAAAACTGGTTCGCCTATGTGTTGGCGTTGTTGTTCCTTGTCTTCCGGCCGCAGGGTCTGTTTGGCGAAAAAATTATCGAGAGGGTTTAAGCGATGCTGTACCGTGAAGCAGGTGATTTCAAGACGTCCTATGGCAAGGACAGCCAGACCTTTCCGCTGAAATTTGACCGCTGGGCATACTGGCTGTTGTTGGTCGTGGCCTTTGGTGTTGTGCCGTTTTTCATCAATGATTACTGGCTAAATGCGGTTCTTTTGCCATTTCTGATTTATGCAATTGCGGCGCTGGGGCTGAATATCTTGTCCGGTTACGCGGGCCAGATCAGCCTTGGTAGCGGTGGTTTCATGGCCGTTGGGGCATATAGCTGTTACAAGTTGATGACGAGCTTTCCCGATGTGTCTATCTTTTTCCACGTGATCATTTCGGGGCTTATTACAGCGATGGTCGGGCTGGCATTTGGCCTGCCAAGCATGCGGATCAAGGGTTTCTATCTGGCCGTTGCCACGCTTGCCGCGCAGTTCTTTCTGGTGTGGCTGTTTAACAAAGTGCCATGGTTTTTCAACTATTCAGCCTCGGGCCAGATCAGTGCGCCTGAGCGCACCGTGCTGGGCTACGCCGTTACCGGCCCGCTTGCTACGGCTCCGGCAAAATATCTGTTTTGTCTGGTGTTTGTGTTGCTGCTGGCATGGATGGCACGCAATCTGACGCGCGGGTCATTCGGGCGTAAATGGATGGCGATCCGCGACATGGATATCGCTGCCGAAATCATCGGGGTGAACCCGCTAAGCGCCAAGCTGAGCGCTTTTGGTATTTCATCATTCTACATCGGCATCTCCGGCGCGTTAATTTTTGCGGTCTTTCTTGGCGCGGTTGATGTGAACGATACCTTTAGCATTCAGAAATCATTTCTGATCTTGTTCATTGTGATCATTGGCGGCCTTGGATCTATACTGGGCAGCTTCATCGGTGCCGCCTTTTTGGTGCTGATGCCGGTTTTGCTAAAAAATATTATGGTTGGCCAGTTGGGTTGGCCCAGCGATCTGGCGGCGCACTTTGAGTTTATCATCGTTGGCGCACTGATCATCGTGACCCTGATTATCGAACCCCACGGCATGGCCCAAGTCTGGCGCCTGACGAAACAGAAACTACGCCTATGGCCATTCCCACACTAGGGCGGGCCAATACAAGCTTTGGGTTAACCAAAGCAAAACGATGTCAAACCTAAAGGGAGGACGACATGAAACTAACGAAACTTGCAGCCTTCGCTGTTGCGGCCGTGGTCGCGGCAAGCCCTGTGCTTGCTGATCTAGAGTTTCCATCAATCAGTTACCGAACAGGCCCATTTGGTGCTAACGGTGCCGAAGTGGCCGATGGATTTTCCGATTATATGACGCTGTTGAATGAACGCGATGGCGGCATTGGCGGCGCACGGGTTAATGCTGTTGAATGTGAAACAGGATTTAGCGCCGAGAAAACACTGGAATGTTATGAGGCCACCAAAGGCAACGGCGCGTTGGTTTATTCGCCCCTGTCGACAGCGGCAACATACCAGATGATCCCACGCGTAACTGCTGACGGCATCCCGCTTTTGTCCATGGGTTATGGCCGTACTTCGGTATCAAATGGCGATGTGTTCAGCCACATTTTCAACTTTCCAGGCAATTACTGGACAGGTGCTTCGGTTATTGTGAACCACCTTCTGGATATCAACGATGGATCACTTGAAGGCAAAACCATCGCGCTGGCCTTCCACAATTCGGCATTTGGTAAAGAGCCAATTCGCACATTGGAAACTCTGGGCGAAATGCACGGCTTTGACCTGACGTTGCTTCCGATTGACTCACCCGGTCAGGAACAGAAATCGCAATGGCTGCAAATTCGTCGCGAAAAGCCTGATTATGTTCTGCTTTGGGGCTGGGGCGTGATGAACCAAGTTGCCATTCAGGAAGCCGCCAACATTCGCTTCCCAATGGAAAACTTCATCGGCGTCTGGTGGTCGGGTTCCGACAATGACGTGATCCCTGCCGGTGCGGCATCGGATGGCTATAAGGCTGTGACATTCCACGCTGTTGGTTCTGATTTCCCGGTATTTGCTGACATTCAGAAATATGTCACCGATGCGGGCCTTTCGGCTGGTGATGGCGGCAATGTTGGTACGGTTTTGTATAACCGTGGCATGTATCAAGCTGTGTTGATGTCCGAAGCCGTGAAGGTTGCCCAGGCAATGCACGGCACTGCAGATATCACTGCGGCAATGATGCGTGACGGTCTGGAAAATCTGGTGATCACTGATGACATGATGGAGGCGATTGGCCTTAAGGGCTTTGGTCCTAACTTTGAAGTGTCCTGTGCAAACCACGGTGGCCCTGGTCTGGGCGCAATCCAGCAATGGGATGCGGAAACGCAAAGCTGGTCGTTGATCACTGACTTTGGTGCACCTGATATGGATGTTATTGCACCGCTAATCGCTGCGGATTCGGCTGCTTATGCTGCTGAAAACGAAATCGCCAGCCAGTGTAACTAAGCTGACGCTTTAAGATAAACGTCCGGACCTTTCGGGGTCCGGACACCACAAAATCAGATACTAAATACACACGAATTTTACGGGGAACCCCGCCATGCTCGACACCGCCAAAACCGAGACCGTTTTAGAGGTCAACAATATTGAAGTGATTTATAATCACGTGATTTTGGTGCTGAAAGGCGTATCTCTGAAGGTACCCAAAGGGTCGATTACGGCCATTCTGGGCGGCAACGGTGCAGGTAAAACCACGACGCTTAAGGCGATCTCGAACCTGCTGCATTCAGAACGTGGTCACGTCACCAAGGGCACAATCGAATATCGCGGTGAAAATATTTCCAACCTGAACCCAGCGGCCCTGGTGCAGCGCGGCGTTATTCAGGTCATGGAAGGCCGCCATTGTTTTGAACACCTGACTGTTGAGGAAAACCTGCTGACCGGCGCGTATACGCGCAAGGATGGCCGCGGCGCGATCGATGCAGATCTGGAAATGGTTTACAGTTATTTCCCACGTCTGAAAGAACGGCGCAAAAGTCAGGCGGGTTATACTTCGGGTGGCGAGCAACAAATGGTTGCCATGGGCCGCGCACTGATGAGCAAACCTGAAACTGTGCTGCTGGATGAGCCTTCGATGGGTCTTGCGCCACAGCTGGTCGAAGAAATTTTTAACATCGTCAAAAACCTGAATGAAAAAGAAGGTGCAACCTTTTTGCTGGCCGAACAAAACACCAATGTCGCCCTGCGTTTTGCCGATTACGGATACATCCTTGAAAGCGGACGCGTGGTGATGGATGGCCCTGCCGCTGATCTGCGCGAAAATCCGGACGTAAAAGAATTTTATCTGGGCATGTCGGATGAGGGGCGCAAAAGTTTTCGTGATGTGCGCAGCTACCGTCGCCGCAAACGTTGGTTGGCGTAAGGGGTTAAGGTTATGAAATATTATGACGCACTGGAAACGCGCTCGGATGACGCACGCCAAGCAGATCAAACCAAGGCAATGCTGGCTTGTGTAAAATTGGCAATGAATACCGATGGTTCGTGCCTTGTTGCTGACGGCGAAGTGCGCGGAATAGATGATTTGCTGCGTCTGCCTGTGCTGCGCAAATCCGAATTGCTAAAATGGCAGACCCAGAAAAGTGGCCCGTTTGGTGGCATCCATACTGCCAATGTCAGCCATATTTTCCAGTCCCCCGGCCCTATTTATGAACCCGGCGGCGTTAGCCCCGATTGGTGGCGCATGGGGCGAGGTCTGTTTGCAGCAGGTTTTCGCAGCGATGATATTGTGCAGAACTGTTTCAGCTATCACCTAACCCCTGCCGGTATGATGTTTGACAGCGCCATTCGCGCCATTGGTGCGCGGGTTCTGCCCGCCGGTATTGGCCAGACTGAATTGCAGGTGCGCGCAGCACATGACGCCGAAGTAACGGGTTATGTTGGCACACCGGATTATTTGAAGATCATTCTGGACCGCGCTGATGCCGATGGTGTTAAGCTGCAAATCACCAAAGCCGCCGTTGGCGGTGGGGCGCTGTTTCCGTCGCTTCGTCAGGAATATGCAGATCGCGGTATTACCTGTTTGCAAGGCTACGGCACCGCTGATCTGGGCAGTATTGCCTATGAAAGCCCCGCAATGGAGGGCATGATTGTTGACGAAGGCGTGATTGTTGAAATCGTGCGCCCCGGCACTGGTGACCCCGTTGCGCCCGGTGAAGTTGGCGAAGTTGTGGTAACCAGCCTGAACCCTGATTATCCGCTAATCCGGTTTGCCACCGGCGATTTATCAGCAGTGCTTGCGGGGGTCAGCCCCTGTGGTCGCACCAATATGCGCATCAAAGGCTGGATGGGCCGCGCAGATCAAACCACCAAGATCAAAGGCATGTTTGTGCGCCCTGAACAGGTGGCCAATTTTGTCGCCAAACACCCCGAAATTATAAAGGCCCGCGTTGTTGCATCGCGCAGCGGCGAAAGCGATGTGATGGTCGTACAGGTCGAGGCCGAAGGCAGCAACGCCGATGCCTATGCCGCATCGGTTTCCGAAACCCTGAAGCTGCGCGGCAACATTGAAATCGTAGCGCCCGGTAGCCTGCCAAATGACGGCTTGGTTATTGAAGATACGCGCAGCTATGACTAGCGGGCGCTAGACCTTTGCCGCAGTAATAATGATTTCAACCAGCAATTCGGGCCGCGCCAGTTTTGCCTCTCCGCAAGCGCGCGCGGGGGCGTGGCCTTGGGGAACCCAAGCATCCCACACGCCATTCATTTCAGCAAAATCACCCATGTCTGCAAGCCAGATAATCGCCTGCAAAATATGCTTGGGGGATGAACCCGCCTGTTCCAGCAACACTTCTGTGCGGCGCAAACATTCACGAGTCTGGTCCGCCACGCTTTCGCCCGCAACCCCGACCTGCCCACACAAATAAACCGTGTCGCCGTGGGTAACTATTTTGCTCATCCGTTCCGAGGTCTCTGCGCGCTCAATATTCATGTTTCAGGCCTTTTTGTGGTGTGTTTTTGTTCAACCTCAGGGGTCATGCTATGTGCCTTTCAGGGTATACCACAATGCCCATGGTATCCATATCGAACAAGGGGGTTATCAACTGTGCTGATTTGGAAAAGTATGAATCTTTGCCATACGCAATATTGTTGGTAATAATGCCGCTAGCTAGTATCCTTATAAATAGTCGAATATATCGGTTTGAAGTGTGTTATATTTTTTGGGGTTACAATCGTGATTACACCAGTTTTACTTTGTGGTGGCTCGGGCACGCGCCTTTGGCCGCTTTCGCGCAAAAGCTATCCTAAGCAGTTTTCGTCTTTAATTGGCAACACGACCCTATTTCAAGCATCCGCACAGCGGCTTTCAGGCCCGACGTTTAACGCGCCTATGGTTCTGACAAATTCTGATTTTCGTTTTATTGTTACAGAACAATTGTCCGAAATTGGTGTGGATCCGGGGGCAATTTTAATCGAACCTGAAGGTAAAAACACCGCGCCTGCCGTACTTGCCGCAGCGCTATTTCTTGAAAAAACTGACCCTGATGGCCTGATGCTGATTGCGCCTGCTGACCATGTTGTGCCGGATGCGGATGCCTTTCATGCCGCAGTTTTGGCTGG
>DAOUQO010000275.1 GCA_030625565.1 Aliiroseovarius sp. | reverse complement strand
CGTTGTATAATTTCGATGCGGTGCGTGATGCGATGAAAATCGCAATGGATCAAGAAGGCATCAGCCTTTCGCGTCGCCGCATTACGTTGTCAACGTCGGGGCTTGTGCCGGAAATTATCCGCGCGGGTGATGAAATCGGCTGTATGCTGGCGATCAGTTTTCACGCCACCACGGATGAGGTGCGCGACCAATTAGTGCCGATCAACCGAAAATATAACCTTGCGGCGCTATTGGATGGTCTGCGCGCCAATCCGCGTCTGTCAAATTCGGAACGAATTACTTTTGAATATGTGATGCTGAAAGGCGTGAATGACAGCGACGAAGACGCGCGGCGTCTGGTTCAGTTGATCAAGGGAATTCCTGCCAAGATCAACCTGATCCCGTTCAATGAATGGCCTGGATCACCCTATGAACGTTCAAGCGGCAATCGCATTCATGCCTTTGCCGAAATCATCCATGACGCGGGTTATTCCAGCCCGATCCGGCGGCCACGTGGCGAAGATATCATGGCCGCCTGTGGTCAGTTGAAATCAGCCACTGAACGTGAACGCAAATCAAAGCGTCAGATCGAGGCCGAGATCAAGCAAGGTTGATGCGCGGGGTAAAATTTTTCTAGAAAAATTTTGGGCGTCAGGCTTTGGCCTTAGCGCCCGGGAATGTCCCCGCGTTTTTCGCCGCGCCCTTCCCATGCCTCAATCGCTTCAACCGCTTCGGCGGCAGTTTCGACAAACTTGAACAGATCAAGATCTTCGGCAGCAATTGTGCCGGCATCGGCCAGTGCATCCCAGTTGATGACCTTTTTCCAAAACTCGGGGCCAAACAGCAAAAACGGAATACGCTTCATCCGGCCAGTTTGAATCAGAGTCAGGGTTTCAAACATTTCATCCATGGTGCCAAAGCCGCCGGGGAAGACTGCCAATGCCTCGGCACGCATCAGGAAATGCATCTTGCGAATGGCGAAGTAGTGGAAGTTAAAGCATAAATCAGGCGTGACATATTCGTTCGGCGCCTGTTCATGTGGCAAAACGATGTTCAGACCGATCGACACGCCACCTGCATCTGCAGCCCCGCGATTGCCGGCCTCCATCACGCCAGGGCCGCCGCCGGTGACAATCACGTTGTCGGTCTGCAGGCCATCCCGCATGCTTTTTTCAGTCATCAGGCGGGAAAATTCGCGGGCTTCGGTGTAATACTTTGTTAGATCAGACAGGGTTTTTGTGCGCGCGGATGCTTTGTTGACCGGATCAGGAATGCGCGCGCCGCCAAACAGTACAATGGTTGAATTAATGCCGTATTCCTGCATCAACAATTCGGGCTTTAACAGCTCAAGTTGCAGGCGCACCGGGCGTAGTTCATCGCGGCACAGAAATTCGTTATCGTCAAAGGCAAGGCTGTAGGACCCTGACCGTGTCTGCGGCGTGTCGGGAATATCATGTGATGCTTTGCGGTCTTGTTGGCTGTCACGAAATGGATGCGCACGGATTTGGTCGTTCATTATTTTTTCTTTCTTCTATACATTCGCCATGGATTCTAAATTGTTCGGGGGCATATGACCAGATGGCGCACACACAAGTGAATTGGCCGGCTGAAATCAACGCAGCTGCAGCGCGTATTTCGCCTTATATACAGGTGACGCCGGTGCTGGAAACGCACGGATTTGGGCTGAATTACCCGATCGCGCTGAAGCTGGAGCAAATGCAACACACCGGCACATTCAAGGCACGCGGCGCGTTTAATTCGCTGCTATCCGCCAAGGTGCCAGACGCGGGGATTGTCGCTGCATCCGGTGGTAATCACGGCGCGGCAGTTGCCTATGCCGCCCATAAACTAGGCCACCGCGCACGCATTTATGTGCCGGAACTGGCCGGACCAAGCAAGATTAGTCTGATCAAACGGCTGGGCGCTGATCTGGTTGTGGTCAAAGGCGCTTATGCCAACGCGCTGGAACAAGCCCAACACTGGGAGGCAGAAACCGGTGCCATGCAAATCCATGCCTATGACGGCCATGGCACAGTCGCAGGACAAGGCACATGCCTGCGCGAATGGGAAGAACAGGGGCTGGATGCCGATACGGTTTTAATTGCGGTCGGCGGTGGCGGGCTGATTGCAGGATCACTTGGCTGGCTTGGTGCGCGGCGCAAGGTGGTTGCGGTCGAAACCCAAGGCACTCCAACACTGGCACGCGCGCTGGCCGATGGGCCTGACGCCGAAATAGATGTTTCCGGCATTGCCGCCAACGCACTGGGCGCCCGAAAAATCGGGGGCATTTGTTATGATCTGGTGCGTGCCAATAACGTTCAATCGGTGCTGGTGACAGACACCGCAGTTGGCGAAGCACAAACCGCCCTTTGGCAAGAACG
>DAOUQO010000087.1 GCA_030625565.1 Aliiroseovarius sp. | reverse complement strand
TGGCCGGATTGAATTTTCAGGTTAGCGGTTGGAGCCGTAACACCAAAAACCTTGCCGGAATAACCACATTTTCCGGTAAAAATGGCCTTGCAAAAGTGCTTGAATACTCGGAAATATTGGTGCTGCTTTTGCCGCTTACCGCTGCGACAGAAAATATTTTGGATGCAAACGCCTTGGCCAAACTTCCTAAGGGGGCGGTGATAATAAACCCCGGTCGCGGACCATTGATTGATGATTCAGCCTTGATAAATGCGCTGGATAGCGGGCAGGTTGGCCATGCCACATTGGATGTTTTCCGAATTGAGCCTTTGCCGCAGGATCACCCTTTTTGGGCCCAGCCAAACGTGACGGTTACCCCGCACATAGCGTCGGAAACACGGCCCGAAACGGCCGCAAATATGATTGCAGAAAACATCCGCCGCAGTGAGGCGGGCAAGGCATTATTGCACCTTGTTGACCGTGCTGCCGGATACTGATCTAGCGTTCCAGCCAGATGGTTACGGGACCGTCATTTGTCAAAGACACAGCCATTTCCGCCCCGAAAACCCCGTTTTCAACAGAAATTCCAGCTTGCGAAAGCATCGCCGAAAATGCCTCATACAGCACCTTGCCTTCGTCCGGTGCCAAGGCTGCGGAAAAACCGGGGCGATTTCCACTGGAGGTATCGGCCGCAAGGGTAAATTGACTGACCACCAACGCCGCGCCGCCACTATCGGCAAGGGACCGGTTCATGCGGCCAGCATCATCGCGAAAAATGCGTAATTTTCGCACCTTGTCAGCCAACATTTGCGCGTTCTTTTCGGTGTCGCCCTGCATTGCGCAAACCAACACCAAAAGTCCGGGGCCAATCTGGCCGACGACCTTGCCGTCAACCTTCACACAAGCATCGCTCACACGTTGAATAAGGGCTATCATGTTGTTTTTACCTTATTGATTTTGCGCGACCAGATAGCCAATACCACCGGCAACTAACAGGCCCAGAACGACGGCAAAGGTAATTTTCCATGCAGAATACGGGCGTTCGCCCTGTACCTTGCCGCTTTGCCCGTTGACCACAAACCGATACGTTTTTCCCCGATATTTGTAAGCCGCCAGCCAGACGGGTAACAAGATATGCTTGAAGGTTACGTCGCTAATTTGGGTGTCAACATTATGCACCCGCTGTTCATCCCCGCCGATGTCAAAGCGAACATCACGCAGGATTATTCGGTCCATATAGGCGCGCGCTTCATTATATCCTTGGGGCAGTTCAACTTGATATCCTTCGGCGGCAAAACCGGCCAGAAAATCGGGGCGATAAGGTTCCAATGCCGACAATTCCCACGGCTGCAGCGCGTCGGTATAGCGTTTTGGCAAACTACGTGATGCCAGCACCAAAACATCATCAAAAAACCGGGCAACGCGGCCTGATTTTGCTGACCATCGAATTTTTCGCACCCGCTGCGTGGTTTTTTTGCCGTTGCGTGTGACGGTTCGGGTTACATAATATGCGGTGCCGCGCTGGCCGCTATAGGCAGATTTTGTGTCGGCATCAAATGTCCAGTAAGGCACGTAAATACCCTGCATTTTCCTACCCTTACGGGCATATTCCTGCAACCCGCCCGGGGCAAACCACAGCCGCCCCAGCCAGTTTGTCATTGCCTTTCGTGCGGCGCGTTCTTCTAGACTGAAAGGCAAAACACCTTTTGGTTTGATCTGTCTTTGGGTGCCGGTATCCGTGACCACAGGGGTCGCACAAAACGGGCATTCAGCCGCATGGTTTATGCTATCAAAACTGATCTGAGCCGCACAATTGGGGCAAGAAAGGCTGCGAACATCCTCATGTTCAGCCTCAGGCAGGCGCGCATCAAGGGCCGCGTTGAAATCCAGTTCGCGGATGGCAACAACAGGGGTATTGGCGGCCTCAACAGGACTGTGAAACCCGCAATGATCACATGAAAGCCCGCCCTGATTTGGGTCATAACGCAGGTCGGCACCGCATTCATCACAGGGAAAACGGTGCTCTTCCAGCTGGGCATCAGGCGCGGGCGGAGGGGATGTGGGCATATGATTATGCCTTTGGTGGTGGGGGCGGCAGAATAGTGAAAAGCTGGGCCAATTCCATCACATCGTCGGCTATTTTCCAACCATCTTGGCCTGCTGTCCACACAAGGGTTTCGCGGCTGAAACTTTTGTCGCCAACCATGCGCCCCAGTGCTGCTTTGGAAAATGGTCCGGTGGTTTCGCCATTTTCTGCAATGTGCCAGACATGTTCTGCAGGCGGTGGGGGTGGCGGGGCCACATATTGCCCGACCGGTGTCGCGCCCCAAGGGCCGGATTGGCCCATTTGATTTGCCATTTGGCCAGCCATGGCCATGCCCATCCCCATACCAAGACCGGCACCCATTTGGCCGCCACCATTTGGGTTTTGGGCGGCTGCAGTCATTGCTTCGGCTGCGGAATACTGGGTGAATTTGCCCAAATCTCCGGCCAGCCCCATTGAGGTACGCTTATCCAAAGCCGCCTCAACAGCCGGAGGCAAGCTTATGTTTTCAATATAAAATTCTGGAATTTCAAGGCCGTATTCAGCGACTACATCACTTAGGGCCGCAGCGATAAGTTTGCCCATATCGCGGGTGTTGGCGGCCATATCCAGCACTGGAATGCCGGCGCTGGCAACAACATGGCTGAATTCCTGCACAATGATATTGCGTACTTGAAAACTGATTTCGTCCATGGTGAATTCGCCGTCTGTGCCAACGATTTCGGTCAGAAATCTGCCCGGATCACTAACCCGAACCGTATAGGTCCCATAGGCGCGGATGCGTGTTGGCCCGAATTCAGGGTCGCGCAGCATGATCGGGTTTTGGGTGCCCCATTTCAGGTCGTTAAAGCGCGTGGTGTTAACGTAATAAACTTCGGACTTGAAGGGTGATTTAAAGCCATGATCCCAATGCTTTAGTGTCGTCAGGACCGGCATATTGTTGGTTTCCAACATGTACAATCCAGGGGTGAATACGTCTGCCAGCTGGCCTTCATGGATAAAGACTGCAGCTTGGCCTTCGCGTACTGTCAGTTTGGCCCCGTATTTTATTTCATGGTCCTCGCGCTCAAAACGCCAGACCATGGTGTCGCGGGTGTCGTCCACCCAGTGAATGACATCAATAAATTCGCCAGTCAAAAAATCCAGAATTCCCATGTGATATTCTCCCTATATATTAATTTTAGACGCTACCACCAAGCAACTCGGTGGCAATAATGTTAACGATTGGGCGCGCGTGTTCTTCTGTCATACCGGTGGCAAGGCGCGGGTCATATAGAATGCGTAGCAAAAGTTCGTCATGTGATGTTAGCAGGCCGAATTCACCGTCATCATTAAAGATTGATGGCCGCGCGTCTATGCTGTCATTCGGCAGGCCCATGCTTTGGGCGATTTCTTCGTGAATGCATGATCGGCGCAGTAAATCAGGATGCTCACCGCGTATGATAATGATGGCTTGTGCGTATTCACCGGACTGGTCAGGGGCCGAGGCAAATGCCAGACAATAGGTGTCACGGGCCATGTTTTCGGCGCTTGAAACTGTTGCCGGACTGATCCCAGGAAGAATGGCGCGAAGGGCAGGGCCGATTTCGCGACGTTCATCTTCGTTAACAATAAAAATATGCAGATTTGTGCGTTCACCGGATTGCGAAAACCTGAGATTGGTCAGGCGGGCAAGGCGGTGGGAATAACGTCGGATTTCACGCTGATCTGTCGCGCGGCGGGCTTGGGGAACTGATGCCCCGAATGTAATATTATAGCGAATTGGTACGTTCCAGCGATGCAGGTACGAATTGCTTTCACGGGCCATAAGCCGCCCTGATCGTTCGGTATATTCTTGATAAAGCGCGATTTTTAGGAAGTTTTGCGCAAGTGAACGGGCATTGAACGGCACATCTGGCCCGCCCCCGTCTGTGCGCAGCAGGCCGTGGACCAGCAGGCTGTTTTGCACGCGTTCATAATAGTCCTGCGCCGTGAGGCTGTCAGCCGATTGTAGCGGAATTTCCGGGCTTGCGTCCGGTGCGGGCATGGGGGTCACGCTAACAGGTGCCTCGCAAGCTGCCAGCAGGGTTGCCCCTGCCAGCATCAAGGTCGTTAATGTTTTTCGAGCAAAATTCAGGCTCACGAATTGTCCGATAATGCTTCGCCAATGTTGGTGCCTACGCCATCGCCGCGCGCCTTGGCCGATGAAAGCGTGGCCTTAAGTTCAGCTTCCATTTTCTGCAATTCTTCTTCGGCTGAGGCCCGACGGGCTTTGCCTTCGTCCGCAATTTGCAGGCTTTCTTCGATAGTGGCGATCAGGTCGGCATTGGCAGTTTTAATTGCTTCTATGTCGAACACGCCGCGCTCCATTTCTTGGCGCACCATACGGTTGGCTTCGCGCAGATTTGCCGCGTTGGATTTCAGCAATTCATTGGTAAGATCGGTGGCATCTTTCACCGCTGCGGCTGCTTCGGAGGAGCGCTGTATGGTCACAGCTTGGGCCAATTGGGTTTCCCAAAGGGGTACCGTGTTAACCAAGGTTGAATTAATCTTTGTTACCAAAGATTTATCATTTTCCTGTACCAGTCGGATTGACGGCAGGCTTTGCATCGTTACTTGGCGCGTCAGTTTTAGATCATGCACCCGGCGTTCAAGGTCGTCGCGCGCGGCGCGTAAATCACGCAGTTCCTGGGCCATTATAACGCCTTGGTCTTCTGGTGCGGCTTCGACTTCGGCAACCTTTGCGGGAATTGTTGTTTCATCCAGATCGGCAAGCTTGGCTTCGCCTGCGGTGATATACAGGGCCAGTTCATTATAAAAATCGAGCGTTTTTTCGTACAATTTATCAAGGGATTTTATGTCGATTAAAAGAGTGTGTTCATGCCCCAAAAGGGTGTCCGTCACCCGATCAATCTGGCCTTGCACATCTTCAAATCGCGCCATGAATTTGGCAGCAGGGGCGGCGCGCCCCAGCAGCTTTTCCCACCATGACCGCTTGCGCCGCATATCCAGTTCACTGATCGAAAATCCGCGAATTGTTGTCACGATATTGCGCAGACTGTCACCGGCAGGGCCGACATCTTTGTTCCGCACGCCTTGCAGCATTTGCTGGCTGATAACCTGCAATTCCGCCTGCGCACCCGACCCGAATTCGATGATCGACTGGGTGTTTTCCATGTCGATTTCATCCATGCGTCGCTGAATTTCGGCGCTGGTGGATTTATCCGCCTTGGCCAAAGGCACAAGGTCAGTCGATGGTTCGGGCAGAACCACGGCAGAAATTTCTTCGACCTCTTTTAAAGCGGCCTGTGCCTGTTCACGAATTGTTTGAGCCATTATTCTTCTCCCTTATTTATGTATTCCATCGACACGCCTTCGCGTGCCAAGCGTTCGCGCAGCACCTCAATTTCTATGTTAAGGTCACTGCGGTCATCGTTCAAAAGTTTCTGTGTCTGGGCCGAAAAATTGGCTTCCAGATCATCAAGTAATGCTTCGTATTCAGTGCGCGCGCCGGCGTCGCGGCTGCGCCCGTATATATCGGCAAACCGTGCTGTCGCATTGCGCGCACCCAGCAAATAAACGCTTAGATATTTGCGTGCTGCGGTCAGGTCGCGCGGGTCATCTTCGATGGTGCGAAACATATCGCGCGCGGTGGTTTGAAACGCCTCGACGCGGGTCTCAAGCTGGCGGTCGCGGGCGCGTAAGATGGCGTCGTTCATGGCGGCAAGGTGCTTTTCTGCTTCAGTAACGGCACGCGCGACACGGTCAGTTTGAAAGGTATCGATGCCCTCCATCCCCTTGTCGCGCAGCGGGTCCAACCCAAAGGCGAAGGCGTGTAAGGTGGTGCCTAGAACGGCAAATATGCCCGAATTCAATAGGTTACCACCGACATACCCAGCCAAAAACAGACCCGCCCCAGTTAGGATTGACCCGAAAATTTTGCGTGGAATGGCCGGACGCCGCGCGATTTTACGCGCCTCATATGCCTCTTGGGCCAATATGCCTTCGCGGGTTAACCATGCGGCCAGGATCAGTAGGCCAAAGGCGCAAAGACTGATTGCCATCGCGGCGGGGTCGCGAAAAAAGGCGGTGACAAGTAAGGGAAACGGCACAAGGAAAAGAAAATTTACCCGCCCCCCTGCGCGGGTCCGATTTTTGCCATTAAACGGATTTTTAGGTGACGGGGCGGCATTGTCCGCACCCTTGTCGGGGCTATGTGCGCCGCCAAAATGCTGCGCCATTAGCTGCCCCCCGTGATGGTCACATATAATATAAGCGCCAAAAGCATGAAAAATGCCAGTTTTTGTAGGCCTGTATTGGTCACAATTTCCCCTTTGACTGCACTTTTCAACTCTAGCCTGAAATATAGGCGATTGGATTGCGTATTACCAGTTTCCCTTGGGTCACGGGCGCTGCGCGGCATGGCGTTCGGCGTTTAATTTGCGCGAATAACCTGACTGGATCACTTCAACCGCGACTAAAACAATGACCGAGAAATAGAAGGTCACTTTGGACATCGGGATCAAGTCATGGCCAAAAATATTCAGCTGCAATGTGTCGTCATGCATGGCATGTGCGGCGGCTGGCCCGGCCTCGCCCAACAAAACGACACCAACAATTAGCAAGATGAACAAGCCCAGCACTTCGTACATGCGGTTTTTTTCCAAGAACCGCGTCACCCCGTCGGCCAAGGCCAGCATGGCGATGCCCGAAATGATAATTGCCGCCGCCAAAATCGGGAATACATCGGTAATGGCCAGCGCCGAAAGCACGGAATCAAAGCTGAAAATCAGGTTCATCAGTACAATGATTGCAACCACGCTGGCGGCGGATTTGCCGCCTTTATGGCTTATGTCAGCGCCAAGGTGGTCAATCGACAGCATATGGCTGATTTCCTTAACAGCCGTGTACATGATGAACGCACCGCCAATCACAAAGACCATGGTGGCAAAATTAACCCCGCCTTCAATCACGCCGGGAATGTTGAAAATATAGAACGGCGTGGCCAATGCATCGATCAGCCGGATCATAACAAACAGCAACACAACCCTAAGGGCGACCGCGATAATGATGCCCCAAAAGCGCACAGATTTCTGGCTGGCAACTGGTGCGCGCTGACTTTCAATCGAAATGTACAGCAGGTTATCAAAGCCCAGCACTGCCTGTAAAAAGCACAGCACAACAAGGTTCATCAGGTTTTCAAAGGTTAATAGGTCAGCCATTTATGTCTCCTTAGGTAATTTTAGCACCATAAGCCGTGGACATCGCAGGGCAAGGGGTAAGGTGGACGCGCCAATAATAAGGGCGCGTTTCGGGTGGCGATATATTGTAAATATTAAAGGGTGAGTTTTTGCTCGCCCCGATGGCTGGTGCGCGTTAGGGTTGGATAGACGCAAATTATATATGGTGTGAAATGTCCCCTGTTATGTTCACTTTGCTTGGGCTTGTGCTGGCAATTGCGTATTTTCCGGTTAGCACCAAACCCCCGTCTTGGCTGCGTTCAGCCCTTAAAACCCTGCCTTTGCTATGCTTTTGCATCGCGGCCTATATCGCACGCGCCCCGACGCTGTTGGCGCTTGGGCTTTTCTTGTCGGCCCTTGGGGATTTTGCCTTGTCGCGTGATGGGCGCACGGCATTTTTATACGGGCTGTCGGCATTTGCGTTGGCGCATCTGGTTTTTATCGCGCTATTTTTGGGGCTGTCGGGTTTTCCATTATGGGAGGCCTTCGCCCAGGCGCCTGTTTTGGCGGTCGCCATGTTAATTTTCGTGGCTTCGTCCGAGCTGTGGCTTGCACCCCATACAGGCACGATGCGCTGGCCGGTACGCATATATATTGTGCTAATCACAGTGATGGCGTTTGCGGTCTTAACCTTGCCAACCCACGTTCCGGCCCTTTCTATGGCGCAGGGCGAAACCATGCTGAATTTGCCCATGATCGGGGTGCAGTTCGGGGCAGGGCTGTTTATTTTGTCTGATGTAATTTTATCCTTGCGATTGTTTCGGATGGATGACGCGCACAGGCATGCGCGGCGTGCGGGCTGGGCGGTTTGGGGGCTGTATATATCAGGCCAATATTTAATCCTGACCGGCATTTTGCTCTGACCCCTTTTAAAGCGTGGCAAAGCGGTTTACCTGATGGGAACAATTCGGAGTCCACATGTCATTCTTTAACAAACTTAAAACCCGCCTGTTCAAATCCTCCTCTAAATTGGAAGAGGGGCTTGAGGCGATTGTCGAAGATGGCGGCCAACAGGTCACGGTTGAACCCAAACAGCCTGTTGCTGAGCCTGTCGAAAATGCAACAGCGGCAAAGCCTGAACCAGCACCCGTGCCTGAAATCACGCCCCCAGAACCTGCCGCCAAAACCGGCATTCTTAAGCGCCTTGTCGGGCGCAAAGAAAAGCAAACAATCATTCGCCGCCTGTTGGATGACGACATGCTCGAAAGCCTTGAGGATCTGATGATTACCTCGGATATGGGGGTTGATACGGCCATGCGTGTCACCGCCAATATTGCCGAAGGGCGGTACGGCAAGAAGCTGTCTGTCGACGAAATCAAGGGCCTTATGGCCGATGAAATTACCCGTATTATGGAACCGGTTGCGCGCCCGATGCCGCTTTATGCGAAAAAACCACAAGTGGTGCTGGTGGTCGGGGTTAATGGCTCGGGTAAAACCACGACAATCGGCAAACTTGCCTCGCAATTTCGTGCTGCTGGCAAATCGGTAATTATCGCGGCGGGTGATACATTTCGCGCCGCTGCGGTGGAACAACTTCAGGTTTGGGGCGAACGCGCCGGCGTGCCGGTTTTGGTTGCCCCCGAAGGGTCAGACCCCGCCAGCCTTGCCTATGACGCGATGACACAGGCTGAAGCCGAAGGCGCTGACTTGCTGATGATTGACACTGCCGGACGCCTGCAAAATCGGGCTGACCTAATGGAAGAGCTTTCCAAAATAATACGTGTTATCAAGAAGAAAGACGAAACAGCCCCCCATAATACCTTGCTGGTTCTAGACGCAACAACAGGCCAGAATGCGGTTAACCAAGTTGAAATCTTTCAAAAGCTTGCCGATGTGTCCGGCTTGGTGATGACCAAACTTGACGGCACCGCAAAAGGCGGCGTTCTGGTGGCACTGGCCGATAAATTCGCCCTGCCAATCCATGCCATCGGTGTCGGGGAACAAATCGATGATCTGGCCGCTTTTGATCCCGAAGAATTCGCCAAAGCCCTGACCGGTATCGACACCTGATTTCCTCTTGCCACAAATATCCCACAAATATCCCACAGGGGTCCGGGGGTGTGAAACCCCCGGTCCGCCCTCTCAACTAGGCCCAAAAACATGAGTGAATGGCTCCTTAATCTGGAAGGCACCGAAGCCGGACAGCACGTGGCGTTGGCCCTTGCTTTGCTGGCCGCGTTTTTGCACGCCACGTTCGGCGCATTGCAAAAAGGGCGACATGATCCGTGGCTCAGCCGTGGCGCGATTGATTTTTCCTACGCCGCCATGGCCGCGCCCTTTGCGCTGTTTGTTGTGCCGTGGCCCGAACCACATTTATGGCCCATTCTTGTCGGGGCTTTCGTGATCCATACCGGATACAAAATTGCGCAAGCCTGGACCTATACATTGGGCAGCTATACCGTCGTTTACCCTGTGGTGCGCGGCACTGGTCCGTTATTCACATTATTCGGCGCGTGGTTGGTGTTTGGCGAAGTCTATTCGCCGCTACAATGGCTGGGTGTTGTAACGCTTTTGGC
>DAOUQO010000059.1 GCA_030625565.1 Aliiroseovarius sp. | reverse complement strand
CGCGATTTGTTCGCGCCTGCCTTGAAAGCGCCGATGCTTTCCCATGCTTGGTAAAGTCGTGCCTCGGCTGCGGCGGCGTCGAAGTTTTTTTCCATGGCCATGGGGGCGTATCCTGTGTGTTAGCGGTGTTTTTTGGTGTTTAACGAATGGGCGGGCAAAGTAAAAGCGCGCGTTGTTAAAATGTGTGGCTGCGCCACGCTTTATTTTGATTTGCGCTAAGGCATGCGGTCAATTTTGGTCGAAAGGTGGATCAGGCTTTCCGAACTTTTGACCCCCTTGATTTCACCTATGGCATCAAGGGTTTTATCCAGCTCGGCTGTTGATCTAGCGGCAAGATGCAAGACCATATCAAAGCGGCCCGATGCGGTGTGGGCGCCTTTCACCTGCGACAGGGATTTCAGGCGCGAAAGTACGGCGGGGGTGGTGCGTGGCTCGATCGCGATTAGCACTGTGGCATGAATGGCGTCAGGGCGCGCGCCGCCACCAAGTTTCAGCGCGTAGCCAGCGATAATTCCGCGGCTTTCAAGGCGCTCAATGCGCGCTTGCACGGTCGAACGTGCAAGGCCCAATCGGCGTGCCAAGGTCGCAACCGGAAGCCGCGCATTGTCGCCCAGCAGGGCCAGTAGAGATGTATCAACTTCGTCCATTTGTCTGCCTTGTTCGTGAATACGCCGAAACTATACGACAAAACGTTCGTTATGACACTTAAAATCGTCATGTTTGTGCGCATTATGGGACGTATAAACAGGCGAGGTGGGTAATGAGCAGAGAAGCATTGATTTGGGACGATGCGGTGTCGCATTTGAAATCTGTCGGGCCGGAGCAGCCGGTATTGTATTTCGCGCCCAGTGTTTTGCAGCAAACTGCGCGCGATTTTCAGGCTGGATTTCCGGGCATGGTTAGTTATGCGATCAAGGCAAATGATGCCGGTGTGGTGCTGGAAAACCTGATAGCGGCGGGCATAACGGCATTTGATGTCGCGTCGCCTGCGGAAATTCACATGGTGCGCGCGGCCAGCCCGCATGTGGCGTTGCATTATAATAATCCTGTGCGCAGTCCGGCCGAAATTGCCCATGCGGTTGCGGCTGGCGTTGTATCTTATTCGGTCGACAGTATGCGCGAGCTTGAAAAACTGATTGCGGGCGTGCCTGCCAGCGGTGTCGAGGTTGCGGTGCGCCTGCACCTGCCGATCAAGGGCGCGGTTTATGATTTCGGTGAAAAGTTCGGGGCTGATCACGCGGATTCGGTGCTGCTGCTACGGGCTGCCGAGGCCGCCGGATTTCAATGTGCCATGACGTTTCACCCCGGCACGCAATGTGATGATCCGATGGCATGGAGCGAATATATTCACGCCTGCGCCGATGTTTCCAGTCACGCTGGTGTGGCGCTTGGGCGTCTGAATGTTGGTGGCGGATTTGCGGCAAACCGTGGTGTTGCCCCAGATCTGGCGGCGATTTTCACAGGGATCAGCACGGCGGTAAACGCAGCATTTGGCACTGCCCAACCAGAAATTATTTGCGAGCCGGGGCGCGCCTTGGTAACTGAGGCCTTCGTGCTGGCAACCCAGGTAAAGGGCTTGCGCGATTGCGGCGGCGTGTTTGTGAATGATGGTATTTACGGATCATTTGGCGAAGCAATGAACCCCGTTGGTGTGCCCGAACGCGCCAGTACGCTGACCGCCAACGGGGGTGCGCATTCAGGTGCGACAAGCCCACGTGTGCTTTACGGCCCAACCTGTGATTCGCTGGATAGATTACCGGGTAAATACGCGTTGCCAAGTGATCTAAACGAAGGGGATTATATCATTTTTAAAGGTATGGGGGCCTATAGCACCGCAACCAGCACGCGCTTTAATGGCTATGGCGCCACACAGATTATTACAGTGCAATCCCTTGATATTCCTACAGGTTTAGGCGACGTTGCTTAGCCCCGTCTTGGGCGTGACGCCCAGCGCATTTGCAATATTGCGGGTCAGGTGCGGCTTGTTCAGGGTGTAAAAATGCAAGTCCTCTACGCCGCCTTCGATCAGGTCTGAACACAGCTCGGTTGCCAGTGTAGTTGACAGCAATTCTTCGCGGTCATCGCGAATGGCCTTTTCAAACGCATCGTCCATCCATGCGGGAATGTTGGCCCCGCAACGGGCGGCAAACTTGCGCACGCCTGCCCATTTTTCAATCGGCAAAATGCCCGGAATGATCGGCACATCAATGCCCGCCACCACGCAGGCATCGCGGAACCGGAAAAAGGTGTCGGCCTCAAAGAAAAACTGGGTGATTGCGGAACTTGCGCCTGCATCGACCTTACGTTTCAACCATGCCACATCCGCGGCCATGTCGGTGCTTTCAGGGTGTGGTTCGGGGTAGGCCCCGGCGCGAATGTTAAATCCGCCTTCGTTGGATAATGCCTCGATCAACTCGATCGAGGTGGCAAAGCCGTCCCCGTGGGCGCTAAAGTTGTCGGCGCCTTTTGGTGGGTCACCGCGCAGGGCCACGATTTCGTTCAGCCCGACCTTTTTATAAGAGCGCGCGATTTCCAGCGTTTCGTCGCGGGTTGCGTTCACGCAAGTCAGGTGCGCGGCAACATTCAGGCCGTAATGGCGGTGGATGGTGGCAACGGCTTCGTGGGTTAATTCGCGCGTCGTGCCGCCGGCGCCATAGGTGACCGAAACAAAGCCCGGATTAAGCGGCGCCAATTCACGCACGGTTTCCCAAAGACGAAAAGAGGCATCAAGCGATTGCGGTGGAAAAAATTCGAAGGAAATACGCGGGGGTTTCATTTGATTGCCTTTGGGTTTGATTTGCAGCCTTGTAGCGCGGTATCGAATGTGAAACAAACTCATAATGCTCACAATATTCATGAGGTAGGCTCATATGTACCTTGAGTTCCGGCATTTACGCACCATTCGCGCCATCCATGACAGCGGCGGGCTGGCCAAGGCTGCGGCGGTTTTGAACATCACCCAATCGGCACTTAGCCATCAGGTTAAGGGTCTTGAGGCGCAAGTTGGAATGGAGCTGTTTCACCGGCGTTCAAAACCGATGAAACTTAGCCCCGCAGGCCAGCGCCTATTGCGGTTGGCAGAACGAATATTGCCCGAAATCGCGGCGGTTGAAGAAGAGTTCATGGCGCTGAAATCCGGGCGTTCGGGACGGTTGCATATCGCCATTGAATGCCATGCCTGTTTTGACTGGTTATTTCCAGTTTTGGACGGGCTGCGCCGTTCATGGCCTGATATAGATGTGGATATTCGCCTGCGCTTGGCCTTCGATGCAATCGAAGCACTTCGCCGCGAAGAAGTTGATTTTGTTATATCTTCTGATCCGGTTGATGTGGCTGGGATTAGTTTTAAGCCGCTATTTGACTATGAACCCCGCTTTGTTGCTGCCGCTAACCATCCGATTGCGGACAAGCCATTTGTTACGGCCGAAGATTTCGCTGATGAGATGCTGATTACCTATCCGGTTGAGCGCGCAAAAATTGATGCTTTCACCCAGTTGCTTAGCCCTGCGGGGATCGAGCCGCGCGCCATACGTCAGGTTGAAATGACCGAGGTGATTTTGATGCTGGTTGCCGCCGGCCGCGGGGTCACGGTGCTGCCTGACTGGGTTCTGCGCGAGGTGAAATACAACCCTGATTACATCACCCGCCCTATCACAAAAACGGGCCTGACCAAACGTATGTATGCCGCGATTCGCACCGAAGACGCGACCAAACCCTATATCGCAAACATGATCCGTCTGGCCCGCAGTGAGCCGGTGAAATTGCAGCGTGGCCAACCTGCGCCCAAATAATCACGGCTGCCATTTTGCGTTAAAAACCAGTGCAAGGCGCAGTTGCTATTTCGTGGCTTGGGACGTATGCGTTTGGCGCGGGGTTTTCCGCACCCTTTAGGCCAATGGAGCTGGACACATGCAAGGTAGTGCAAATCTTAATTTGATGATGAAAGCGGCGCGCGCTGCGGGGCGTTCGTTGGCAAAGGATTTCCGCGAAGTGGAAAACCTTCAGGTTTCGCTGAAAGGCGCGGGGGATTTTGTTAGCAAAGCCGACATTACTGCCGAACAAATCATCCGTGACCAGTTAACCGAGGCGCGGCCAAATTACGGCTGGATGGGCGAAGAAAGCGAAGAAACCCACGGCGAAGACCCGACCCGCCGCTGGATTGTTGATCCGCTGGACGGCACCACCAATTTCCTGCACGGGATGCCCCATTGGGCGGTGTCTATTGCGTTGGAACATAAGGGGGAAATCGTTGCCGGTGTGGTTTATGACCCCAGCAAAGACGAAATGTTTTTTGCCGAAAAAGGCCAGGGCGCATGGATGAATGAGGCCCGCCTGCGGGTATCTGGCCGTGCCAAAATGATAGAATCAGTATTTTCCACAGGCATTCCTTTTGCCGGACGTCCGGGGTTGCCGGAAAACCTGCAAGAACTGGCGCGTCTTATGCCTGCATGTTCGGGCGTTCGCCGCTGGGGTGCCGCGTCTTTGGACCTGACTTATGTTGCCGCCGGACGCTACGAAGGGTTCTGGGAACGCGGGCTGAAAGCATGGGATATTGCCGCCGGCATTATCATTGTACGCGAAGCGGGGGGCCTTGTTGAACCGATCGGATCGAACGAAACCCTGATTGAAGACGGAAATATCATTGCGTCAAACGAAGTAATTTTTGATAAATTTTCAGGAATTATTCGCAAAACCTAATATTTGCCTGAAAAATTGCCACGCATAGCCCTTATTTTGCCACGAAGTCAGGCAAAATAGGGTGCATGAAATATATATATCAAATGTTCATCCGGTTTACGGGGTTTATAAAACAGCAAGATGGCGCAGTCACTGTTGACTGGGTTGTTTTAACTGCAGCCGTAGTTTTCCTTGGTGTTGCGGTGGCCTTTTCAGTTTCCTCAAGCATTCCGACGCTTGCCAACCAAATCAGTACCACTGTGGCAAATTCCGGGGTCACCCCTTAGCGCCTAACCGTTGGTATCCGGCTTTTGTTTAAGCGATAGCTGGCCTCTGGATGTGGGGGTTTGCCCTGAGTTTGCGCCCAAAATGCGGTGCCGCCACGACGCAGCCACACCGGTATTACCCACAGAAAACCAACCACAAACCCACCCGCATGGGCCCAATAAGCAATTCCGGCAGAACCGACACCCGTGTGCGCGGCATTAAATATCTGAATTCCCATCCAGAATAGCAGCATGATCCATGCGGGAATTGGGAAAATACGGAAAAACACCACAAAAATAAACAGTACATCAACGCGCGCTTTGGGGAAAAGCAATAGATAGCCGCCCATCACTCCGGCAATGGCGCCGGATGCCCCGATCATTGGCACATGACTTTGCGGGGCGGGCAATATTTGCAAGGCAGCCGCGCCCAACCCTGCGGCAATATAAAAAATTATGAATCCGACATGGCCCAGCTCATCCTCTAGATTGTCGCCAAATATCCATAAAAACAGCATGTTACCAGCAAGATGCATGAACCCGCCATGCATGAACATGGATGTTAAAAAGCTGCTTAAATGCTGGCCTTGACTGATCCATGCGGGCACAAGGCCCCATTCATTATAAATCCAAAACAGCGCTTTTTCATCGCCATAGGATGGCAGCATTAGCAAAAACACCAGGATATTGGTGATGATCAGCGTGTAGGTCACATAGGGCCTGCGCCCGGTCGGGTTATGATCGCGGATTGGAAACATATGGTTAAATCACCGCATATATCCTTGCGCGTCAAGGGGCTAAGCCTTGGCGGCACCGGCGATTAACGCCGCATTCCCCCCCGAGGCGGTTGTGTCCATACAAAGGTGGCGCTCTGTCGTGACATGATTTTGGCGAATATTTTCGCATACAAGCGGCAAAATTGCACCGGGGCGGGCGGCAAGCGCCACCAGAATTTCACGTGCCGGGCCGTCCTCGCCCCACCATATTACCCCGCCAAAATCTGGCAGGGTTTCAAGCGCACTTGCCAGAATCCCGGCACAAAGCAGGCCCGTGCCCCCAGCTTGCATGACTTGCTGTAACTGCGCCTTGGCGGCCTTATGACCCGGCCCCAAGCATAAAAATGGTGCGCGGGCATGGATGGATAGGCGGTTGATTTCGCCGGTTGGGCCGGGCATGGTTTGGGTGTTTAGCGGGGCAATTTGTGGGGTAAAGTTTGCCAGATCTGCCGCTAAATTTTCCAGATCAGGTTTGAATTTTTCAGTTCCACCATGGGTGCGTATACGTTTGGCAGCGCTAAATTGATGCAAATATGCTGGTCCGCCAGCCTTTGGCCCTGTTCCAGAAAGCCCCTCTCCGCCAAAAGGTTGTGAGCCAACAACCGCACCAATTTGATTGCGGTTTACATAACAATTCCCCACTTTCAGGCGTTCAGTGATGCTTTGAACCCGGTCATCGATGCGGGTGTGCAAGCCAAATGTCAGGCCATAGCCGGTGTCATTTATGTCATCCAGTATTTGTTCAAGTTGGTTCGCACGAAAATAGGCAAGGTGCAGGACCGGTCCAAAAACTTCGTGTGTGATATCCTTGATCCCATCAATGCGCAGGATCGTTGGCGCAATTGTATAGCCGGGGCTGGCGGCTGTATTTTCACTGATCAGCCGGCCTTGGGTGCGCGCCGCATCAATATAGGCGGTGATGTCAGCATGTGCTTTGGCGTCGATTACCGGCCCTAAATCGGTTGATAATTCCCATGGGTCTGCTTGGGTTAACTCGGCCATGGCCCCGACCAGCATTTTGGTGAAATCTTCGGCAATGTCGTCTTGTACATATAGGCACCGCAGGGCTGAACAGCGCTGGCCCGCGCTTTGAAAGGCCGAAGCCACCACATCGCGTACCGCTTGTTCGGGCAGGGCGGTGCTGTCGATAATCATTGCATTTAGCCCGCCGGTTTCTGCAATCAATGGCGCCCCTATGGGCAGGTTTTCTGCCATGGCGCGGCGGATAATTTGTGCCGTATTGGTCGATCCGGTAAAAGCAACGCCATTGATGCGTGCATCCGATGTTAGCGCCGCGCCAACACTGGCCCCGTCACCCAAAAGCAGCTGAAGGGCGCTGGGCGGCACACCGGCCTTGTGTAAAATTCCGGTGGCGAAATGGGCAATCAGGCAGGTCTGTTCGGCAGGCTTGGCCAGCACGCCATTGCCTGTGGCAAGGGCCCCCGCAATTTGGCCGGTGAAAATTGCCAATGGAAAATTCCAGGGTGATATGCAGCTAAAAACCCCCCGTGCAGGCGCAATATCAGTGGCCTGACTGGCATAGTAGCGCAAGAAATCAACAGCCTCGCGCAACTCGCCAACCGCATCAGGCAGGTTTTTTCCGGCTTCGCGGGTTAAAAGCGCAAAAAACGCTCCGAATTCATGTTCAAATAAATCTGCCGCGCGCCTGAGTACAGCCGCGCGCGTTTTGACCGGAGCATCCCAAATTTGCGCATTTTCCACCGCTTGTTGCACATCCTTGGGGCTGGCCCATATGCAATGGCCAACAATATCGGTGGGATTGGCGGGGTTGTATACGTCCAGCGTGTTGGCCCCTATAGCGGGCGCAACGGTTAACGATGCCGCGCTGAATTTATGTGTTAAAAACGGTTTGCGCGCTGCTTCAATCCGGGCCAGATCCGCGGCATAGCTCAGGTCGAACCCTTCGGAATTTCGTCGGACGGGCGCAAAAATATCTGGGCCTGCGGGAACCGGAGGCACCTTTGCCGGCGTGACCGCAAAGGGATCGGTCGCAACCAGTTCGGGGGGGAATTCGGGATTGACGATTTGATTGACAAAGGATGAATTGGCCCCGTTTTCCAGCAATCTTCGAACAAGATATGCCAGCAAATCCTGGTGTGTTCCAACCGGTGCGTAAATGCGACATTTTGTAGAGTTTTCTTTCAAAACAATGTCATGCAGGCGTTCCCCCATACCGTGTAAGCGCTGAAATTCAAAGTTTTGATTGTCGCCGGCCATATGTAAAATTGCGGCAATGGTATGGGCGTTATGGGTGGCAAATTGCGAATAGATGCGTGCAGGGTTGTTCAGCAATTTTCGTGCGCAGGCCAGATAATTTGCGTCTGTCGTGGCCTTATCAGTGAAAACTGGAAAGCCGGGCAGGCCTTCGACCTGGGCGCGTTTGATTTCGCTGTCCCAATATGCGCCCTTGACCAGCCGCACCATGATGCGCCGGTCCAGTTTGTCGGCAAGGGCGCCAAGCCAGTCAATAACACCGGCTGCGCGTGGCCCATAGGCCTGTACAACAACGCCAAAACCATCCCATCCCGCAAGGGCCGGATCAGATAAAACCGCCTGAATCACATCAAGCGAAAGTGTTAGACGATCGGCTTCTTCCGCATCGATATTAAACCCGATTCCAGCGGATTTTGCTAGCTGTGCCAAGGCCGTAACTCGTGGCACAAGTTCGGTCATAACGCGCGATTTCTGGCTGAATTCATATCGTGGATGTAGCGCCGAAAGCTTGACCGAAATGCCTGGATTTGTGCGAATATCGTTGCTTTTGCAGGCTGTTGCAAGATCGGCAATCGCCCCAGCATAGGCCATTTGATATTGGCGTGCATCTGCATCTGTCATCGCAGCCTCGCCCAGCATATCATAGGAATAACAATAGCCTTGCGCCTCACTTTTGGTGGCGCGTTGCATGGCGCTGTGTATGTTTTCACCCAACACAAATTGCGTGCCCATTTCGCGCATCGCGCGTGCAACAGCGGTGCGGATCACCGGCTCGCCCAGGCGTTTGACCGCATGGCGCAATGTGCCAATAATACCGGGGCTTTGGTTTTTTAAAACTTTCCCCGTAAGCAGTAGCCCCCAAGTGGATGCGTTCACCAAGGACGAGGTCGAGCGCCCCAAATGTGTACCCCAATCGGACGGTGCAATTTTGTCTTCGATAAGGGCGTCAATCGTGGCGGCATCGGGTACGCGCAGCAGGGCCTCGGCAAGGCACATAAGGGCCACGCCTTCGTCGGTTGACAGGCCGTATTCTGCCAAAAAAACTTCCATTAGCCCCGGATCTTTTGCGCCGCGAACCGCGCGAACCAAGCCTGCCCCGTTCGTAGATATATTTTGGCGTGCATCTGCATTTAGGCCCGCGATTTCTGCCAATGCGTCCATGCTGGGCGGCGTAAGGGTAAGGTACGATTCATCGATGGCATTACGGAAGTTTTTCAGCATTGTGCTCTCCTGTCATTTTGGATAGAATATCGCAAAATCCAAGTCCATTTCGCCTTTATATTCCTAATAGGAAGTCTAAATGCCTGAATTACTAATAAATATAGGTCAGATTGATCTGGATGACTTTGATCAAAAGATTGTGCAAAGCCTCCAAAGCGAAGGGCGCATGCCGATTACAGAATTGGCACAGCGTATCGGGCTTTCCAAATCACCAACCCAAGCGCGCCTGCGCCGTCTTGAGAAAAATGGCGTAATTACCGGGTACCGTGCTTTGGTTGATCCAATCCGAATTGGGCGCGACCACGTTGCCTTTGTCGAGGTTAAGCTTTCCGATACCCGCGAGGCCGCTTTGCGGGCCTTCAACGCAGGTGTTTTGGCCATCCCCGAGGTTGAACAATGCCATATGATCGCGGGTGCATTTGATTACCTTTTAAAGGTCAGGACTCGTGATATGCGTGATTACCGCCGGGTGCTTGGGGAACAGATTTCAGCATTGCCACACGTGGCTCACAGCTCAACTTATGTAGCCATGCAGGCGGTGAAGGAAGATTGTGGTGTGATTTAGTCGAATGACGCTTTACACCCTCAACCGGCAAACTATGTTGCACCGGTCAGACGGCAAATGCCGAAATGACATGCGGGCGTGATGGAATGGTAGACATACCAGACTTAAAATCTGGAGGCCGAATGGCCGTGCGGGTTCGAGTCCCGCCGCCCGCACCAATTTTATGATTGGATTTCAATGAAGTACGAAGATAGAGAGATTTCAGGAATAGGCGGGTTGCTTGAATGTTTGGCTGAGCAAATCCCGGAGGATGAGCCTGTTTGGTTTCGCGGCCACGGCGATGTAGCGTGGGGCTTGGATTGCACGCTGTCAAGAAATGGTGGGATGGAGAAAGAGCTCCCGTTGATACGGCGCTTCAAGCAAAATGCCCTACCGCTAATTACCACAAGACCTGGCGACGAGTGGGAGTGGCTGTTTCTCATGCAACACCATGGCCTGCCCACAAGATTATTGGATTGGACTGAAAGTGTTTTGGTATCTCTTTACTTTGCAATTAATGGCAGCGGCACTGATCATGACGATACGGACGGTTGCATTTGGGGTCTGTTACCCCAAGCATTGAATGCATCTTCGCTTCGAGACCCACAGGCCAATACCGTGCTCGGGTTGGGTGAAGATCCTCACCTTGACCAGTATCTGCCAAGTAGGATCACAGCCCAAGCACAGCCGTTTCAGCCTATGGCTGCTACGGCTATTCGCAGCAACCCAAGAATCCAGATGCAACAAGGTGTTTTTACTGTTTTTCATAAAGAGTTAACCGGTTTGGATCAGCTGGCCGAAACAGATTTTTTGTGGAAAATTGTCATTCCTGCGGCACAAAAACAAATCATCCGCAGAGAGCTTGAAGTCTTAAATGTCAGCAAGCTCTCCCTATTTCCAGAGCTTAGCAATGCGGCAGAACATGCGAAAGGGCTAGTGTAATGGCACAATTTGAAATTAGTGCAATGTCGGACTCCTCGGTGCTTGGACTGGTAGATATGAGGGATTCTATTGAAATCGATCCCGACTACCAGCGTCCAGGAGGCGTATGGTCGCTCGCCAAAAAGCGTCTTTTTATCGATTCTCTGATAAACAGATATGATATCCCAAAGTTCTATTTTCATCACTTGATTGGTGAACATGCTGCGGAGGGGATGCGGTACGCAATCATTGATGGAAAGCAGCGCCTACAAGCCATTTGGGATTTTTTCGACGGAAAATTTGCTTTGTCACGTGATTTTATCTACGCGGATGATCTCAACGTGATTGCAAAAAATATGAAGTACAATCAGTTGGCAGATAAATATCCGCGTTTAATCTCGAGGCTGCACGCAAGAACACTTTCGGTGCAAACAGTTCTTGCTGATGATTTGGACTTCATTGAGGATATGTTTTCGCGTTTGAACGAAGCGGTTCCGCTTGCTGCAGCCGAGAAGAGAAACGCTTTTGGTGGCCCGCTTCCAAAAATGTTTCGAGATTCCTCACAGCATCCGTTTTTCACCAACAAGATTAAGGTTTCTGCATCACGCTACCGGCACCACGATTTGGTGGCTAAATTGATATACCTCCAATCTAAAAGTGAGTTCGTTGATACTAAAAAGGCCTCACTCGATCATTTTGTAAAAAGTGCGAAAAAAGACGATTTCGATCAATCTCACCTAGATAACGCTTTGGCGAGTATGGGCTCTGCGCTTGATGTTCTTGAAAGCTTGTTCGAGGATCAGGATGAGTTGCTCAAGTCTACTGGGATGATTGTAGTCTACTACATGCTTGTCTCGAAGCTTATCGAGGAAGGCAAGTCAATTGACTTCAGTCGCGGAGACATTGTCGGTTTCGAAGATTTGAGGCGGCAGAACCGAGAACTTTTCGCTTCTGAAGATGAGGATGTAGAGGGCGTGGATTTCAAGTTGATCGAGTTTGACGAGCTGGCTCAATCATCGAATGATGGATCTGCCATCCAGCGTCGCTACGAAGTTCTGAGAGAACATCTCTGCTAAGTGTGTACGCGCGTGACGCACACACTTGACAATTCACTGTCGCACCTCCATCTTGTGTACAGCCGCATTGTACACAAAGAGATATTCGATTGGAAAAAACTGAAATTGCATCGCTGACGGAGCTTGCTGCGCTTGCGAATGTCTCACGTCAGGCCGTTTGGAATTGGTCTAAGCGCAAGGCTAACTTTCCCAAATCTGTATCCGAGGGTCCAAATGGACCAGTCTATCGAGTAGAGGAATTCACTGATTGGCTTGGTTGTGAAGGCAAGGCAATCGGGCGCGCATTGACAGGTGCGAACTCGGTGGCCCCAGATCTGCTCGCAACTGATCCGTTAAGTGCAAGGTCGGCCATAG
>DAOUQO010000184.1 GCA_030625565.1 Aliiroseovarius sp. | reverse complement strand
TCGCGCAAATGCAGGTGCCAATCATCGGGGCGGCGGAGGGTCAATTTTTGGGTCATATCGCGGGCAGGGATAACGCCTTTGGTGGCGTTCGGCTAGAGTAACTTGCCCGCCAAAGCAGCGACAGGGTCAAAATTTTTACTTGTTCGCCGTTGATTGTGCATATCTGAACAGGCGCTTTGCCAGCTTAAGTGGCATCGGCTGGGCCGGTGGTGACATGATAAGGCGGCCCAAAAGGGCGCGATTTGGTTCATCTGCCAAAAGTTCATCAAGTCTGGTTTTGCGCCATGCAACGGCATTTTCGTGCAGGCGGGCCAGTTCTGAATCGCCGTGTAATTTGGCCAGTGGCGCATCGCGCAAATCATCAACCGCGCGGATGCTGGTATCTTCGACGCTGCACCAGTTTCGTTCGCTCCAGTAATCCAGCCCAAGCTGGTCCGCGCCGTGCACCGCGCGGCCGCGATCGCGTTTCAGAATATAGCTTTCCATCGCGCCCAGCGGATAATGATTTAGCTGTACCAGCCCATAATTTTTGCGCCCAAAGGGGGAAAAAATCTGTTTGCGTTGAAACCGCTGGGGCAGGGCGCGGCCTTCGCCGTCATACCATGCAGCGTGGTCAACCTTGCCCGCAACCGGGCTGCGCGGGCGATGCACGCCCAGTTTTTTATAAGCACCATTATTTCGAAACAGCGTTTTAAACATGAAAGCACGCCACGGCCAGGGCATGGTTTCAGGGGCGGCGCGTGTGAAGGTTTCTGTAATTGGTGTGTCTTGGTATTGAACCCGCCCACAATTGCCAAAAAGCCGCCAAGTCAGGGTGATTGCGTCAGCGTCCGGCAGGGCCGAAATCAGGGCATTCAGGGTGTGGTTGCCAACGTGGATATTGACGAATTCATCAATGTCCAGCGTCACCAGCCAGTCGGCATTTTTGACCAAAGGGTGCTTGTCCGCAGCCTTGTAGGCGGCCCATTGCACCCCGCCTTCATGGGGGCCGTCATTGCGGACATGCATCAGCCAGCCAAGCGCCTGAAGACGGTCAAGCATCACGTCGGTTCCATCATCGCAATCATTTGAAAACACAAGGAAATCAGTGAAACCTATGCCCCTGTGGTGGGCCAGCCATTCCAGCAGAAAAGCACCTTCGTTACGCAATGTCAGAACGGCAGTTGCGCGCATTTTACCAGCCTTTCAGAAAGGTCACGACTTTCTTGTTTGATGTTTTTGGAAAGAACGTCAAACCCGCATCTTGCAGCGCTGTGAACACCGCCTGCACACCCTTTTGGCCAATCCATTGTGGGTGCAATTCAATCACTGCGCCACGCAGGCTGGACAGGTCGGCATTTGGCAAAACGTCTGCCTCGGCGCCTTCAATATCGCAAACCAGAAAACTGGGGCTAATATCCTTGAAGGTGGCCTTGATATTGCGGACTTCGATTTCTTCGATATGGGTAACGGGGCTGTTGACGCCTTTGGGGTCTTCTTCCAGAGAAGACGCCAGAAAATTTTCGCGGACATAAAATTTAGCAGTGCCTTTGCGCGGGCCAAGAATAGCGTTGTGCAGCTGCACATTTGTCACATCATTTGCCGCGTGAACCGATTGAATATAGGGGATCATGGCGGGGTTTGCTTCAAAGGCATGAACTTCGCCAACCTTGCGGTTTTTAGCCATGAAGGTCGACATATAGCCCATGCCAGCGCCCAGTTCGATCACCACATCATCGGGGCGCACCATGGCTTTCACTGCCTCGACCTCGCGGCGTTCATAATTGCCCTGACGCAGGGCGCGGCGGCGTTTTTGGTCAATGATACGTGGATCATTTGGCAGGCGAATACCACGCGACCGGATGAATTCAGGCGCAGCCAAGGGCGCGGGGCTGTCGGGTGTTTGTATTTGACTATCGTTCATCATACTGTCCTTTAAAATCATAAATATTGTACCGCTTTAACTGTCCAAATCCAAGGCAAGGGCAAAGGCGACGCGCTCAAGCTCGGTTAATTTTGTTTCAAGTGCTTGTTTGTATAGGTCAGAAAATTCAGGGTTTTTATGCAGCTCGGCGGCTTTGTTACGGTGCCATACAACCCCTGCCTCATGCAGATTTACCAGTTTTTCATCGGCGCGCAGGCGGTCAAGTTCGGTCAGAACACGCGGTATATTTCGCTTGATTGTGACATCGTGATTGTCGGACCAATCCATGCGGACCCAGTAATTTATCCCGATTGAGCGGTCCACATGCAGGGCGCGCCCGCGTTGGCGTTTGATCAGGTAACTTTCCGCCGACCGCAGCGCATAATGGTTAAGCTGCAACAGCTCATACCCCACATTCTGCACCGAGCTGCGCCAGCCTTTTTCTTTCACATCGCCCCCCATGGCGCGGCCAGATCCATTGACCCACGTGACCTTGCCTGCAAATCCCGGCCTGAGCTTATTAGGCCGATGGCATGACAGTTTTTCATAGGCCCCGATGTTTTTAACCATGGTTTTGAACCCCCACACAGTGTGCGGTTTCGGGCAATGTTTTGGCGCGGCGTGGTCAAACTGGTCAATCACCAGATCATCCTTAAGGCGGGTCACATCGTTATGGCCAAACAGCCGCCACGTCATGGCAACATTGGTGGCATCGGGGACGCGCGCCAGAAAATCATCCAAGGTGCCATTGCCAATGCGCACGTTAATGAATTCATCCACATCAATGTGAATGACCCATTCGGCATTTTTGATTAACGGTTCCTTCAGGGATTGGTTCAGCGCGTATTGCTGGGGGGAATTCCCCTTCCAATTGTCATTATTGCGGTGCTGCAGGATGCCCATTTTCTGCAAATGGTCCAATAATTCGCTGGTTCCGTCCGAACAGGCATTGGTGTAGATCAGAAAATTATCGATCCCCATGGCGCGGTGATAGGCGACCCATTCCAAAATATAGGGCGCTTCGTCCTTCATGCAGCCAACAATGACCTTGCCCGAATTTCCCTTGGGCAGATCACGGCGGGGGATTTCATCATAGGGTGGGGCTGGTTTCGTTTCATCCAGCCGACCAACGTTATTATGGGGGGCAAAGCGGCCACCTTGCAGTTCGTCAAAGTTTTCGCGGGCCTGTTTGGTCAGTAGTTTTTCGGCAATCGGGCTAAGCCCGCTTTTGTGGCTGTCTGGCGTGGCATTGCTGGCCTCTTCGCGGGCGGTTTTCGTGGCGTTTGCAATGCGCGGCATGATTGCAGCAACAAATTGCGTGGCACGAAAGCCGCGCTCAAGGTCTGGCTCAATCCAGTCGGCAAGGGCGCGATCCGGCTTAAGGCAGGCCGATGTCAGCCCCTTGTGGGCCTTGATCAGGGCGTTATTATCTTTTTCAAACAGCTTTGAGATACCGGACAATGCACCGGCGGCAGTCGCATCGCCGGGGCCGCGTAAATCATCCAGCAAACGCCGCCATAGCTGGCGCGGAATTACATAATTTTTAACCAAAAGCTGGGCAAAAACCTGGTTTACGCTGCGCATCCGGGCGATATGGGCGCCAGATTTCCTGCGGGGCAGTTTTGGCGCGTCAACCTTGCCAATATTGTGTTTTATTTCAAAGGATTCGCATACTTCATCAATAATATCGGTGCTGGCAAAACGTTCGCCATCATAGGCGCGGAAGGTAACGGATCCGGCACCAAAAACCTGTTCCCACATGTCTTGAACCCCGCCATAATCCAGCCAGTGTGGCACGGCCTGCACATCGGGAAAACCATGGTTGGCAGGTGTGTATTTTTGCCAGCCTTTCAGGGCCTCATCGCGCCAATTTCCATCTGCCGCCAGCGCAATTTCACGCGACAAGGGTGCAGTCCGGCCGGAAAGAACGGCCTCGCTGTAATGGCGGGTTAATGTGCGGGCCTGTTCGTCAATATGGGCAATAATGCGGATGTCATCGGACAGCGGTAAAAGTAGGGCGCGCAGGCGTTCCAGCGCGCTGATATTTGGTAAAGTACACAGCTGTTCTGCGGAAATGATCAGGCTTTCGGCCTCGAACTTGTCGACCTCGGCCGCTAGATCACGGGCAAGGTTTTCGCGCAGGCGGGTCTGTTTTTCGCTGGTTTCGGCACCACGATTAAACCTGAGGCTGTCCACGGCATCGGGGTCGCTGACGGCCATATAAACCCGCGTGTGGTTTTTTCCGCCGCCTGCGCGCGCAAAGACCACGCCTTTTTTGGCCAGTTGATCCCGCTTGGCAGAAAGCACCTTTTGGATGGCCCCCGCACCGCAATGTTCCATGCCTATATGAACAAAAATCTTCACTTAACTATACCCTTTCGCCGGCGGGTTTTTCAGGGTTGTTTTCATTGGCATTTGCCACGCCCCACCA
>DAOUQO010000189.1 GCA_030625565.1 Aliiroseovarius sp. | reverse complement strand
GGGCTTGGCAGTAGGAACCAAACTGACCCAGAGAACGGGCGGTATCAAGGGGGAACGCAACGTCATGGCGGGCCAGAACAAACAGACGGAAATGTTACCTCAGAATGTGGCCGCAATTGCGCGCGCCGCAGATCTATTGCGCGCGGGCAAATTGGTAGCCTTTCCAACTGAAACTGTTTACGGGCTGGGCGCGGATGCGCGAAACGGCAAGGCCGTGGCGGGCATTTACCAAGCCAAGGGGCGGCCTTCGTTTAATCCGCTAATTGTGCATGTGCCAACCTTGCAAGCGGCTATGGAATTGGCTGAATTAAGCGATGATGCCCTGCGCTTGGCCGCTGCTTTCTGGCCCGGCCCGCTTACCCTTGTGTTGCCAACAAAGGCAAATTCCGGCCTGTCGGATTTGATCACGGCGGGTTTGAAAAATGTTGCTATTCGCGTTCCGGCTCATCCGTTGGCACAGGCGCTTTTGGCCAAGGCCGACTGCCCCGTTGCGGCCCCGTCTGCGAACCCTTCGGGCCGGATCAGCCCAACATGCGCCGAACATGTGCGCGCGGGTCTTGGCGGGCGGATTGATGCAATTTTAGATGGCGGTGCCTGCGGCGTTGGGCTGGAAAGTACCATCGTGGGCTTTGATCCTGCGCCTGTTCTTTTGCGCCCCGGTGGTTTGCCGACTGAGGCTTTGAACGTCTGCCTTGGCTGTGATTTGGTGCCATACACGGCGCAGAAAAACCCGACTGCGCCAGGCCAGCTTGCGTCACATTATGCCCCCACGGCGCAGGTGCGGTTGAATGCAAAAACCACACGGCCCGGTGAACGCCTTTTGGGGTTTGGCGCGGTTACCGCCGACCTGAACCTGTCGCCTGCCGGTGATTTGGTTGAGGCCGCGGCCAATTTGTTTGGTCATTTGCACCAGCTTGACCGCGCAGGGAACGCGCCGATTGCGGTGTCGCCCATTCCTGAAACGGGGTTGGGGCTGGCGATTAATGATCGTCTGCGGCGTGCCGCTTCGCCGCGATAAAAGGGGTGGCGCCTAAGCTAAGCGCGACCGCCTTCGGCTGACAGCATCAAGGGGCTGATGCCCAACTTTGTCAGGCCTGCCTCCCATTTTTTTGCGCTTTTGTGTTCAAAGATGATTGCGTGATCCGCATCGCAAATCAGCCAGGCATTTTGCTGAAGCTCGCTTTCCAGCTGCCCCGGTCCCCAGCCAGAATATCCCAGCACCGGTAGCACCTGATCGGGGCCTTTTGCCATCGCGATGTCGCGCAAAATATCGCGGGTTGCGGTCATTGCGGTGTTGTCATCAACCTGAAGCGTGCCAGCTTCGCCGCCATATTCGCCCGTATGCAGCACAAAGCCCCGTTCGGTTTCAACCGGGCCGCCAAAAAACAGCGTCGGGGCAGTGAAATCCGGAATGGTATCAATGTCCAGCTGCTTTAGCAGGGCGTGAAAACTGATATCAGGCGCAGGCTTGTTGATCACAAGGCCCATCGCCCCTTCGTCTGAATGCATGCATAAAAACACGACCGACTGATCAAAACGGGCATCCCCCATATTGGGCATGGCAAGCAGCAGTTTTCCGGTAAGGTTTGTAGTCTGTGTCATGGGGGCAAAATGACCTGTGTTTACCGGCGCTGCAAGGGGCAAGTTGCCGCCTGTCCGGCGTTCATGGAAATGTGATTTCCTATCTGGGCGTCAGGTTCTATCATGGCGCTATGACGTATTTTAAATATCCCCTTTGGGCCGCAATTATCGGTACTTTTGTTTGGCTTGCGGGCCTTTTGGTTGAGCCTGCTCAGGCGGAAACCCCTGGGTATTCATCTGATAACATTGCAAAAATATCCATTTTGCCGGGGTGGCGTCAGGCCGATGGCACCCATATGGCTGCGTTGCGTATTGAATTGGCGGATGGCTGGAAAACCTATTGGCGCGCCCCCGGAGAGGGCGGCATCGCCCCCACTTTTGACTGGAGCGGGTCGCGCAATATGCAAAATGTGGTGTTTCACTGGCCGGTTCCGCAGGTTTTTGACACGGCAGGTTTGCAAACGCTGGGCTATTACCATGAGCTGATTTTGCCTTTTGCCGTTTCGCCAAAGCGTTTGGGTCAGAAAATAACCCTGAAAGGCAGCGTATTCCTTGGGGTTTGCAGTGATGTTTGCATGCCGATGGAGGCGCGTTTCGACACAATCCTAGAGGTTGGCGCACCTGCCAGTGACGCCCCCTTGATCCGGCAGGCTTTGGGCGCAGGTCCAATCAGCGCACGCGAGGCCGGTTTGGGGGGTATAACCTGTGATGTAGCCCCTATTTCAGACGGGCTGCGGGTTACGGCGCGCATGGGGCTGCCGCGTGTCGGCGCCGGCGAATTTGTGGTGATTGAACCGGCAGATCAGGGCATTTGGGTGTCGCAGGCCAAGGTTTCACGCCAAGGGCGCACCTTAACTGCGGTGTCCGATTTGGTGCCGCCTTCGGGCGCGCCCTTTGTGCTTAGCCGTTCCGATATTCGCATCACGGTTTTGGCAGCAGGGCGCGGGGTCGATATCGCCAGCTGCGTGTTCGGCTCCTAAGGAAAAGCTAATCAAATGTGCCGGTTACGCGCCCCAGAAGCATGAATGCCTTGGCGGTACGGGTTTCGGCCATTGCGGCGATATCCTGATCTGTGGCGCCTTGTTCAAAGCCGGTATATATTTGGTCAAACCGGCGCAGAAAATGGTGGGCCGCATCGCGAAACACCGGATCTTTGCGCATCCGTCCGGCGGTCAGTGCCAAAGATGAACGGTCACGAATGCCACCAAGAGGCGCAATTGCGCCGCCGCGTTCACCGGCTGAAAATTTGCGCCAGAATTCTGGTCGCGCCATGTCGACCCTTAGGTCGTCCATATAAATTCCGTCTTGGGAAAGCAGGGTTAAAACATCTTGTGCCGCGCGCACCAACCCGGCAATTTTGTGGTCTTGCAAGGCGCGGCGCAGGGCGCGGAACCCTTCCTGATCGTCGGCGTTTTCCGGAAAATGCATGGCGCAAATAAAATCTTCCAGCGACAGCGGCGGGTTTAGCTCACCTGCTTGGGTTCCCAGCTCTAACATAGGTTGGTGCGTGGCCAGTGAGGGGGCGCTAACTTGGGCCGCCTTGGGTTCTGATTGCGCAGGGGCGTTTTTGGCCATCGAGCGCGGTTCTTGGCGCGTTGACGTAAAGGTGGCAATCGCGGATTCGGTTTGGCGTTGCGCTTGGGCCAGTTGGTCAAGCTTGCGTTCAACATTTGAAGGGCCCTGAACAATCGTGCCGTTTTGTTGCTGTTGCAAATAGGTGTGGCGCATCCCGTCAATCGCCGCCTGAAGGCGCGCGCTTTCTTCGCGCATGATGCGCGCAGACCGGATTGCCGTTGTCGCCACCCACAAGATCGCCACAGGCATAAAAATTGCCAGCGCGGTCATGATAAAACGAAAGGGATCCAGACTTTGTTCGGTGCCGGTTTGGGGGGTGAATTCATGGCCAAGAACCAGAAAAAATATGGCGCAGCCACCAAGCCATACCAGCGATAACAGCACTGCGAAAGCTTCGCCAATGGTGATCTTGCGCTGCATATTTGTATTTTGAAAAGTGCCCAGACCAACGGATTGATCCTTTAGGTTTTCACTCATCTTGGTTTCCTGTGCCCATAATAGCGCCCCTTGCGGATTAAATGAATTTAATCGTCAAAATCTCGTAACCCTTTTCGCCGCCCGGTGTGCGCACCTCGATACTGTCGCCTTCGTCCTTGCCAATCAGACTGCGGGCGAGGGGGGATCGCAGGTTAAGTTTACCGCGCTCAATGTCGGCTTCGGGCTCGCCAACGATTTGATAGGTTTTTTCTTCGTCGGTGTCTTCATCAACAATGGTAACGGTGGCCCCGAATTTCACAGTGCCTGACAGGCTGGCCACGTCGATCACATCCGCTAGCGACAAGATGCCTTCCAGCTCTTTCACGCGACCTTCGATAAAGCTCTGTTTTTCGCGCGCTGCATGGTATTCGGCGTTTTCCGAAAGGTCGCCATGTTCGCGTGCTTCGGCAATCGCGCGGATCACGGCCGGGCGCTCCTTGGATTTGAGCTGTTTTAGTTCGCTATCCAGCGCGGTGTGGCCCGCGCGGGTCAAAGGTATTCTATCCATATTATCCTGTGCCTGATCTGGGCTAAGCTGTATCAATCAATGCCCGTTTTAACGATAGCGGTTCCTTTCCGCCTTTGTTTTACCTGACCCAATGA
>DAOUQO010000156.1 GCA_030625565.1 Aliiroseovarius sp. | reverse complement strand
GGTCCGTTTCGCCATGGTCCTGCCGTCGTTCGGAATGGCCCAAAATGACATAGGATGCACCGGCATCGCCCAGCATGGTGGCGGCAATATCACCGGTATGCGCGCCATTTTTGTCTGCATGGCAATCTTGGCCGCCCGTGGCGATATTTGCACCGGTAATTGCCCCCAACTGGCCAAGCAACGTGGCCGGAGGGCATAACAGCACATCAACGCCGGGGTCGGGATGCGCGGCGGCCAGCGCCTTGGCCTCGGCCAAAAGGGCTGCATCGCCATTCATTTTCCAGTTTCCAGCCGCCAGTTTGCGCCGCATATTATATACCTTTTGCTAAATTTTACCGGTTAAGGTTTCATCGAACTTAATTGATTCACCGCAGCCGCAGGCTTCGGAAACGTTGGGGTTTTTGAACTTGAAACCGGATTCCAGCAGCGATGTTTCATAATGAATTTCAGTGCCGAACAAAAACATTTGTGCCATGGGTGCAATCATGATCCTTGCGCCGTCTTGTTCGATGACCTCGTCATTTGGATCAATGGAATCGACGTATTCCATGGTGTATTCCATGCCCGCGCAGCCACCTTTTTTGATGCCGATGCGCAGGCCTTGGTGGTTGTCTTTTTCCATCAGGCGCGCGATTTGAACCGCCGCTTTTTGGGTCATGGTCATTGCTTGTTTGCCCGGAATGCCAAACATTACATGAAACCCAGTTCCAGACGGGCCTCGTCTGACATCATTTGCATGCCCCATTGGGGCTCCCAAACCAGTTGCACGTCAACTTGGCGCACGCCTTCCAGCGGGGCGATGGCGTCGGCGATCCAGCCGGGCATATCGCCGGCAACGGGACAGCCAGGGGCGGTGACGGTCATGTCGACCGCAACCGAACAATCATCATCGATTTCGATGGCATAAATCAGGCCGAGGTCATAAATATTGACCGGAATTTCCGGGTCAAAAACACTGCGGCAGGCCGCAACAATGCTTTCGTAAAGCGGGTGATCCGTCGAAGACGGTTTGATCAATGGCGAGCCCTCGATCGGGGCAGCTGAATCAGAGTTCATTGTTTGAACCTTTCGTTAATCCTGACTGAACATATAGGGTTTAACTCTGGCAAGGTCCAGAGGGCGCCAGGATTGAATCCAAGATGTCGCATCCCAAGCCCGATGAATCCGCAGTTTTTGCCGCAAAATATGCTGAAAGCTGGACCTGAAAGGTATTGATTAATCTGATTGCTCAATAACCTGAAGGCAACCATCAAGGGCGGCAAAATCGTTATCTACCAAATAGATAGGAAAGTTTTCCATAATTGTTTGGGCCTTGCCTTTGCCTCGAAATGCGCCCTTTAGGTCCATTACATCCAAAAACGGCGTGACCGCACGTGCAACACCGCCAACAAGGTAAATCCCACCAAAGGGCAGGTGGATATTGGCAAGGTCGGCAATGCTGCGCCCAAGAAGGTGAACAAAGATATTCAGTGTTTTAACCGCAGATTCATCATGGCCCGAATGCGCCGCCTGAATGACCCATGCAGGTTCCGGCAGGGCCGTATCGGGGCCGATTTGGCTGAAAAAACCATAGGCACGGGCAAGCCCCTTGCCTGAAAGTAAGTCTTCAAGCGTTGCACTGGCCCCCGATTTTGCCAAATACTTGGCTAAGGCGTATTCCGTTTCACTGCGGATTGGCAGGCTTGTGTGCCCTGTTTCCGATGGCGGCACGAAAAGCGTGCCCGATTGGGTGAAAACCGGCACGGCATTAAAGCCCGTGCCAAGGCCCACCACCAAACGTGTTGCGCTGTCTTTGGCGGCTTTTCCTGAAATAACGGGTATCAGGTTGGCCTTGTCCATACGGCCTAACGCATATCCCTGCGCCTGCAGGTCATTGATAACTATTGCGCGTGTGGCCCCTGTGTTTTTGGTGATTGTGTGCGCTGAAATCTGCCAGTTTAGGTTGGTCATGCGCCCAACCCCGTCTTCAATAGGCGCGGCAATTGCGGCGGCGGCAATGTCACATGTGACGGGGCCTTTCTGGCTGAAATATGCGGCCAGAACGCTGTCCAGACTGGTGTGCTGATCATTTCGCAGTCGCTGGATTGTACCTTGCAGAATTTGACCATCCTGGGCCAGCGCCAGTCGGGTATTTGTGCCGCCGACATCGGCAAGCAGATTAAAGGTGTTTCGATCTTTTTGGGTTTGCATCATTTGGCCCTGAATAATCTGTACTGGATAGCGCTAACCTGTTTCTTGATAAGGCCCTTTTTGTAAGGCCTCAACTGACAAAGCTGTCTTGCCCGGTATTTAGGCATTTTGCCCATCTGTGCCACCCTGCCTGTGCCACCCAGTCTTGCCGCCGCGCGTCGGGGTTGTTATTGCACATATGAAGCGCTTGAAAATTACGGACGGGTCAAAAAATGCGGGCAGAAGCTCAGAACAATGTTGCTGCAATTGAAAAATCTCTGGACCTGTTGCGACAGCGGATCGGCTGGGAAACCGCGCCACACCGGTTGGAGGAATTCAACGCCCTAACCGAAGACCCCAATCTGTGGGACGACCCTGACAAAGCGCAAAAACTGATGCGCGAACGTCAGGCATTGATGGATGCGGTGGAAGAATGCCAGTCGATGATCCAAGAGGTATCGGATCAGGCCGAATTGATCGAGATGGGCGAAATGGAGGATGATTCCGAAATTATCGCCGAGGCCGAAGCAGGGCTGGCCGCTTTGCGCGAAAAGGCCGGGCGCGCCGAACTGAAGGCGCTGTTGAATGGCGAAGCCGACAGTAACGACACATTTCTTGAGATAAATTCAGGCGCCGGCGGCACCGAAAGCTGCGATTGGGCATCAATGCTGGCACGCATGTATATACGTTGGGCCGAAGCCAAGGGCTATAAGGTTGAACTAATGTCCGAAACCTCGGGCGAAGAGGCTGGGATCAAATCCGCCGCCTATAAAATTACCGGCCATAATGCCTATGGTTGGCTGAAAAGCGAAAGCGGCGTGCATCGTTTGGTGCGGATTTCGCCCTTTGATAGCGCCGCCAAGCGCCACACTTCGTTCAGTTCGATCTGGGTTTATCCCGTGGTCGATGACAACATTGAAATCGAGGTGAACGCGTCCGATATTCGCCTTGATACGTACCGTTCATCAGGTGCGGGTGGCCAGCACGTGAATACCACGGATTCTGCCGTCCGCATCACCCACCTGCCCACGGGTATTGTGGTCACAAGTTCGGAAAAATCCCAACACCAGAACCGCGATATTGCCATGAAGGCCCTGAAATCGCGGCTGTACCAGATGGAGCTGGACCGGCGGAACGCCGCCATCAATGAAGCCCACGAAAACAAAGGTGACGCGGGCTGGGGCAACCAGATCCGGTCTTACGTGCTGCAGCCTTACCAGATGGTGAAAGATTTGCGTACCAACCATGAAACCTCTGATACTCAAGGGGTTTTGGACGGCGATCTGGATGGCTTTATGGCGGCAACTTTGGCGATGGATGTCGCTGGCAAAAGTCGCGCCGAGGCCCAAGGCGACATCTAAGCCGCCCCTAACCTGATAAAAAATTTAGCCCTGCGCCATCTTGACGCAGGCCAGACTTGTCGTGAAACTACCCTTGCGAACGAACAGGATCTGACGAAATGAAACGCAAGGGGGACGTATGTCCAACGACCAAGAAGCACGACCATCTTCACCACCAAATTTAGGCACAATCGGGCTGGATGATATCTGGGCCGCACTGGGTGCAGGGCTGCGCGATTTCCGCCACGCCCCGGGGTTTGGGCTATTTTTCGCGGCATTTTTTGTGCTTGGCGGCATTGGAATTTTCTTTGAGCTGGCAATACAGGATCGCCAATATTTAGCAATTCCACTGGCCTTGGGCTTTCCATTGCTGGCCCCGTTTCTGGCGGTTGGCCTGTATGAGGTTTCACGGCGCATCGAACGCGGAGAAAAGCTTGAATGGGGGGCAATTGTCGGGGTGGTTTTCCGTCAAAAAGACCGCCAAATTCCATCAATTGCCGTGGTTTTGATCATGTTCTTTATGTTCTGGGTATTTATTGCGCATCTGGTGTTTGCACTGTTCATGGGGCTGCAACCAATGACCAATATCCTTACCAACTGGCAAGATACCCTGCTGACCCAAAATGGTCTGACCATGTTGGCAATCGGCACCGGAGTCGGGGGCGTTATGGCGTTTGTATTGTTTTGCCTTACCGCGTTCAGCATTCCGATGTTATTGGATCGCGAGATCGATTTTATCACCGCAATGATCCATTCTTTTCAACTTGTTACCGGAAGTTTTGTGCCAATGATGGTGTGGGCTTTCACCATTGCAGCGCTGACAATTCTGGCGATGCTGCCGTTTTTCGCAGGGCTTTTTCTGGTGCTGCCGGTGCTTGGTCATGCCACGTGGCATTTGTACCGGCGTGCGGTTTCCTATGCGGATTAGTGCGGTATTCTAGCGGGCAATAAACTGCATCCGGTCCAATGCGCCTTGCAGGATGAAACCTGCGGCAACGTGGTCAATCACCTCGGCGCGGCGGGCGCGTGATGTGTCGGCTTCCAGCAAGGCGCGTTCAGCCGCAACCGTTGACAGGCGTTCATCCCAAAAGGTGATAGGCAGTTCGGTCAGGCGTTCCAGATTGCGGGCAAAAGCGCGGGTGGATTGGCAGCGCGGGCCTTCGCTGCCATTCATATTATACGGCAGGCCCAGTACGATTCCGCCAATTTCGCGCGCGCCACAAATTTCCAGAAGGCGCGCCGCATCCAGCCCGAATTTACGCCGCTTGATGGTTTCCAGCGGACTTGCCACTTGGCGCATGCGGTCACTGACCGCAACGCCAATGGTGACGGATCCCAAATCCAGACCACACAGGGCGTCATGTGGTTTTAGTACCTCGGCGAAATCCGTAATTTCATCATAGATCACTGGCTTGCCTCGGCGCTTTCTAGCCCTGCCGCAATGGCTGCGGTATTGATCATTTCCAGCTCGGCAGGGAATTCGGCAAAGATATTTTGTGCCTCGCCCCAGACAGCCTGCGCCCGATCTGTGCGGTTCAGGGTCGCCAGCGCCGTGATTAACCGCGCCCATTCCGGCGGTGTACCGCCTTCGGATGCCATGCGGGTCATCAGACGTTCAACCATGCTTTCGACCATCGCCATGCGGTCTTCGGCACTCATGTCGCCCGCCGCGGCGATATCTTCGGCGCTGGGGCCAGACAGGGCCGGGCCAGTTGCCACTGGGGGCAGGGTATAATCCACCCCTGCCATCGCTGCCAATTGGCCAATTTGGGCGCGAACTGGTTCGACCCAAGCGGCATCTGGTGGGCTGTCTTCCAGCAAGGCGCGCCACAGGCGGAAGGCTTTGTCTGGGCGTCCGGTTTGGGCAAACATCAGGCCGCTGTAATAGCGCCCGACCAGATTTTCAGGTTCGCGCATAAGCACTTGGGCCAAGGCCGCTTCTGCTTCGGGTGAA
>DAOUQO010000236.1 GCA_030625565.1 Aliiroseovarius sp. | reverse complement strand
AGTTCGTATTCTTTCATTCCGCGATAACCCAGCACCTGAATTTCAGTGCCGGTCATGCCTTCGGTCGGGAAGGGGGCGGTGTCTGTGCCGGGGGTCTTTTCGGCCAAAAACATGCTAAGCCCACGGTAATCTGTGGTGTCTGGATCGGTGCGCGCAAGCAAGGTCATGACATGGGTGCGCGCGGCGTGGGTGATCCACGTTTTGTTGCCGGTGACGGTGTAATTATCGCCAGTTTTCACCGCGCGGGTGCGCAAACTGCCAAGGTCCGAGCCGGTATTGGGTTCAGTGAAAACCGCAGTGGGCAGAATTTCGGCAGAGGCAATTTTGGGCAGCCAATGTTCTTTTTGCGCATCGGTGCCACCGCCAAGGATCAGCTCAGCCGCAATTTCGGATCTGGTCCCAAGTGAGCCAACGCCGATATAGCCACGGCTAAGTTCTTCGGACACGACAACCATTGCGGTTTTTGACAGGCCAAAACCGCCGAATTCCTCTGGAATTGTCAGGCCAAAAACACCCATTTCAGCCAGCTCTTCGATGACTTCCATCGGGATCAGTTCATCATTCAGGTGCCAGTCATGGGCATGCGGGGTGATGCGTTCATCTGCATAACGGCGGAACTGGTCGCGGATCATCTCCATCTCATCATCCAGGCCGGTGGTGCCAAATGTTGCATGGCCGGAATTTTCTTGCATCAAGGCCACAAGCCGGGCGCGTGCAGATGGGGAATTTCCCTTGGAAACTAGTGTGTTGATTGCATCATTATCTATGGGGGTAATATCCGTAATGCCCATATCCGACAGACGCGCAATTTCATGCTGGCTCATTGGAATGCCGCCCTTGATCTGGGCAAGGTATTCCCCGAACGCAAGTTGCAAAAGCAGCTGTTCCAATTCACCGAATGTGCCAGCATCGCGTAAGGTTTCAGCCCAGTTTTGCATTTGCACCAAGGCCTGCACATAGGTTGCAAACCACGATAATGCATGTACCGAGGTTTGGTTTTCCTCAAGCAAATCCGCCGCAATTTTACCGTTGGCGGTAACTGTGTTTTTTACGTTTGTGACGGCTTGACCATACAAAATCTGCACACCCGGTAGGGCTGCACTGGTTTGGCTAAGAAGGTTTGGCAAAATGGGCATATTGATAACTCTGATTTGTTCGCCTGAGGTGTACGGCCTTTGCATTTGCAGCGCAATAAAAATACGTTATTAGGTGCAATTTTGATTGTTTAGTGCGCAATCAAATTGGGTGTGATTGCCGAAAAATTGCTGTAGAAAGGCCCTGCATGTTAGAACTTTCATTCCCCATTTTGCTGGCCATGGCAGTCGTGGCACTGTTTTCAGGCCTTGTAAAAGGTGTGGTTGGGTTTGGTATGCCAATGATTATGGTTTCTGGTCTGGCATCGTTTTTACCCGTTGAAACTGCGTTGGCTACGCTCATTATTCCGACCCTTGTAAGCAACACATGGCAGGCGTTTCGCTATGGCTGGCGCGCTGTAGTTGAAAGCATCTGGAAATACCGGATTTTCCTGGGGGTGATGCTGGTTTTACTTGTCGTTAGTGCGCAAATGATACGAATAATACCGCAGGGAATCTTGTTCCTGATAATTGGTGCTCCAATCATTTTTTTCGCTTTAATACAGCTGCTTGGGTGGAAATTACGCATCCCTAAATCCCGCAAGACAGTCGCTGAAATTATGCTTGGGTTTATATCCGGCGTGGTCGGCGGTGTTTCCGGTGTTTGGGGGCCACCTTTGGTTGCTTACCTAACAGCAATGAACACCTCAAAGCTGGAACAAATGCGCGTTCAAGGTGTGGTTTACGGCCTTGGTGCGATGATGCTAACGCTTGCCCATATCCGGTCTGGCGTGCTGACGTTTCCCGCCGCACAGGTTTCGGCCGCAATGGTAATTCCGGCCTTGGCGGGTGTTGCGCTGGGGTTTCGGGTGCATGACCGTATACCACAGGAAAAATTCCGCACTTTGACATTAATAGTGCTGATTTTTGCAGGCTTAAACCTGATCCGGCGCGGGATCATGGTCTAGGATTTTTCTGCAGCGCAGCGAAGGCTAATACCAAGCATGATAGGCTCCGCTATAAGGGGTTATTCGTATGGAATTTCAGTGCAATAGACGGTTAATGCAGCCCCAGCAACGGCCCCGCCCCGCGTGCGAAATGTCTTTACCACTTCCCCGTCTAAGGTCAGGATTGACATGGATCGCGCACGCCCAAGGCCATCCAGAAACGCCAAGGTGGTCGGAAATTCACCGTCCCATGAAGTGTGGTCGTCGCCCATCGGATCCTTGATCATCTGGATATTTTGCGTCTGGGTTTCACCGCCGTCCAATTCAAACCGAATGACAAATTCAACGTGCTTGGGCGTGCCAGAATAAGGGTTTCGCCAGGGCACAACAAGGCTCATAGTAATCATCGGGATTGGCGTTGGGGCATAGGCACAGGCGAAATCGATATAATACAGGCCATATGCGTCGCTATCGCGCATACTCACTGCCATTATATCCGAGCCATCAGCGGGGTCTGCATCACCATAGCGGACCGACTGCCAGCCTTGCCAGTCCAGATTTTCTTCATTCCAGTTTAGGGCGTTTGCGCCGCTGGATGTCAGGCAAAGAAACGTTAGAAATAGGATGCGAAACATGCGGGCCTCCGGTTTAATGGGTTTCCCAAACCGTAGGGCGCGCATGTTTGTTTAGCAAGCGTGCAGGCCTAGCCAAGGGCAGCGGCGCGCACGTCTTCGTCGATATGGGATTCGTATTGCTTAAAGTTTTCAGCAAACATTCCAACCAGTTTGGCGGCCTGTGCATCATAATCTTCGGCATTTTCCCATGTGCGGCGCGGGTCCAGCAGGATGTCGGCGACACCTTCAACCGCGACCGGCACGTCAAAGCCGAAGTTAGGGTCTTTGCGGAAAGTAGCCCCCGACAGGGACCCGTCCAAAGCGGCCGACAATAAGGCGCGTGTCGCCCGAATTGGCATGCGTGATCCGGTGCCATACGCCCCACCGGTCCAGCCGGTATTGACCAGCCAGC
>DAOUQO010000103.1 GCA_030625565.1 Aliiroseovarius sp. | reverse complement strand
CGCAAATGGCTGGGCTTGGATAAAATGCAGGTCTGGGACCGTAACGCGCCCCTGCCAATGGAAGATACTTCCAGTGTTTCATGGGAAGCGGCGCGCAAAATTGTGCTGGATGCCTACGGCGCGTTTGACCCCGAAATGGCCGACCTTGCAGCGCCGTTCTTTACCGAAGGCTGGATCGATGCAGGCGTGAAACCCGGCAAAGCCCCCGGTGCCTTTGCCCACCCCACAGTGACCGATGTGCATCCTTATGTGATGCTGAATTATCTTGGAAAACCACGCGATGTCATGACCTTGGCCCACGAACTAGGCCACGGCGTGCATCAGGTTTTGGCAGCGGATCAGGGCGAAATGCTGGCAAATACCCCACTGACATTGGCCGAAACCGCATCTGTATTTGGCGAAATGCTGACCTTCCGCAAGCTGCTGGATAACGCCACAGATCCGGCCCAACGCAAGGTTTTGCTGGCCGGAAAAGTCGAAGACATGATCAACACCGTGGTGCGCCAAATCGCGTTCTATGATTTTGAATGCAAACTGCACGCCGCGCGCGCCGAGGGAGAGTTAACCCCCGACCAAATCAACGCGCTGTGGATGTCAGTACAGGGCGAAAGCCTTGGGCCAGCGTTTGAATTCATGGATGGGTACGAATGTTTCTGGGCGTATATCCCGCACTTTGTCCACTCGCCATTCTACGTCTATGCCTACGCGTTTGGCGACGGCTTGGTGAACGCGCTGTACGCGGTCTATGAAGAAGGCGGCGAGGCGGGCAAAGCCGATTTCACAGCGAAGTATTTCGACATGCTGAAAGCGGGAGGCTCCAAACACCACACAGAATTGCTGGCCCCCTTCGGGCTGGACGCGTCTGACCCGAAATTCTGGGACAAAGGCCTTGCGATGATTTCCGGCATGATCGACGAGCTGGAGGCGATGGAGGAATAGGCTCAGGCGCCTGCGCGGTCTTCCAGCGCCATCCATTCTTCTTCGCAATCGGATAATTTATTATGTCGTTCGACCAAGGCATCGCTGATTGTTGCGAATTTCTTTGGCTCGTTCGTGAACAAATCGGCGTCTGACAGCACCGTTTCCAGCTTGGCGATTTCGGCCTCTAGGCGGGCAATTTCGTCGGGCAGGGTTTTTAGGCGGTGTGTTTCCACATACGAAAGGCCCGTGTCCGGTGTCGCGGCTTTGGATTTGGCCTTCGCGCCACCTGCTGACTTGGCCGTCTTGGCCTGTTCGGCCTTGGCGGTAGATTTTATCTGCGCTTGGTAATCCGACCAACCGCCTGCATAAATGGTGGCTTCGCCGTCACCCTCCATCACGATGGTGGTGGCGGCGATGCGGTCTAGAAAATCACGGTCGTGACTGACCAAAATGACAGTGCCGTCATAATCGCCCAGCAGGTCTTGCAGCAGGTCCAGCGTTTCCACGTCCAGATCATTGGTTGGTTCATCCAGCACCAGAATGTTGGATTGACGCGCCATAATGCCGGCCAGAATTAGCCGCGCTTTTTCGCCACCAGAAAGTGAGCGCACCGGCGCGCGGGCCTGTGCATCCGAGAACAAAAATTCCTTGAGGTATCCCACCACATGCTTGGGCTGGCCCCGTACCATGACTTGGTCAGCCTTGCCGGAAATTCCCAGCTCGGCGTTGCCCGTCAGGGTTTCCCACAAGGTGGCGTCATCTTTTAGCTGCGAACGGTTTTGGTCAAACAAAGCCAGTTCAAGCCCGGTGCCAAGGCTGACTGTTCCGGCATCAGGTTTTTCCTTGCCTATCAGCATATTCAACAACGTGGTTTTACCCGCACCGTTGGGGCCAACCAGCGCCACGCGATCGCCGCGATTAATCCTGAGCGAGAAATCTTTCAAAATCACCTTATCGCCATAAGTCTTTGAAATTCCAACAGCATCAACAACCTTACGGCCAGATTTTGGCCCTGCCTCAAGCGCCATGCTGGCGGTGCCTTGGCGGCGGATTTGCGCCGCACGTCCGGCGCGCATTTCTTGCAAGGCACGCACGCGGCCTTGGTTGCGTTTGCGCCGTGCGCTGATGCCCTCAACAGCCCAGCGCCCTTCGGATTTGATACGGCGATCCAGCTTGTGGCGCGCCATGTCTTCATCTTCCCACGTCTTGTCACGCCATGCTTCAAATTCGCCAAAGCCCTGATTTTGTCGACGCAAAGTGCCGCGATCCAGCCACAAGGTGGCGCGCGTCAGGGCGCGCAAAAATGCCCTGTCGTGACTGATTATGATGAAACCCGCGCGGGTTTCTGACAGGCGGCGTTCAAGCCATGTGATCGCGTGAATATCAAGGTGGTTTGTTGGCTCGTCCAGCAGCATCAGGCTGGGCGCAAGCGCCAGACTGCGCGCCAGTGCCGCGCGCCTGCGTTCGCCGCCCGAGGCCGTCGCGGTGGCGCTGTCGGGGTTAAACCCCAGCCCTTCGGCGGCCTGTTCGACAAGGTAGTCCTGACCCGGCTCCAGCCCTGAAACAGCGAAATCGCCCAGCGTTTTATAGCCGCTCATATCGGGGTGCTGTTCCATATAGGCAACCGACGCGCCTGCAGGCAGTGTGCGGGTGCCGCTGTCGGGTTCAATCAGGCCAGCCATGACTTTCATCAAGGTAGATTTGCCCGAACCATTGCGCCCGACCAGCGCCAGACGGTCACCGGGCTGCACAATGGCATCAAGCCCATCAAGGATTGGATCACCGCCAAAAGTAAGCGAGATATTCGAAAGTTGAAGAAGGGGTGTACGTGCCATAGCGGGGGCCTAGAAGGTTCGGGCGCGAAGGTCAACGCAAGGGGCGCGAAATTTGTTATTTTGCCAGTGCGCGCAGAGCCTTGGCACGGGCTGGCGGCACGTTTTTGACCTCAAGCCCGGTAAAAACATGCAGGGTATTCAGGGTGCGATCGATTACCGCGTGGTCGCTGACCCGCCCGCCCATGGCCAGATAAGTACGCAGCAAAGACGGCAAATCGCGCATGGCGCGGCGCGTGTTCATATCCTTGGTTAACACCCCCTTAAGCGGCACATATTCAGGTGCCTTGACCAAAGGTCGCCAACTTTCAGGGGCTATATGGCTTTGATAAAGCAGGGATAATCCGTGTTCATAGGCGTGCGGGTCGGTCCCCACAAAAGACGCACAACCAAACATCATCTGGAACCCCTGCCCGCCCATATGCCCATCCACCAGCCGGGTCATCATCGCCCACGCCATACGCAGGATTTCAGGGTCGCGCTGATCACTTGCCACGCAAAACCGGCCCATTTCAATCATTGGATGTGGATAGGTTTCCAGCGCCGAAAGATCATAAAACTGCGCCGAATAACTTTGCTGGACCGCCTGCCCGCACTCCAGCCCCATGACGCGAAAGCAGCTGACCAGCGCACCGGTTTTGCCATCTTCGATCAAAACATGATCACAAAGCCCGTCAAAGCGATCAATATCCAGCCCCGCCCCGCTGGAATCAAAGAACACTTGATAACGCAGGCGCTGTGCGGCACTGATATCGGCCGCATCCCGGGTAAGCCGGGCGGTGTATTTGCCTTTGCGAAACGCAAGCGGCTTCATAACTTCAAACCTTTAACTTCAAGCTGTGCAAAAGCTTGTGATGACCTACATATGGCCTTTCACGATGATCTATGGAACAGATGTTTCAAGGATTTGACCAAAAGGGGCGCGACAGCATGAAAAAAGTCACAAAAACCGAAGCAGAATGGAAAACCCAATTATCTGACGAGGCTTATCAAGTCACCCGCCATGCCGCGACCGAGCGCCCCTATAGCCACGATGATTTCCCGACCGCACCCGGCCGCTATCGCTGTACATGTTGCGGGGCGGAATTATTTGAGCAGACTAATAAATTTGATGCAGGCTGCGGCTGGCCATCATTTGACGCCCCGTTAGTGCCTGAAAACATTGGTGAAAGCCGCGATGCCAGCCGCGCAATGGTGCGTACCGAAGTACATTGCAACACCTGTGCCGCGCATCTGGGTCACGTTTTTGACGACGGCCCCACCGAAACCGGCCTGCGATATTGCATTAATGGCGTGGCGCTGGATTTTGAGCCTAAGCTTGGCACAAAAGAATAACCGCCCCGCAAAGGGTTAAACACAATCATAAAGCCTGTCATGTATCTAAAGCAGAGTGGTCGCGTCAAACCGGCCAAAGCTGGAAAACAGCTGCTGCAAGAAATTGACACCCTTGATATTGGTTTCGGTCACACGACGCGACAGCGCAATAACACGGCCATCATCCAGCCCGAATTGCTCAATATTTGTGACTACCCCGTTTGCATCAAAACTGATTGCTAAAACCTGACGGTCGATTTCTTCGGGCGCATTATACGCGAAATGCTTGAAACGGCTTTCAACGTAATACCACGCGCTTTCGGTCAAAAGCCCCGAAGTTCCTGGCGCGCCAATGGCCGAAGTGATCGTTTCGCGGGTATCAACCCCGACCATGATCATATCGACATCATCCTCGGGCGGCATATAGCCGTGATTGCGAAAAGTCGCGCTGCATGCCGCGACGGTTAAGACCAACAATGCCACCGCCGTTATTCTGACGATTTGCCTAAACCCCTGCATGACGCCCCCTTGCCTCTTACGCTTTGTATCCTTATCGGCTTACAGAAGGATTGCGCAACGATCAAGAAATGAAAACAATCATGGCCCCTGAATCCCCAGAAAAGACCTCACAAGTGGCTTTTAGCCAAATTTTGCTGGTCCAGACCCTTGCCCAACAAGGTGCGGGCAAGGTCAACACCACCCCCACCACGAAAGAAATTACCATCATTCGTGACCAACTTGGGCTTATCGGCCTGCGCAAAGTTACCCTGAAGGGCAACCTGAAGCCGCTGGATCGCACCGATTGGCGCCTTACCGCCCGCCTTGGGGCCACTATTGTGCAGGAATGTGTGGTTACACTGGCCCCGGTCACAACCCGCATCGAAGAACTGGTCGAACGCGTCTGGCGCATAGACATACCCGAAATGTCAGAAGCCGGCAGCGAAGAAGAAATGCCCGAAAACACCAACGAAGAATTGTTGGGCAGGGAAATCGACCTTGGCCAGGTCCTGACCGAAGCGCTGGGGCTGGCCTTGCCGCCCTATCCGCGCGCCAAGGATGCCGAGATCGGTCAAACTACGTTTGCACAGCCCGGAACGGCCCCGATGCAGGATGAAGAAACACGCCCCTTTGCCGGCCTTGCTGCGCTGCGTGACAAGATGTCGGGCAGCAGCGAAGGCGATGATGAGGGCAGTGAATAAATCAAGGGGCGAAGGCACCTGACGGTGATAAAACCGGGCGGGGCCAAAAATCGCTTGCACTTTTGCAAAATCGTTCTATTTTCCCGGCCTTCATCTCAAGATGGGTTGGACAGTCGCCGCAGATCAGCGTAAGAGACGTCCAGACCATATAAATACCGGGCTTTGGCCTATCGAATCTGGGGCAAAAGCCCGAACTAAACCGGGCCAAGGCCCCTTAAATAATACAAAGGTTGAGGCCCATGGCTGTCCAGCAGAATAAAGTTTCCAAATCCCGCCGTAATAACCGACGTGCCCATGATGCACTGGTTGCGGCAAACCCGAACGAATGTTCAAACTGTGGCGAACTAAAACGCCCGCACCACGTTTGCCCATCGTGCGGCCATTATGACGACCGCGAAGTGGTTGCAATGGTTGACGAAGCACTGTTCGACGACGAAGACGCAGCATAAACCGTCTGTTGTTGCTCACGCTAAGTATGTCTGATAGCTGCCTTTTATGGATCAGATGAACATGCAAACCGCGCCTTCAAAACGTACTATTATTTCGGTCGACGCCATGGGTGGCGACCGTGGACCCGCGCCAATTGTCGCGGGTCTTGCGCTTTGTGCCGCCAAAGATGACAGCGTCGGCTTTATCCTGCACGGCGACCAAGCAGTGCTTGGCCCGCTTGTCAGCGCCCAAAAAGGTCTGGCTGAACGCTGTGATATTCGCCATGCTGACGATGTTGTCACCATGGATGACAAGCCCAGCCAGATCATTCGCAAGGGCCAGAAAACCTCGATGTGGTCGACCATTCAGGCGGTAAAGGACCACGAGGCAGATGTTGCTGTAAGCTGTGGCAATACTGGTGCGCTGATGGCGCTGTCGATGATTCGCCTGCGCAAGCTTCCGGGCGTCAGCCGCCCGGCCATTGCCTGCCTGTGGCCGTCCAAAAACCCCGGCGGGTTCAATGTTATGCTGGATGTCGGCGCCGATATTCGCGCCGATGAAACCAATTTACTGCAATATGCCCTTATGGGCGCGTCGTATGCACGTAACGGTCTGGGCCTGCAAAAGCCCCGCATTGGCCTGCTAAATGTTGGCACCGAAGAACACAAAGGCCACCCTGAGCTAAAAGCCGCACATGAACTAATTGCGCAGGCTGCCGAAGCGGCCCAGTTTGAATTTGTCGGTTTTGTTGAAGGCAGCGATATCCCCTCCACCAAGGCCGATGTGATCGTCACTGACGGCTTTACCGGCAACGTAGCGCTGAAAACCGGCGAAGGCACGGCCCGCCTGTCGGGCGAATTTCTGCGCGAAGCGTTTATGTCCAACATATTCAGCAAAATTTCGGCACTTTTGGCGCGATCGTCGCTCAAGCGACTACAAACGCGCATTGACCCACGCCAAGTGAACGGCGGCGTGTTTTTGGGGCTGAACGGCACCGTGGTCAAAAGCCATGGCAGCGCTGACCCCACAGGGGTTGCGGCAGCGGTTAATCTTGCTGCCGATCTTGCGCGTTCAGGTTTCATTCAAAAGCTTGCGGCAAGGGTTGCGTCTGCCCCCGCGACGCGCGAAGGTGACGTAGGTGGAACGAAATAGGGCCGGGCAGCCGGGGTGAACACACGATGACACGACGCGCAATAGTCCGTGGGGTTGGGCATTATCTGCCAGAACGCATTGTTCCCAACAGCTTTTTCGAAGATTTGGTCGATACATCCGATGAATGGATTCGCACCCGTTCAGGGATCGAACGTCGCCATTTTGCCGCCGAAGGTGAAACCACATCGCAAATGGCAGTCAAGGCCGCACAGGCCGCGTTGGAAAACGCCGGTATGCAGGTCAAAGACATCGATGCAATCATCGTAGCCACCACAACGCCAGACCTGACATTTCCATCAACCGCCACCATGGTTCAGCACGGGCTGGGCATGGAACGCGGCTTTGCCTTTGATGTGCAGGCCGTTTGTGCGGGCTTTGTTTTTGCGCTGGTTAACGCCAACGCCCTGATTGCCACCGGACAGGCCAACCGGATCCTTGTTATTGGCGCCGAAACGTTTTCGCGCCTGCTGGACATGACCGACCGCTCAACCTGTGTGCTGTTTGGCGATGGGGCCGGCGCGCTGATACTTGAGGCCCATGCCGGCACTGGCACCAACGAAGACCGCGGCATTCTGGCGTCAGACCTGAATTCTGACGGGCGTGACCGCGACATGCTGTTCGTCGATGGTGGCCCATCCACCACCGGCACAACCGGTGTCGTGAAAATGCTGGGCAACCAGCTGTTTCGCCGCGCAGTGGAACGCCTGACCGAAACCGCGCGCCATTCGCTGGGCAAGGCGGGATTGTCCGACAATGATATCGACTGGATCGTGCCCCATCAGGCCAATATCCGCATCATAAAAGGCACTGCCAAAAAGATGGGCATACCGATGGAGCGGGTGATCGTGACGGTTCAAGATCACGGCAACACCTCGGCCGCATCTATCCCCTTGGCGCTTTCAGTGGCCCAATCCGAGGGCAAGATCAAACGCGGTGATTTGGTCCTGACCGAAGCAATCGGGGGCGGTTTAGCGTGGGGCAGCGTCGTTTTGCGCTGGTAGCCAACTTTTTTGTGGGTGAGACGCCACATCCATGCCTTTTTGCAACCCCTTGTTATTGACTCGTAAAATCAAATCTCCCTATGGTTATCCCAAGCACAATCAGTTGATTTGCAAAAGCACGTCGGGAAGACACCGACCATCAGGGGGACAACGATGATGAACAAAACTTTAACACGCATGGATCTGGGCGAAGCGGTATTTCGCGAGGTTGGCCTGTCACGCAACGAAAGCGCTGCTTTGGTCGAAAGCGTTCTGGGCCACATGTCCGACGCCTTGGCCGATGGAAATTCGGTAAAGATTTCATCCTTTGGCACCTTTTCTGTGCGCGATAAAAACGCCCGCGTTGGCCGCAATCCGAAAACTGGCGAAGAGGTTCCTATTTTGCCGCGCCGGGTTTTGACCTTCCGTCCCTCGCACCTGATGAAAGATCAGGTTGCAGCCGGTAATAAAGGTTAACCCAGACCGGCGACTGGCAGGGGGCAGATATTTCGCGCGCATTACGCCGTTGAAAGCGAGAAGTAAAATATGAACAGTAAATCCCCCGATGCCTTTCGAACCATCAGCGAAGTCGCCGACTGGCTTGGCGTTCCGACCCATGTTCTGCGGTTCTGGGAAAG